>MNYN01000062.1 GCA_001873105.1 Flavobacteriaceae bacterium CG2_30_34_30 | reverse complement strand
TGATTGATGAGAAGATCCATTTTTAAATTTTTTATTTCTGCATGAAGATTTTGCCAAGCACCGATAACATAGCCGGTGGAAGAGCAATTGTCTGCCACCACATCTTCTAAAGAGAATTTAAAATTTTCATATCGGGAATCGATTATTTCAATTGCGGGTGCCATGGCATCCACATATTTTGGAAGTTCATCAAGGGTCAATGGATATTCTATATTTTTGCTTACGCGAAAAGCTATCTCTGGCTCCGCTCGTGGGTGAATCCATCGTTTTAAGTCAACAGTTTCATTTTCTTTAATTTTCATGGCATCGGTTAAAATTCCCCAAATCAAATCGTGGACACCCATTTGTTCCATTTTGGCTTTGCTGGTAAATCCCATTTTATACCCTGTAATTTTTTCGCCACGTTGCTCTCTTAAGGCAATAGATTGTCTTTGAATAGCATAAGCGTTAGCAAGGGTTATCTTATTTGCCGCGGCCATTTGTGGCACTGCTTTCGCATTTTTTGCTGCATCATCCAGTATTTTTGCTATATTTTGGTTTGTCATTTTCTTTTTTTACATTAAGTTTTTTACAACTGCATCATCGTGCAAAATGGCTTCAGTTTCTTTTTTTACCAAATCCAATATTTCCCTGTGGGAATGGTCTGCTCTTATTTTTCCATCTGCAATGAGGTTGATGATAGCTTTGTCTTGCGCCCTTCCCAGTCGCATTGCTTCAGAATAAGGAATGTCTTCTTGAAAGGTTACCAAGGAATATTTTGAATAATACTCTAATGGAAATTCCTTTTCAAAAGTGGTTTCTAATTTACGTTTTTCCTGAAAAATAGCACTTGCTGTGTGTTCTTTCATTTCATGGAAGTTATCTAACGCCAAATCTGCTATGGCATCGGTATCTTTTTTACGGGCTTTTTCATATTCTGTAAAGACCTTATGCCAGTTGCCTTGGTGTTTTTCTAAAATTGCATCAAAAACGACTACATCTTCAAAAGAAGCGTTCATGCCTTGTCCATAAAATGGAACAACGGCGTGGGCTGCATCTCCAATCAAAAGGGTTTTGCCATAACTGCTCCAAGGGTAGCATTTTACAGTACCCAAAGCACCTACAGGGTTTTGGAAAAATTCAGTTTCCAAATTGGGCATTAAAGCTAGAGCATCGGGGTATTCTTTTTGGAAATATTCAGTAACGCGTTTCGGTGTGGTGAGATTGTCAAAATTATATTCGCCTTCCCTGTAGGATAAAAATAAAGTAACGGTGAAACTTCCATCCTTATTAGGAAGTGCAATTACCATATTTTCTCCTCTAGGCCAAATGTGAAGTGCTCCTTTTCCCGTTGCAAAATTGCCTTCTTTTGTAGCCGGAAAAGACAGTTCTTTATAGCCGTGAGTAAGAAAATTTTGCGAAAAGCTGAAGAGAAATTTTCGGTGTAAAAACATGCTTTTTCTAAGCACAGAGCCTGCTCCGTCGGCACCAATAATGATATCGCCTTGAAAAATTATTTCTTTTTTGTGATTTTCGTCAAAAAAAGTAGCCGATGCGTGCTCTAAATCTACTTTGATACAACTGTGGTTAAAAAGAATTGTAACGTTAGGCATTTTTTCGGCTTCGTCAAGCAGTAATGCGTTAAGACTTGTTCTAGAAATAGAGTTGATGAATTCCTTTTCTCTTCCACTATACGCACTTAAAAAGGTGTTTCCCTCTTTGTCGTGTATCATTCTTCCCAACATTGGGATGCAATGTTTTTTAACAGATTCCTCTAGGCCTACTAATCTCATTCCTTTGATTCCACGGTCTGAAAAAGCTAAATTAATGGATCTTCCAGCACCAATATTCACTTTTCGTAAATCTGGTCTTTTTTCTAAAAGTTGCACCTGATAACCTCGTTGCGCCATGCGAAGGGCAAGCAAAGAGCCACATAGTCCGGCGCCTATAATGAGTATGTTTTCTTTTTTAGTCATAATTTTATGTATGTAAGAAATCTAGAACAAAGCAGTAAATATTTCCACTCTATTCTTTTCTCTCTTTTCTCTTTTCTATTGTAAGCATTCTTTCAATCGTTCTACCATTAAAAACGCATCTTCAAAGGAATTGTAAAGTGGTGCAGGGGCAACACGAATAACATCTGGCTCTCGCCAATCACTTATTACTCCTGTTTTGATTAGTTTGGTATGTAAACTTTTGTCCGCATTTTTTACTGCGATTGAAAGCTGGCAGCCTCTTTCTTTTGGGTTTGTAGGTGTAATAATTTTAATTCTGCTATCCTGAAGATTTTGTAATAAAAATTCTAAATAACCAGTGAGTTTTTTTGATTTTTCAATCACATTTTCAAATCCTGCCTCTTCAAAAACAGCTAGGGAAGCGCGAATAGCGGCCATAGAAAGAATAGGAGGATTGCTCAATTGCCAACCTTCAGCTCCCGGAATGGCATCAAATTCTTGACGCATATTAAATCGTGTTTTTTTGTTGTGTCCCCACCATCCGGCAAATCGATTAAGATTGGTGTTATTGGCATGTTTTTCATGAACAAACAATCCACCCAAACTTCCAGGACCGCTATTTAAGTATTTGTAGGTACACCAAACAGCAAAGTCGGCGCCACTTTCGTGCAGATTGGGTTGGATGTTTCCCACCCCATGTGCCAAATCGAAACCAACTATGCAGTCGTGTTTATGACCAAGTTCTGTTATTTTTTGAATAGGAAAGGACTGTCCGGTATAATAATTTGTAGTTCCAATTAAAAGTAGAGCAATAGAATTACCATGTTCTTCTAAAATAGTTTCTAAATCTTCTAAACGGCATAAATCTTCTCCTTGTCTTGGCTTCCAAAAAATCAAGCTTTTTTTAGGATTTAGGTTGTGGAATTTAAGTTGCGACTCCACCGCATATTTATCTGAAGGGAAGGCATCACTTTCTATAACTATTTTATATTTGGTTGTTGTAGGTTGATAAAACGAAACCATTGCCAAATGTAAGTTGGTGGTTAATGTGTTCATCACAACCACTTCTGATGGCTTTGCCCCAACAATTTTTGCCATACTTTTCGATAAAAGTTCATGATAAGGCATCCAAGGATGTTTGGCTTCGGTATGGCCTTCAACCCCTAAATTTGCCCATTCGTTCAATTCCTCTTGAATGTATGATTGTGTTTTTTTGGGTTGTAAACCTAATGAATTTCCACAGAGATAAACAAGTTCCTTGCCATTGACGTCTTTTGGAATGTGAAATTTTTTACGAAAGCGACGCAATAGATCTTGCTTGTCTTGTTCTAAAGCGTATGCTAATGTGGCTTTGTATTGGGTAGTATTCATTATTTTTTTTCTACTTCAATGTTTGTAAAATATAAGGAAAAAGTGCCTTCCGGATTTTGGTGTTTTGTGGCTATTTTTATGCCATTAAAATCTTTATAGTCTTCCCAAGTGGTAACCATTGTGGGTAAGGAATCGTTTCCTTTTCTAAAAATCCACTCTTCTATTTGTAAGTTGTTGTTATAAAAGAAATCATAGGCATCACCTGGTGTATAACCGCCTTCATCCCCGTAGGTAATGGTGAGTTGTTTTACATTTTTTTTGCTGATAGGTGCTGTTACACTATCTTTTTCGTCAAAAGTGAAACCCTCGTCCCAAGCTAGATTAAGAGGAGCAAGAAGCCAGAATTTGTCATTGATAAAATTAACATCCGTCTTTAAAGCGATACTGTCCATGGTGTTTTGGTTGTATGTTAAAGTGTCTTCGGCAGTAATGAGTGTAATGTTCTTTGTTTTTGGATTCCAAATCCAAGAACGTTCGTAATGATTTTCACCGCGATCTACATTGAAAGTAAATTTCATTTGTGTCACGTTGTTCCATTGCTCTAATCCGTGCGCAGTTGCTATTTTTTGTGGAGTGTTTTGTACTAGTGTATCAGTGGTGGTTTCTTGTTTTGGATTTTCTTTACACGCCAGGAGTGTTAACAAAAAAACGAGGAGGAAAAAAGTTTTTTTCATTGTTGAATCTTTTTTGTAAATATACAAAAGTTCAATTCTTTATGGATGTTCCTTTAAAAAATGTTAATCTTGATCTAAACCTTTTTAATTATATTTTTAGATTCAAGATTTTATGGAGTTTTTTTGCTTGTCCTCACCCCAACCCCTCTCCAAAGGAGATGGGCTAAAATTGTGAGAAAAATAAATGTTTCTATTGTTTTTTGATAGGAATTATTATATAAGATTATGTCAAAAAAAAACCCTTTCTAATTTCAGAAAGGGTTCTTAGTTTTAAAAATGAAAGTTAGTTTACCACATCGTCAACAGCATCTTCAATGCCATCGCCAACATCTTCCATGCCATCTTCTATTTTTTCACCCGGGGTTTTTTCTCTGCAACTTGTAATGGTACATGCAACCATAGCCACTAGCAGAAAACTAAAAAGTGTACGTTTCATAAGTTTTTTTAAAGTATTAATAAACCATTAAAGTCTCCTTCCGCTGAATAAACGGAACAAAATACCGATGACAGCCAAAACCAATAAAATGTGAATTAGGGGTCCAACAGAATCGCCAAAGCTGAAATAACCTACAAGCCATCCTATAACTAGAATTACCACAATTAGCCAAATTAAATCTCTCATAATATATGTGTGTATTAGTTAGTAAAGAATAAAGATAAAACCATTGCCTTTTAAATATGTTATATTTAACCAAGTATTAACGGAATGAGTAAGTAATTGCAATTAATTTATTTAAAATGTTAAAAAATAACTTTATTTTAACATTTTAGATAAAGAAGTCTTTTAAAAATAGTTTTAGTGCAACTAGTTATTTTCTTTTAGTAGTTGAGGAAACTTACTTTTAAATCGATTTAGTCTTGGTATGGAAACATTTTGAATGTATGCATTGGTAGGGTTATTTCTTTTGTAGTTTTGATGGTAGGCTTCAGCTATCCAAAATTTCTGAAAAGGAAGTACTTCAGCCGCTACTCGATCATCGCCCAAATTTGCATTTAAAGTGGCTATTTTGCTTTCAATTATTTGCTTTTCTTCCTCATTTTGATAAAAAATAATGGAGCGGTATTGCGAGCCGTTATCAGGGCCTTGACCATTTACTTGAGTTATGTTTTGCGAACCGAAATATACGTCCACTAAGGTGGAAAAACTGACTAGGTTTGGATCATAAATAATTTCGTTTGCTTCGGCATGTCCGGTTTTTCCGGTGTTGCTGGCTTCATAAGTAGGCTTTTCAACGGTGCCTCCAGAGTACCCGGAAATAGCTTCTTGCACGCCATAAATGCTTTCAAAAATAGCTTCTACACACCAAAAGCAACCACTGGCAAAATAGGCTTTGTGCAATCCGTTTTCTTCTTTGGTTTGTAAAGGAGTTTCTTGTTTTGAGGTTTCTTGCTTTATATTTTTTTGTTGGGAATTGTTTTGACAAGAAGCAGATAGAACAAATAATAAAACAACTGGATAGAGAAGGACAATTTTTTTCATAACATTTTTATTTTTAATAGAAATAAAAGTACAAAAAAAGCCTTCCCAAAATGAAGAAGGCTTTGTTAAAATAACAATAGTATAATACTAATTTTTTATTTTTCCTCACCTGGAACTGCCGAAAAAGGCTGTTCCGACCACTCCAACCGCGTGCGCTAAAGCTTTAGGCGCCTACGCTAAAGCTTCTGCGACAGCGTGCGGTGGCGCAAGGAGGGGTAAATTGGAAACCCTGCCTGCCGGCAGGCCCGACCAAAGGGTCGGAGAATTTTTAAATTAAATTTTGCTTAATTTTTTTGTAAACACACCATTATCCGTATAAATTTTTAAAATATAGATACCACTTCTAAGTTTTGAGGTATTTATATTTTCAAAATTTGAATTAGTGGTGCCTATACTTTTACCCAATAAATCAAGTATTTCTACTTTTTGTATATTAAATTTTGTTGTTTTTATACTTAAAGTATAACGTGTGGGATTAGGGTAAACCACTAGATTTGTATTATTATATTCTGGAATACTTAAAATGGTAAAATTTTCGTGCCAAGCAAATTTATCATCGGTTGGGGAAGCTGATGCGTAAACCACATCTAGATCGCCATCATTATCTATATCTGTAGCGAGGACATCTCTTGGGCCATCAACTTCTGTGGTAATTGTATTTGGAGAGCTAAAACTTCCTAACCCATCCAGATTTTCATACCAAGCAATATAACTGTTTCCAAAATTGTTAGGAGAAGAGGAAATTACATCCATATCACCATCGTTATTGAGGTCTGCTGCATAAACTCTATTCATAGAGCCCATACCAACAATAATAATATTTTCAGAGCTAAAATTTCCTAAACCGTCTAAATTTTCATACCAAGCAATTTCTTCACCAGCTTGAGAGGCAGATAAAACATCTATATCGCCATCGCCATCTAAATCTGCTGCAAAAATAGAAGTCACACCACCAGAAAGTATCCTAATTACGTTTTCGGCACTAAAATTACCAAGACCATCAATGTTTTCATACCAAGCTACAGTGCCAGTGCCTGAAATTGCTGCAACAATATCCATGTCACCATCGCCGTCTATATCTGCTGCATATACTTGATTTACAGACATTGCATTTGTAGATATAATTTGTGGCACACCAAAATTGCCTAGCCCATCGTTGACATACCAAGCAACAGTGTTATTGCTAAAAGAACCAGATATAATGTCCATAGTGCCATTGCCATCCACGTCGGTTGCAAAAATAGAAGTTGCGTTTGCCTGGGCTGAAATTAGATGTTGCGATCCAAAAGCACCCAAGCCATCTAAGTTTTTAAACCAAATAATATTTTGAGTTCCAGAAGCAGCAATAACATCTAAATCACCGTCATTATCTATATCTGTCGCAATTGCAGATCTAACGTCTATCAAGTTTGAAATTAGAACATGCCCAGTGCTAAAGTTTCCCAAGCCATCAAGATTTTCATACCAAGCTACCGTTTGATCTGCAACCGATACGGTCAATATATCGTTGTCACCATCACCATCAAGGTCAGCACTACAAACTCTAAAGGATAAGGAAGAAGGTATTTCAGAAATAATTTGTTGTGGTCCAAATTGGGAAAACCCGGCATAGGAACATAAAAAGGAAGTGAGTAAAATGAGAACTATTTTCATAATTTTATAGATAATCAAACAAGGTTTACCGCCGATAAAGCAGTAAACCTTGAAGTAGTGTTGCAGTTAATTGTTTTCTTTAAAAATTACAGATTCTTGTATGGCACCATCCTCATAGTTTTTTTCTATTTTATACAAACCACTTGGAAGGTTTTGAATTAAATTAGGATTATTGATGCCGGTGGAATCTTTTTGGGTCAGGGTAATGTTATTATTAAAAACATTATCGTTAAATTTTATTACGGTACCGCCAATGGGTGCTTTATTCCAATTGTCATAGCATTTTCTATATTCAGGAACTATAGTTGGTAGTTGTAAAATTTTAAAGGCAGCATGGTTAGGATGCGTTATACTTTCATAAACAGTTTCGGTTTTATCTACAAATTTTACAACATGAGGTCCAACGGTAAAAGAGGTGTCCTCAAAGTCGGAAGGTTGTGGATACCCACAACAACAATCTTTAAACATATAGCTAAAACCAGGTTGAAACAGTGCCGGTTTAAAATCGTCTGGCAATGGACCAGCAAGATAATAATCTCCTTTGTAGGGTTCATATAAGGAACTTATGGTGTTAGTAATGGGTGCGTAAAGGCTGGGTTGATCATTTATGTATTCACGCATACGTACGCCTTGTCCTGTGGTTAAATCAAAGCCACAACTTCCTAGGGTATAAGCCATAAGATTTCTAACATCTTCAGTGGATATCTGGTAGGGAGCGGGAGGGTCACTACAATCAAAACCATTAGGGTTAAAATAAGTGCAATCTCCTTCATTTAAATAAAAATAACGTAGCTCAACCGGACACACTTCATTCACCGGCATGTCAAGCTCTCTGCACCTTTCATTTAAAAAATCCGGCATAGCAGCGGTATCTACAACTTTATCACCTTTGTCATCTGCATTAAAGTTAGGGTCTTCCGGATCTCTGGTAACATGTTCACAAAAATTTTCGTTTTCCCAACCAAGGAAAGTGTGGTCTAAATTGAAAACGTGTCCTAGTTCATGATTAACCACTCTACCATTTGGGTCATTAAAAGAAAAAGAATTGACAACAGTTCTTAATTGAGACTTATACCCTGCACCTGCAAAGCCAATTGTAGATCGCGGGATATGATAGTTTAATGCATCGCTTTTCATGTATTCCGGGTTTTGAGCTAAAAAGATAGTAAAGTCAGAAAGTGAAGACTCATTTGGTCCCTCACTATCTTCATTGAAACGATGTATAATATAAAATCTAGTGGAATTTATATAATCGAAACCGGTATATTTAAAGAAAATATTATATGCGTTAAATTTCATGTTAAGGGTAGCGATTGCTTTTAATGCCTTTTGTTCGGTTAACTTATTCGTACTTTCCCCATTATCATCATTAATTCCCCAAAAAAATACGTTAAGGACAACAGGTTCAAAAGTTGCTAAATAGTTTACATCAATGGATTTACTGTAAACATTTTCAGGGTCGGGCGTAAAATCATCTGGAGTACCACAAATAAAATCATCGGTTTGCGCAAAAGAATTTGAAATAAAAATAAGGCATAACTTACTGGTAATTAGATTTTTATTCCATAAATGGGGGTGTAACTAAGGTTTTAACCATTGTTTTCATAATAAAAGTTGTTAAAGTTTTATTAAATGTATAAAATAAAACTGGAACAAAATCTCAAAAACAAAATTAATTTAAAAAAAAAGCCTTCCCAAAATGAAGAAGGCTTTGTTAAAATAACAATAGTTTTATATTTTACAATTTACCAAAAAATTTATCCATTTTCAGTTTTTCTTCTTCGGCAAGTTCGGCATCTACAAGAATTCTTCCACTGTGTTCGTCAGTGATAATTTTTTTTCTGGATGCAATTTCTACTTGAACTTGCGGCGGAATGGTAAAGAAAGAGCCTCCGGATGCGCCACGTTCAATGGTGGCTATTGCCAAACCATTTTTTACATTGGTACGAATACGGTTGTAGGCATTGGTTAATCGTTCTTCTAGTTTTTGTCTATATACGTCAGCTTCTTTGGTTAAAGTAAGCTCTTCTTTTTCGGTTTCTTTTAAAATACCGTCTAGTTCTGATTTTTTATGACTTAAATGCGATTCTCTGTCGGTAAGACGCTCAGCAGATTGTGCTATGATTTCTTTTTTCTGCTCCATTTGGGCTTTTAATTCTTTGATGTGCTTTTCAGCCAATTGAATTTCTAATTCTTGAAACTCAATTTCTTTGCTTAAAGAATTGTACTCTCGGTTATTTCTAACATTGTCTTGTTGGGTGGTGTATCTTTTTATAAGTCCTTTAGCCTCTTCTGCCAAAATTTTCTTTTGTTTGATAGATTCTTCAGTAGATTCTAAGTCGGCAGTTAGTTTGTTCATTCTTGTCGTTAAACCGGCTATTTCATCTTCTAAATCTCTCACTTCTAAAGGAAGCTCGCCTCGTAAATTTCTAATCTCGTCAATTCGCGAATCGATTAGTTGCAAGTCATATAAAGCTCTTAATTTTTCTTCTACAGTGGTTTCCGTTTTATTTGCCATACTTATAAATACTTGATAGGATTGGTGTTTACTTCTGATATATTAACCTTAATTCTGTTTAAGGCAGGTGCAAAATTAGTGATTTTTTTGGTAATGAGCGCCACTAAACTATTTTTTGTGAATTGTTCACTTTCGTAATGCCCAATATCGGCTATTAAAATTTTATTTTCGGCCTTATAAAAGTCGTGGTATTTTATGTCGGCAGTAATAAAAACGTCTGCTCCGACTTGTATGGCTTGTTCTATGGCAAAACTTCCCGAGCCGCCAAGTACCGCAACTTTTTGTATATTTTTTCCTAAAAAAGCAGAGTGTTTTATACATTTGGTTTGCATGGTGGTTTTTACAAACTCCAAAAATTCTTTTTCCGGCATCGGTTTTTGTAATTCCGCAAGCATACCTAGCCCTATTTTTTGGTTGGTGTTTTCCAAAGTTGTTATTTCATAAGCCACTTCTTCATAGCTGTGATTTTCAAAAAGTGCTTTTAAAATTTTGGATTCTAAATGAGAGGAAAATGTAACGCCTATTTGCGTTTCAGCTTCTTTATGGGTTTCTCCTATTTTGCCAATAGTTGGGCGGGAATTTTCTGTGGGACAAAAACTTCCAAGTCCTTCTACAGAAAAACTACAATTGTTATAATTGCCAATACTTCCGGCACCTACAGCAAAAAGGGCATTGCGCAGGTTTTCTGCTTCAGCCGAGGGTACGTAAGTGATTAATTTTTTGATGGTGTGTTTTTTCGGAAGCAAAATTTTTCTGTTTATTAATCGAAGTTTATCGCAAATAATAGCATTCACACCGTTCCAAGCATTGTCTAAAGCGGTGTGCATAGAAAAAATGGCAATATTGTTTTTTATGGCTTTTGTAACCACTCGCTCGACATACGTTTCGCCGGTTATTTTTTTTAATCCGGAAAAAATGATGGGATGAAAACTTACAATGAGGTTGCAATTTTTTTCAATAGCTTCCTCTATAACTTCTTCTAAAGTGTCTAAAGTTACCAAAATGCCGTGTACTTGTGTGTTTTTATTTCCTACTAAAAGCCCTACGTTGTCAAAGTCTTCAGCATATCTTAGTGGAGCTAATTCTTCTAGCAGGTTCATTACCTCTTGAATTATCATAGTGTATATTTTACCGTAAAGATAAAAAAGTATATTTTCGTGGTGATGAATAAACTAAGGAAAATACTATTTCCATTTTCAGTGCTCTATTACGGAATTACTGCTTTAAGAAATTGGTTATATGACAACAACTTGATAAAGAGCACTTCCTACGATTTACCGGTTATTTGTGTGGGCAATCTTAGCATGGGCGGCACCGGAAAAACACCGATGATAGAGTTTTTACTTTCTTTTTTGAATGAGGAAAAACGCGTTGCTGTCCTCAGTAGAGGGTATAAACGAAAAACAAAAGGGTTTCAATATGTGGAAGTTTTTAGTAGGGTAGATGAAGTAGGTGATGAACCTTTGCAGTTTAAACGAAAGTTTCCGAACAATAAAATAGCAGTTGATGGTAATAGAAGGCGAGGCATTACAAATTTAGCACCTAATGCAGACGTAATTTTGCTGGATGATGCTTTTCAACACCGAAAAGTAAAACCTTCTTTTTCTGTTTTATTAACTACTTATGGCGATTTGTATATAAACGATACTTTATTGCCAGCCGGAAATTTAAGAGAATCACGAGCAGGAGCTAATCGAGCGGATGTTATTGTTGTGACCAAATGTCCTGAAAAAATACCTTATGCGGAACAGCAAAAAATTCAATTTGATTTAAATTTAAAAGAGCACCAATATGTTTATTTTTCTACTATTTCGTATGCTTCCGTAGTGCAAAATAAAACCAATACAGACCCTTTGGATGTATTGATGAATAAAGAATTTACCTTAGTTACCGGCATTGCTAACCCGTCACCACTTGTTTCTTATTTGAAAGAGTATGGGTGTATTTTTGAACATATTTCTTTTCCGGACCACCACAACTTTACTGATTCTGAAATTGCTATGCTTCAAAAAAAGGAGTTTATTTTAACAACCGAAAAAGATTTTATGCGTTTAGAAGGCAAAATTAATAAGGCATTGTTATATTACCTTCCCATATACATTAGCATTTTAAATAAAGAAGAGGGTTTTAAAAATCGAGTTATACAGGCTGCTAAGCAACTTATTATTGAATAAAAAAAATTAAACTTTGGAAGTTTGAAGGGTACGATAAATTTTTTCAAAAAACTCTTCTGTTTTGAATGGTTTGGGTATAATTTCATTGAAACCTGCTTTGTAGAAATCATCTAGGTTTTCATCGATAGTGACAGCTGTTAAAGCGATTATTGGAATTTGTTTTTTAAACGCTCTAATTTGTTGGGTGGCTTCAATACCACTTATTCCGGGCATGTGGATGTCCATTAATATTAAGTCGTAATCGTTTTCTTTAACTAAGGCAACAGCGTCTTCGCCATTGTCAGCAGCTGAACATTTCATTTTGTTTTTTTCCAGAATTTTTTTGGTGATCATCTGGTTGATTTTATTGTCTTCCACAATTAAAATATGAAGGTTTTCTAGTGCCACATAATCTACATCATAAATAATTGCATTTGGATTTTTGTTTTCAATATCTTCTGCGGCTATACTAAATTTTAAATCAAACCAAAACTTAGAACCTTTGCCTATTTCACTTTCTAAATTAATTTTACTTCCCATTAACGTTAATAAGTTTTTCACAATTGCTAATCCTAGTCCGGTGCCACCAAATTTTCTGTTAATTTGAACAGACCCTTGTGTGAAGTTTTCAAAAATGGCTTTTTGTTTTTTTATAGAAATGCCAACGCCGCTATCTTTTATTTCAAAATGCAGTAAAACGGTTTTATCGGTTTGGCTTAATTTTTTTACTTGGATAGTGACTTCGCCGTTTTCTGTAAATTTTACGGAGTTTCCTATTAAATTAATCAAAATTTGTGAAATCACTATCGGGTCACCAATGAGCTTGAAAGGGATACTTTCATCATAATTTAGATTGAGTTTGTTGTTTTTATCATTGGATGATTTTCTTAGAGCGATTAATACGTCTTCAATGCGTTTTTTTAAGTTGAAGGCTTTTTTCTCAATTTCTACTTTATTGGCTTCTAATTTATTTAGATCTAAAATGTTATTTATTAAGGAAAGTAAATATTCACCCGAAAACTTTAAAGAGTTTAGATGTTCTTTTTGATCTTCGCGAGGATTGTCTTCTAAAAGTAAATGGGTTAAACCGGTTACGGCATACATTGGTGTCCTTAATTCGTGGGTAATGGTAGATAGAAATTGTGCTTTTGCCAAAGAGGCTTTTTCAGCAAACTCTTTTGCAAGGACTAATTCGTCATTTTTTTCTTGTAGTAGTTTGTTTGCTCTAGCTCTTAAATTATTATTTTTAAACAAGGAAAGGGTTAATAGAGAGAGTATAAGAATTAGTGTCACACTTAAACCAGTTGTAAACCGATTCATAGTAATGGACTTTTGTTGTTCTTCTAAATCAATTTGCTGTGTTGCTATAATGTCATTAAGAGTTGCACTGTTCGATTCAAAATCTAAATTTTTGCTTAAGATGGTGGCATGGATTTCTTCTAAATAATCGTTTTTTTCCACAAATTCTTTAAGCGCTTTGTAAGCCTCTACCGGTTTGTTTTGAAGCATCGCAATTTCGCTCAACACTTTATAGCTATGGGTTTCTAATTTTAGATAGTTGTAGGTTTTACATATAATTATTGCCTTGTCAATGGCAAATTTAGCATCTCCAATATTTCTCTTCTTTTCTTCTGGGTCATTTGTTTGTAAATCGATGAGAGATTTAGCAATATAATTATTAGCATTTGCCTCAAAAAAATGTAATTCAAAAGATTCAAAAACGGGTAAAGTTGCAGCAAAGTAGTTTAGAGCTTTTTTAGTTTCCTTCTTTTCAAAAGCTAGTAATCCTTTGTTGAATTTAACTTTGGCTGCTTCGCTTTCTACATTTAGAGATTCTAATATTTTGTCAGCTCTGTCAAGATATTTGCTGGCATTTTCAAAGTCCTTGGTTTTTATTAAAATTAATCCGTAAAGACTATATGCTTTTGCTAATTCTGGAGAAGAAGTTTGGTCTTTTACATAACCTATAGCTTTAGTTACTTCAGCATCGGCAAGTTCAAAACTGTTTATGGAGTAGAAAAAATAAGCCATAGTGGTACTTACAATGGCTTTGTGTGGTGCACTATTAATTTTTTTAGCTAGGTCTTTTGCTTCTAAGAGGTTGGGAATTACTTCATTTAATTGTTGGGTAAGTATGGATTGATAAGCCTTTTGTTGCAGTTTTAAAATGAATGCAATAGTATCTTCATTTTTCGTTTCAAGTTCTTGTGCAACCAATAAAAACGAAAATAAAAGTAAGTATAAGGATAAAATTAAACGAATGAAACTCCTCATCATTTTGCCATAAATAGGGATAAATATAGTTATTTCTTTGAAATGTATTTTACTAAATCAATTATTCTTGAGGAATAACCTATTTCGTTGTCATACCATCCAATGATTTTTACAAATCTACCAATTACGGAGGTCATTTGAGCATCAAAGATACAGGAATGTGTATTATTAACCACATCTATAGAAACAATAGGGTCTTCGGTATATTCTAGAATGCCTTTAAGGTTGGTTTCTGAAGCTTTTTTAAATGCTGCATTTATGGCTTCAATAGATGTTTCTTTTTTTACGTTTACCGTTAAATCGGTCAATGAGCCGTTTGGCACCGGAACACGAATACCACATCCTCCTATTACAGTGGCAAATTGTGGAAATATTTTTGTCAATGCTTTTGCCGCTCCGGTTGTAGTTGGCACGATGGATTGTCCAGCAGCTCTAGCCCTGCGTAAATCTCGATGGGGTTGGTCATGCAAGCTTTGGTCTGTTGTATAGGAATGTACGGTGGTAATATAGGCTTGTTCTATACCGCAAAGTGCATCAATAACCTGTATCATTGGCGCAGCATTATTTGTAGTGCATGAGGCGTTTGAAATGATGCTTTCGGTGCCGTCAAGTATGGTTTCGTTTACGCCTAAAACTACTGTTTTAATTGCATCATCCTCGGGTGGCACACTTAATATTACTTTTTTGGCTCCGGCCTTCAAATGTGCTTCTAAAAGTTTTTTGGTTTTGAATTTTCCGGTACATTCTATGACAAAATCTACATTGGGCCAGGAGATGTTTTCAATTTTTGCTTCATTAAATAGAGGATATTTCACCTCATTTACAAGAATAGTGTTTTTTTCAAAAGAAACGGGTTGCTTTAAAACCCCGTGAATACTGTCATATTTAAGTAAATGGCTAAGCGTTCTGGCATCTGCCAAATCGTTTATTGCTACCACTTTCATTGTTGGTTCTTCTAATAGCAAACGAAATAAATTCCGTCCTATTCTTCCAAAACCGTTTATTGCAATAGTGGTTACTTTTGGCATCGTTGTTTTAAGAAAAAAAGTTAAGTTAAATGTTTTTGTGCTTTATAAGAAGAGCGAACAAGTGCTCCACTTTCTACGTGGCGAAAACCCATTTCTAAACCTATTTTTTCATATTTCTGAAATTGTTCCGGAAAAATAAATTCTTTAACAGGAAGATGTCTTTTGGAAGGTTGTAAGTATTGGCCAATGGTAACGATATCTAAACCTACATTGCGCAAGTCCTCAAGAGTTTGAACAACTTCGGTTTCTGTTTCGCCCAAACCTAGCATAATACCACTTTTGGTTCTTTGCATTCCTTGGTCTTTCAAGTATTTTAAAACGCCAAGACTTCTTTCATATTTGGCTTGAATACGTACTTCGCGAGTTAGTCGTTTTACGGTTTCCATGTTATGGGAAACTACTTCAGGATGTACTTCTATAATCCTGTCGATGTTTCTTTCTACACCTTGAAAGTCAGGAATTAGTGTTTCCAGAGTGGTTTCAGGATTCATTCTTCTTATGGCCTTAATCGTTTCTGCCCAAGCTATAGAACCCATGTCTTTTAAATCATCTCTATCTACAGAGGTGATAACGGCGTGTTTAATGTTCATTAACTTTATAGAACGCGCTACTTTATCAGGTTCATCCCAGTCAATTGTATCTGGCCGGCCGGTTTTTACGCCACAAAAACCACAAGAACGGGTACACACATTACCTAGTATCATAAAGGTTGCAGTACCTTCACTCCAGCATTCTCCCATATTTGGGCAACTGCCGGAGGTGCAAATGGTATTTAATTTATACGTATCAACAAGACTTCTAAGTTCCGTATATTTTTTGCCGGTAGGCAATTTTACACGTAGCCATTTTGGTTTTGGAATTGCTTTTAAAGGGGTTAAAGTTTCTGTTTCCATAGCTTAATTTAGGAATGCAAATGTACAAAAAGATTAACGATAGCAGATTTTAGATTTTAGATTTTTGATTTTATTTTTACTTATAGCATTATGTGTAACTAGTGTGAGAAGATTTAATCTGACTTACTTTTTGAAATTATTTCTGCTAAAAGCTTTTTCGAGCGAAGAAGTTTTACCTTTATATTATTAATGGGTTCTTCTAGTTTTTCAGCTATTTCTTTGTAGCTCATTTCTTGAAAAAAGCGTAAATTTATAACCTCTTGATAATGAGGTTTAAGTTTTTTAATGTGTTTTAATAAAGCAGCTAAATTTTGTTGGGTAATTAAATTATCTTCGGGAGAAGGGGAGTCATCAGGAATTTTTTTTATTTGTAAATCATCCATTTCTGTATATTTTGTTGCAATGGATGCATTTTTTTTTCGCAGTTTATCGATATGAATATTTTTTGAAATAGTGATGAGCCAAGTACTGAAAGTATATTCTTCTTGAAAGGTTTTAATTTTATCAAATGCTTTCGCAAAAGTTTCAATGGTAATGTCTTCGGCATCAGTTTCATTATGCACTCTTATTAGCTGAAATCCATATACTTCATTCCAAAACGTATCTAATAAAAAATTAAACGCAGTTTGTTTGCCTAATTTAGCGTTTTGTATTTCTCTGCTTAAAATTTCCTTTTTTATTTCCAATGTTTTGGTTTTGAAAAGATATTGGAGATAAAGATACTTAATTGTAAGTAGATTAAAAATAATTCTAATATAGGAATGAAATAAAATAAGCCCGTTTCATTTAACTTTTTAAATGCTTTTGAATACATTATACCTTGTATTAGAATGCGAAAAGCAATTAATCCGGCTACCCAAACCCAAGGTATAAAGAAAAAGCAAAGGGCAACTCCTATCCAAAAAAGCAAATTTGCCATATAATAAAGACTTAAAACAATTTTATGGACTGTTTTATAATTTTTTGCGGTGGTAATATGCCTCTTTTTTTGATTCCAAAAACTTTTCCAAGTTGTTTTTGGAATAGATTCTGTAAAACTTTCTTTTGAAAAACAAATTGCTGTGTTTTTACTTGTAGCTGCTTCATTTACAAATAAATCGTCATCGCCTGAGCGTATGTACATATGACTCATAAAGCCGTTGTTTTCATAAAATAGGGTAGAAGTATAGCCTAAATTTCTGCCAACACCCATATAAGGCATGCCAATTTTTGCATAGCTGAAATATTGCAATGCTGTGATACACGTTTCAAATCGAATTAGTTTATTTAAAAAAGAAGGTTTTTTTTGATAGCCGCTATAGCCCAAAATCAATTGTTTGCTTTCTGAAAATTGGTTTGCCATTTCCTGTATCCAAGAATCTGATTTTGGTTTGCAATCGGCGTCGGTGAACAATAAGTGTTTGTTTTTAGCTTTTTTAATACCTAAAGTAAGCGCATATTTTTTATTTGCCCAAAAGGCTTCAATATTTACAACATTTACTATTTTTATTCTGCTGTCATTAGCCGCAAAACTTTCCATTACCTCTAAAGTATCATCAGAGGATGCATCATTAATTAGTATGATTTCAAAATCAGGATACTTTTGTTTTAACCAAAAGGGAATATGTTTTTTTAAATTTTCAGATTCATTCTTGGCACAAACAATTAAGGAAATGGGGTGGGTATTAATTTTAGAATCGGTAGGTGGCTTTAAGAATGAAAATTTTGAAAAAATAAAATAATAGGTGCAATTTATACATACAATGATGGCAAAGGTAGAAAGCATTATAGTGGCAATCATATATTTTTATTGTAAAAATTTATGAGTGGACGTCTTCTTGACACGTATCAAATTGATCGGGGGTTTTTCCGCAAAATCCGCAAGGTTCACCGCCTTTGTTTAAAAATGGGCTTTGGCTTGCACAGGTTCCAGCAAATTTACCGTCCTTTTTTGCCCATATTTTAATAGCAATACCGGCTACAGCTAATCCTAAAAGTGCTAGGGTGATAAGTAATAATTTCATGGCTCTGCTTTAGTTTGCAAAGGTACAAAAAGATTGTAGATTAATGAAAATGAAAGGTATATTATCTGTTGATCATTTTAGTATAAAAACCCGATAAATATAAAAATTCAGCACCCCCCTTTGACTTTGCTTGCTGAAGGCAATAAGTTTATAATTTACATCTCCTTGCACCGCCGCTACAGCTCTAGTACACGCGGTTGGAGGGGTTGTATCTGCCTTCTTCAGAAGTTATAGGTGAGGAAATTATAAGATGTTTACTTCTGTTTCTATGTCAATACCGAAAGAATTTTTTACTTCTTTTTGAATTTTTTGTGCCAAAGCAAGTATTTCTGTTCCTGTTGCATTTCCATAGTTTACTAACACTAAGGCTTGTTTTTCATGAACTCCGGCATCGCCAAAACGCTTTCCTTTAAAACCGGATTTTTCTATAAGCCAGCCCGCAGGAATTTTAAATTCTTCCTCAGAAACTTTATAAAATGGTGCATCGGGATGTGCGGCACTAAACGTATTAAATTGCGTTATAGTTATGATCGGATTTTTAAAGAAACTCCCGCTATTTCCCAATATTTTTGGATCCGGCAATTTAGATTGTCTTATAGCAATTACCGCTTTTGAAATATCCTGAATGGTTGGATTTTTTATTTTCATTTTATCTAATTCATCCTGAATAGTGCCATAAGCAATTGTTGTGTTATGATTTTTTTTACTAAGATTAAGGGTGACACTTGTAATGATGAAGTTTCCTTTTTCACGGGTTTTAAAAATGGAATCTCGATAGCTAAAATGGCATTCTTCACGAGTAAATGTTTTTATTTGTTGTGTTTTTATTGACATTGCTTCACACCGCACAAAAACATCTTTTAATTCTACACCATAAGCTCCTATGTTTTGTATGGGAGCCGTGCCTGTATTTCCGGGAATTAGTGATAAATTTTCAATGCCCCCGTAATCTTTTGACAGGCAGTATTGGACAAGTTCATGCCAATTTTCGCCTGCCATTATTTTTAGAAAAACTGTGTTTTCGTCTTCAAAATCAATAGAAATTCCTTTTATATGAAGGTGAATTACTAAAGCATCTACATTTTTTGTGAGCAACAAATTACTTCCGCCACCTAAAATCATTTTTTTTTCAAACCGTGTATCTTTAAGAATCTGCTCCAATTCGGTAATGGAAAAAACGGTCACAAAGTGTCTCGCAGAATGGTCAATACCAAAAGTGTTGTATTTCTTTAACGATTTATTTTCTTCTATGAGCATACGTATCTTTTCAAGATAATGAAAATCATGAAATTTTGTAACCTGATTTTTTACCTACTATTGTATTCGATTACGGTTAATAGGCAATTAATTTTTATACTGTTCTAATGCTATTTTTAAAATAGCAACCGACCGTGATAAATCTTCTTTTTTCAAAACATAAGCTATACGCACTTGGTTCAGGCCAACATTTGGAGTGGAATAAAAACCTGCTGCAGGAGCTATCATCACGGTTTCGTTATTTGTCTGAAAATCTTCTAATAGCCATCGGGCAAAATCATCTGCATTTTTAACGGGCAGTTCAGCGATACAATAAAATGCACCTCCGGGATTAGCAACTTTTACATTTGGAATATTTTGTAATTCGGAAATCAGTAAATCTCTTCGTTCTTTATATTCTTCAATGACTTCCTCAAAATAGGAGTCTGGTGTTTCTAAAGCAGCTTCACTAGCAATTTGTGCAAATGTCGGCGGACTCAATCGCGCTTGTGCAAATTTTAGGGCCGTTGCCATTACTTCTTTATTTTTTGAAACAATACAGCCAATTCTTGCGCCACACATACTATATCTTTTAGAAACCGAATCGATGACAATGGCGTGGTTATCCATTCCGGAAACTGCTAATACCGAGTGGTGTTGTAATCCGTCATACGCAAATTCTCTATATACTTCATCGGCTATCAAGAATACATCATGTTTTAAAACTAATGTGCAAAGTTGTTCTATTTCTTCTTTGGAATACATGTATCCGGTAGGATTGCCAGGGTTGCAAATAAGAATTGCTTTTGTTCTTGGCGTTATGAGTTTTTCAAATTCAGAAATAGCAGGTAAAGCAAAATTGGTTTCAATACTGGAAATTACAGGAACCACTTTTACTCCAGAAGAAATAGCAAAACCATTATAATTGGCATAAAAAGGTTCCGGAATGATTATTTCATCGTTGGGATCTGCAACGCTTCCCATAGCAAAAAGCAACGCTTCTGAACCACCTGTGGTTACAATAATATTACTGCTGTGTATAGAAGGATTTATTTTTTGGTAGTAAAGAGCTAATTTATTTCTATAGCTTTCAAAACCGGCAGAATGACTATAAGAAAGTACTTCAATGGTGTTGTTTTTTACAGCGTCTAAGGCTACCTTAGGTGTTTTAATATCCGGTTGCCCAATGTTTAAATGATAAATTTTTATTCCCTTTTTTTGTGCAATATCGGCATAAGGAACTAATTTTCTGATAGGCGATTCCGGCATTAATTTCCCCTTTTTTGAAATACTTGGCATATTGTCTTAAATTTAGGGTGCAAAGTTGCAAAATATTATTTAGATTTCCTCGTACTTAGCCCTTTGGTTAACATTTTATTTATTAGCGTTAAAATAGAATTAGCATTGAATAATACGATTAAAATATTCTTTTTTTTAATATCCCTGATCCAATTTTTTTCTATGAATGGACAGGATCGTTTTGAATTTCCTAAAAACAAGAAAAAAGATAAAATAGCCATTCAGCTTATAAATAATTTGATATTAATACCGGTTGATGTCAATGGCGTACAATTAACTTTTTTGTTAGATACCGGTGCGAGTTCCACCGTTATATTTAGTTTTGAAGAAACAGATTCCATACAGTTACATAATTCCACCGTAATACAGCTTCGTGGCTTAGGAAAAGGAGAGCCGGTTGATGCTATAAAATCTGAAAAAAATACCATTCAAATTGGGAAAGCAGTAAAATCTAACCAAACCATCTATGTGGTTTTTGATGGTGCGCTAAACTTTTCGTCTCGTTTAGGCGTGCCTATTCATGGTATTATTGGTGGCGATTTTTTAAAAGATTTTGTGGTTGAGGTCAATAATGTTTCTGAAATTCTTCGGTTTTATTTACCGGAAGGCTTTAACAATAAAAAGTGCAAAAAATGCTTGCAAAAAGAGCTTGTTTTTATAAAGGGCAAACCTTATATCCAAGCGGTAGTTGCAGATTCAACCAGAAATTTGGATGTAAATTTATTGATAGATTCCGGCTCTGGCGATGCCTTATGGCTTTTTGAAGAGGAAGAAAACAAAATTAAGGCTCCTGAAAATGCCTTTGAAGATTATCTGGGCTTGGGAATTAATGGGAATATTTATGGGAAACGGTCAAAAGTTAAGGGATTTAAAATCGGAGACTATTTTTTTAGAAATGTGAATGTAGCATATCCGGAGGTTAATTTTAGTGAAAATTTAAAAGTAGCGGAAAATCGTCAAGGAAGCATTGGGGGTGAAATTTTAAAACGATTTAATTGGACTATTCATTATCAAAATAAATACATCCAACTACAAAAAAATCGATATTTTAAAGATCCATTTCATTATAACATGAGTGGATTGACTTTGCAACACGGCAGTTTTACAGTGGTTAAAGAGCGAAAACAACAAAGTAGTGATGCTTATGGACTCAATCAAAATGAATCCTTTTCAGTTTATAATTTGAATTTAGGTTCTGCGATGGAAATTAGGTTAGAGCGAATATATGTGGTAGTAGAAGTAAGAAAAAATTCACCAGCCGAAATCGCTGGCATCCAAGCTGGCGATGAAATTTTAGAAGTGAATAATAATCCGGTGTACAAATATAAACTGCACGAATTGAATGAAATGTTTTATGCAAAAGAAGGAAAAACAATGAAAATGAAAATCCTGAGAAATGGCTATGAACAACGAGTGAAATTTGAATTAAAAGACCTATAAAAAACTCCTCAACTTAAAAAAGAAGAGGAGTTTAATATTATAAATGTAGTTTTTTATTCCTTAACAATACCTTTTATTTTTAAAGCTTTTATTGGTTCGTCAGCATTTGAATAAACGGTGATTGTTTTTCTTATAGGTCCCGGTCTGTTGGTGTCATATTTCACTTCAATAGTACTAGATGCACCAGGTAAAATTGCTCCTTCCGGTTTTTTTGGCACCGTACAGCCGCAAGTTGATTTTACGTCTTCAATAAGTAATGGAGCGTCTCCAGTGTTGGTGAATTTAAAGACACGCAATCCGTCGCTTCCTTTGTCAATAGTGCCATAATCTATGGTTTCTTCTTCAAAGGTCATTTTGGCTACTTGTGCTTGGGTAGCAAAACCTACTAACCCGATGCATAATACAATTACAAATTTTTTCATAATATTAAATTTTAGTGTTGCTAAAGTAATTACTTTTTAAACTTCTAGCAAATTAAGTTATACACTTTTATAATCTTTAAGTTATAACTACTTTTGTTGTTTATTTCAAAAATCAGACCAAAAGATGAGTTTACCTTCTACATACGAATCCAAAGTTATAGAAAATAAGTGGTATAGCTACTGGATGCAGCATAATTTTTTTCATTCTACACCGAATAAAAAAACGCCTTATACCATTGTAATTCCTCCGCCAAATGTAACCGGAGTATTGCACATGGGGCATATGCTAAACAATACAATTCAAGATGTACTAATCAGAAGGGCTCGTTTAAAAGGTTTTAATGCCTGCTGGGTGCCTGGAACCGACCATGCCTCTATTGCCACAGAAGCAAAAGTGGTAGACAAATTAAAAAGAGAAGGCATCAACAAGGCAGATCTTACTCGCGAAGAATTTTTAAAACACGCTTGGGATTGGACAGGCAAACATGGTGGTATTATTCTGGAACAATTAAAAAAACTAGGATGCTCCTGTGATTGGGATCGTACTAAGTTTACACTAGATGACGATATGTCAGCATCTGTAATAAAATCGTTTGTAGATTTATATAACAAAGGCCTAATTTACAGAGGTTTTAGAATGGTTAATTGGGATCCGGAAGCACAAACTACACTTTCTGATGAGGAGGTTATTTTTGAAGAACAACAAGGAAAATTGTACTTTATAAACTATTTGATTGTGGATGAAAATGAGGAAATTCCAAATTCTTACAAAGGGTCAGAAAATGATTTCCTTACCATCGCAACAACAAGACCAGAAACAATTCTTGGAGATACTGCCATTTGTATCCACCCAGAGGATGAACGTTTTTTGCATTTAAAAGGTAAAAAAGCTATTGTGCCTATAGCAAACCGCATCATTCCTATTATTGAAGATGATTATGTAGATATGGAATTTGGCACAGGATGCCTTAAAGTAACCCCGGCACACGATGTAAACGATAAAAATCTTGGCGATAAACACCACCTTGAAATTATTGATATTCTTCATCCTAACGGTACATTAAATTCTTTTGGTTTGCATTATGAGGGAAAAGACCGTTTTGTAGTGCGAGAAGAAATTGCCAAAGAACTACATGAAAAAGGTTTTTTAGCTAAAGTAGAAAACTATATAAACAAAGTAGGAACTAGTGAGCGTACAAAAGCTATTATTGAACCTAGATTGAGCGATCAATGGTTTTTAAAAATGGAAGACCTAGCCAAACCAGCCATCAAAGCAGTTTTAGAAACTGAAGAAGTAAAGTTATTTCCAAAGAAATTTGAAAATACCTATCGCCATTGGATGGAAAACATTCGCGATTGGAATATTTCACGTCAGTTGTGGTGGGGGCAACAAATTCCAGCTTTTTATTTTGGCGATGGTAAAGAAGATTTTGTTGTAGCTGAAAATGTAGAAGAAGCTTTAATCCTGGCACAAAAAAAATCAGGAAATAAAAATCTTAGCACTTCCGATTTAAAACAAGACCCAGATGCATTAGACACTTGGTTTTCGTCTTGGCTTTGGCCGATGAGCGTTTTTGGAGGGATATTAGACCCTGAAAATGAAGAATTTAAGTATTATTACCCTACTAACGACTTAGTTACCGGACCTGATATTTTATTTTTCTGGGTGGCAAGAATGATTATTGCAGGATACGAATATACCGGAAAGCGACCTTTTGAAAATGTATATCTCACCGGTTTGGTTCGCGACAAGCAAAATAGAAAGATGTCGAAATCGCTTGGCAACTCTCCTGATGCCCTTGCATTGATTGACCAATTTGGAGCTGATGGAGTTCGCGTTGGGCTACTTTTAAGCGCTGCAGCTGGTAACGACCTCCTTTTTGATGAAGCACTATGCCAACAAGGAAAAGGTTTTGCTAATAAGATTTGGAATGCCACACGATTAATTACAGGATGGGAAGTTGCCGGCATTCCACAACCGGACTATGCAAAAACCGCAGTTGCTTGGTATCAAGCAAAATTGCAACTTACGATGGAAGAAATAGAAGATTATTTTAGTAAATATCGTATTTCAGATGCTTTAATGGCAACCTATAAATTGGTGTGGAATGATTTCTGTTCTTGGTTTTTAGAAATGATAAAACCTACTTTTGGACAACCCATAGATCAAAAAACATTTGAGGAAGTAATTGGTTTATTAGAAAGTAATTTAAAGTTATTGCACCCATTTATGCCCTTCTTGACAGAAGAAATTTGGCAAAACATAAAAGCAAGAAAACCCGAGGAAGCCTTAGTTATTTCCTCTTGGCCGAAACAACTTTTGTATGATAAAAAAATAATTAAGGATTTTGATTTTGCTTCGGAAGTTATTTCCGGAATACGAACTATTAGAAAAGAGAAAAATATTTCCTTTAAAGATACCATACAGCTTTTTGTGATAAACAAAGAAAACGCATCAAATGCATTTGATAAGATTATTTCAAAATTGGTGAATTTAGAAAAACTTAACTATATTTCTGACAACGTGGAAGGTGCTTTGAGTTTTCGTGTAAAATCAAATGAGTATTTTGTGCCTATTATTGGTACAATCAATATACAAGAGGAAATTAAAAAACTACAAGTAGAATTACAATATACCGAAGGTTTTTTAAAATCAGTGCAGGGAAAACTTTCTAATGAACGATTTGTAAGCAGTGCTCCGGTACAAGTTATAGCTTCTGAAAGAAAAAAAGAAGCCGATGCCTTAGCTAAAATTTCTATGTTGAAAGAAAGTCTGTCGGGATTATTGTAGCAGGTTTTTGTGAAAATAGGCAGAAAAGAAATAATGAAGTAAGTCCTATAATTAAAAAGTTAGTTCACTCTTATTTTCGATATAAAAAATAGGTAGTAACCGCATCGATATACTCTTTTTTTGCTTCATCAGGAGTTAAAAATCTGGCCTGAAAGAGTGCGTTAGATTTAAAGGCATTGATGAGTGGCTTTTTACTATTTGGGTCGTCTTGACTGTTGTTTGCTTTTTTATAATAGGCATATAAGCGCAAAAGTAGGTCTGCAGGAAAGGTTTCCGTGTGGTTGTTTACTTGTTTCACAGCTTCTTCAAAAGCAATTTGAAGTTCCTCAGAGGTCATTTTTATTCTGCAATAACGGTTATTCCGCCTTTGACTTTTTGATTTAAATTTACGGAAATTTTTGCATTTAATGGAAGAAATACATCTACTCTTGATCCAAATTTTATGAAGCCGCTATCGCTTCCTTGGATAACTTCATCTCCTTCTTTTGCATAGTTTACAATTCGTTTTGCTAAAGCACCGGCTATTTGTCGATACATAATTTCACCAAAATTTTCAGTAGAAATAACTACTGTGGTGCGTTCATTTTCTTCGGACGATTTTGGGTGCCAAGCCACTAAATATTTTCCCGGATGGTATTTTGAATAGGCAACTTTTCCACTAACCGGATAGCGAGTAACATGCACATTGATGGGCGACATAAATACAGATACTTGAATGCGCTTGTCTTTAAAATATTCCTTTTCAAATACTTCTTCTATTACTACTACTTTTCCATCAACAGGAGCTAAAATATTATGGTCTTTACTCTTTGGTTTTCGTTTTGGATTTCTAAAAAATTGTAATATAAGAATGAAAACTAACAACAAAAAACTAACTAGAATTTTTTTGTGTAACTCATTTTGCATGAAAAAATGCGAAGCAAGGGTAATAGCAATAAGTACTACTAAACTACCAAGTATTATTTTGTGTCCTTCTTTATGAAACATAATCAATCACTAACAAATAAGCATAAATAAATGGGCTTGCATAAATAATGCTATCTAATCGGTCGTACAAACCACCGTGACCCGGCATTAAGGATCCGCTATCTTTTACGCCTGCCTGTCGTTTAAATTTTGATTGAACCAAATCACCAATAGTGCCAAAAAAACTTGTTAAGCAAGCTAGCCCTAACCAAGTTAGTGGGTCAAAATCTGAAAGATAGTTAAAGATAATAAAACTTGCTGCGCAAGATGCAATTAATCCACCAAAAAAACCTTCCACTGTTTTCTTTGGTGAAATGCGTTCTAAAAGTTTTCTTTTACCAAAATTTTTACCCACCAGATAAGCAAAAGTATCGTTTGTCCATATAAGAATAAAAACGGAAACGATGATGCTGGCTGAAAATTCTCCACGATAAAAAGGGATTAATGCAATAAAAATAAATCCGCTAATAAGGTAAAGAATAGAAACTACATATTTTTTTTGCCCAAACATAGGAATTTTGCTAACCCACAATAAATCTTTAAACAAAAATAAATTTACAAATCCTGTGAGGATGAGTAATAATTTTGTAGCATATAAATCAAACTGTAAATAAGAAAATAAGATAAAAAAACCAATAAAAACAGGAAAGAGTATATAGGTTTTTAAATGAATAAGTTGGTTAAATTCAAACAAGCAGATGAGACCAATAATAAGGAAAAGAACTTGAAACGCCATTGCGGAAGAATGCATCGAAAAAATTAAAATCGAGATGTATAAAACTCCCGACAGGCCTCTTACCAAAAGTTCCTTCATATTATAAATCTTCCAAGAGGAGCAAATATAAGTTTTTTGAACTACTTCCGTAAGTCATAAAATCATTTTCTTTCTTGGTTTCGAAGTTTTTGATGGTTGTAATATTGGTAGGAATATTTTTTTTATTCGAATTTTTTATAATCCGAAGACCTTCGCCTATAGTATCTACTAGTTGGCTTGTTGTGGCAAAAATGATGAAATTATCCGGTAATTCTTCCAGTTTTTTTTCTTTTATCTGGTTAGAGGATATTAAAATAGCACCGGCATCTGCTATTAAGGATTCGCTTTGTGATAAGAAAAACGAGGCTTCCAAATTTTCGCCAAATTTTAGGTTATAGGTATTGAATTTTGATTTTAAAATTTCGTCGGTACAATAGACAGTTTTTTCATACCAATCATTTTCTAATAAAATATTATCAAAGGCTTCTAAAAGTTCTTCATTATTTTCACAATAGAGAAACTTTCCGCCATTTTTTCTGAAGTTATAGGTAAATTTTTCGTCAGTAGGTAAGGGTACTTCTGGTAAATATTTACTTTTCTCAGCTTTTGGGGATGCTTTTGATTTTGCTTTATTAAATAATTTTTTAAACAGACTCATAAATTTTTTTTGGAGAGTTTTCCTGCTTTTGCTTCAAATATAAAAAATCTTAACCTAATAACGAATTAAGTTAAGATTTATATTCTGTAATTACTTTTTTTTTAAGAAGGTTCTACAATGTCATTAAATACAACTTCTGGTGTATCGTAGGGTCTGTTTCCAAATATTTTTTGAAGGTTGTCTTTAAAAATAACTTCTTTTTCTAACAATACATTTGCAAGTTCTGTTAGTTTGTCTTTATTATCCTGCAATAATTTAATAGCTCTTTGGTATTGTGATTCTATTAAATTAGATATTTCTTTATCTATCAGTTCAGCGGTTTTCTCGCTATAGGGTTTTGTGAAATTATATTCGCCTTGTCCTGAGGAATCATAATAGGTTAAGTTTCCTATTTTGTCATTCAAGCCATATACCGTAACCATAGCTCTTGCTTGTTTGGTTACTTTTTCTAAATCGCTAAGTGCTCCGGTTGATATTCTGTCAAAAATTACTTTTTCAGCGGCTCTACCACCAAGTGCTGCGCACATTTCGTCCAGCATTTGTTCCGGGCGAACTATTAGTCTTTCTTCCGGCAAATACCAAGCAGCTCCTAAAGATTGACCTCGAGGCACTATAGTAACTTTCACTAACGGTGCGGCGTGTTCTAACATCCAGCTTACGGTGGCATGACCTGCTTCGTGAAAGGCAATTGCTTTTTTCTCGTCTGGGGTAATTATTTTGTTCTTTTTTTCTAAACCGCCAACAATTCTATCTACGGCATCTAGGAAATCTTGTTTACCTACTGATTTGTTTCCTTTACGGGCAGCAATTAAGGCAGCTTCATTACAAACATTGGCAATATCGGCTCCTGAAAATCCCGGTGTTTGTTTAGAAAGAAATTCTAAATCTAGATTTTCGTCTTTTTTTATGGGTCTAAGGTGAACTTCAAAGATTTCTTTCCTTTCTCTAATATCCGGCAGGTCCACATAAATTTGACGGTCAAAACGACCGGCACGCATTAGTGCTTTGTCTAATACATCAGCCCGGTTTGTAGCTGCAATTACGATTACATTGGCATTTGTTCCAAAACCATCCATCTCGGTAAGAAGTTGGTTAAGGGTATTTTCTCTTTCATCGTTAGAGCCGGAGAAATTACTTTTACCCCGAGCGCGTCCTATAGCATCAATTTCATCGATAAATATAATAGAAGGCGATTTTTCTTTAGCTTGTTTAAATAAATCCCGAACTCGTGAAGCTCCTACACCTACAAACATCTCTACAAAATCAGATCCTGAAAGCGAAAAGAAGGGGACTTTGGCTTCACCGGCAACAGCTCTTGCTAGTAAGGTTTTACCTGTTCCGGGAGGGCCTACTAATAAAGCTCCTTTTGGTATTTTTCCTCCAAGTGCAGTATATTTATCAGGTGTTTTCAGGAAATCTACAATTTCTTGTATTTCTTCTTTTGCGCCTTCTAGTCCAGCAACATCTTTAAATGAAGTTTTTACATCGGTATTTTGGTCAAATAGTTTGGCTCTGGATTTTCCGATATTAAATATTTGCCCACCTGCTCCGCCTCCTGCACCTGAGGACATACGGCGCATAATAAAAATCCAAATGGCAATAATAATGGCGAAAGGAAGCAAAGAAAGAAGTATGTCTCCCCACATATTGGACTCGGTGTCATAAACAACATCGGTACTTAAATTATTAGCTTCTTTTGTTTTCCTAAGCTCGTTTTCAAAATTTTGAAGGTCACCAAATTCAAATTGGTAAGCAGGAATATTCGAAGTAGGAAGCAATTGATCCTTTGCGTTTCGCAAATGCACTTCTTTGGCTTTTGCTTCTTCGGTTAGGTAAACTTTTGCTTTATTTTTGTTGACAATAACTACTTTTAGTACATCGCCATCGGTTAAATATTGTTGAAATTCAGCAGGAGTAGTTTTTGCCGGTTCTGACCAGCCGCCACTACCAAAAAAGTTGATTCCAATAAAAACCAATATAATTATTCCATAAATCCAATACGCACTGAATTTTGGTTTAAATTCCTTATTGTTATCCGGATCTGGTTTATTTTTTTCTGTTTTCTTATTTTCTTTTGCCATTAAATGGTAATTATATTTTTAATAACTGGTTTCAATTTTTACTGTTTTGGCATCGCCCCAAAGACTTTCAATATCATAGTATTCGCGAATGTGTTTTTGAAATACATGAACGACAACGTGCACATAATCCATTAAAATCCACTCTGCATTTTCTGCACCTTCAATATGCCAGGCTTTTTCTTTTAAAGCCTTGCTAACTTTTTTTTCTATGGAGCTTACAATGGCGTTAACCTGAGTATTTGAGGTTCCATTGCAAATGATAAAGTAGTCACAAACTGTGTTTTCTATTTCTCTTAAGTCAAGAATTTCTATATTTTGTCCTTTGACATCTTCGATACCATTAATAATCTGCGTAATTAATTGATCTGTTCCGTTTTCTTTTTTGGTCATTAAAACAACTATTTTTGCAAAGTTATTACTTTTTTATATTTTAATAACTTTCTATATTATAAGTTTAACCTAATTTTCTATGCTAACATACAAAATCAATGCCACGCAATCTACTAATTCCTATCTTAAAGAGTTAGTTAAAAAAATAGGTACAGAAGAAGAAATAATTGTAGTTACCAATAATCAAACACATGGTAGGGGGCAAATGGGTGCCCTTTGGCAATCACAGGTTGGCAAAAGTCTAACTTTTAGTGTGTTTAAGTTTGGTATGGGGATGTCTATTCATCATCATTTTTTTCTGTCGATGGCTGTTTCTTTGGCGGTAAAAAAGGTTTTACAATTTCAAAATGTACCAGATGTATGCATAAAATGGCCAAACGACATTCTGTCAGCTAACAAAAAGATTTGTGGCATACTTATCGAAAATATTTTGCATAAATCTGTCATAACAGGAAGTATTATTGGTATAGGACTAAATGTAAATGAAGACAGTTTTGCTCATTTACCAAAAGCAACATCTATGAAAATAAGGACAGGGAAAAAGTATGATTTGGAGAAAATTCTAGAGGAAATAGTAGCTTCCATTGATTTTTATTTTGCTTTTTTGAAGGAAAAACGCTTTGACGAATTAAATGCATTATATCTATTACAACTGTATCGCAAGGATCAAGAAAGTGTTTTTTCAACCTCTGATGGGGTGCATTTTAACGGAATAATACGAAATATCACTACCTCCGGAAAACTTCAAGTAGAAATGGAAAATAAAAAGTTGCAGGAGTTTGATTTAAAAGAAATAACGATAGTGTATTGATTAAATCTTAACGAGATTTGTGGTAAGCGTTTCTATGAATTTTGAAATAGGCCCTTTAATCATCATGGCCATCATAGCGTTAAAATCGCCTTGAAAATGTAATTGTACAGTTGCGGTATTTTCTGTTACTTCTTCAATATCTGCAGTTAAGGTAAAGGGGATTTTATCGCTTATTGCTCCTAAAACAACTTTGTTTGGTGGGGTAATTTCTTTGGTTTCCAGTGCAATTTCAGGCATTCCCTTTAGTGCAAATACAAAGGCGTTTTCACGAATCACTTCAAATTTACTGGTATTTTCAGGCATTAATTGCTCAAAGTTTTTCACGTCGCTTAAAAACCTACATAATGTGATGGCTGATTTGTTTACGGTTACTTTATTTCCTTCTAAATTCATTTTAGTTTATTTGTTCCAGTGTGCAGGGTTTTCTCTCCAAGCGTTTAAGGTTTCCATATCTTTATTAGAGATGTAATTTGATTTTTCGGCTTGTATTAATAGCGTTGTATAGTCGGTTAAGGTATGCAAATCTATTTTTTCTTTTTTGAAATTTTCATTGGCAAGATCAAAACCATACGTAAAAATGGCAATCATTCCTTTTACGTTTGCTTTAGAATCTCTCAGTGCACTAACGGCATTAAGGCTGCTTTTTCCGGTGCTTATTAAGTCTTCCACAACAACTACCGATTGGTTTGACTCTATTTTTCCCTCAATTTGATTTTGTCGTCCGTGGCTTTTTGCTTCAGGCCGTACATACACAAAAGGGAGGTTTAAATAGTCGGCAACGAGCATTCCTAAGCCAATTGCACCTGTTGCAACACCGGCAATGACATCGGGTTTGCCATAAATTGTTTCAATTTGATTGGCAATATTTTCTCTTAAATAATTCCGGATGCTTGGGTATGAGAGCGTTACCCTATTATCACAATATATAGGAGACTTCCAACCGGATGCCCACAAAAAAGGATTTTGTGGTTGTAATTTAATTGCATTTATTTGTAAAAGCAATTCGGCCGTTTTTTGTGCCGTTTCTTTATTCAAAATCATAATGCAAATGTATAAAGTTTTTGTGAATGATAAACCAATATTTCTTACAACAGAAATGGTTTATGAGGAAAATGTAAGATGTTTTCCTCTTAAGGGAGTTGATTTAGAAGTGGTTATAAATAAAGTAGCTAAAGATAAATGGGATAAAGTTTATTTATACCACCCCAATCCTGAAAAATTGCTTAAAAAATTTAAAAAGTTGATTCCTGTAGTTATAGCCGCGGGAGGTCTTGTGCGAAATGATAAGGATCAAGTTTTGTTTATAAAAAGAAACGGCAAATGGGATTTGCCAAAGGGTAGAGTGGAAAATGGAGAAACTTTAGAGGAAGCAGCAATCAGAGAAACCGAGGAAGAAACCGGAGTAAAAGAACTAAAAATCATAAGACCATTATTGGTGACCTACCATATTTTTAACCGAAACGATAAAATGAAGCTGAAAGAAACCCATTGGTTTGCGATGGAATCTAATTATGAAGGCATCTTAATACCCGAAAAAAATGAAGGGATTAAAAAAGTAGCTTGGAAAAACGAATTAAAAGTGCAAAAAGCCCTTCAAAAATCCTATGCCAATATTAAAGAATTGTTTTTCCAGAAGGTTTGATCTTGAATTTTGAATTTTGAATTGTTTTTGGTAGTGTACAAAATAGCACGCAGATTACGCCGTTACAACGGATAAATGCTGAATTTGATTTATTTTTCAATACTGCCTAACTAAATCGTTTTTGAAATTAAAAAATAATTTTTGTTGTTTAATTATATGAAAAGGTTTAATCTAAAATACGTATAATAGGATATCTTAAATGTGCTTTTTCATAGTGTTTGGATTGTATATATAACCAATCTAGTTGTGCATACCAGTTTTCTCTAAAGGCGATTTCCTCTGCTTTTTTGAGATTAAATTTTGCTTTTATTTCCGGATTTTCTTGCAATAATTTTTCGGCAATTTCTTCAAAAACATACGGGCTAAAGCCTTCTTTTTGTTGTAAAATGGTATCAAAAAAATTCCAATTAAAAAACGAATCCACAGCTTCGGGCTCGAGGGTTTCTAAAAGATACCTTACACCGGGCTGGTTTGTATAAACCAAATAGTCGCCTTCTTGCAACTTAATTTCTTCTGTCATTTTTAAAACGGAAGCGTTATAATGTGAATAATGCCCTTCAAAAGCAGCATTGCGGGTGTTATATTTTTCTATTTTATATACTTCTGCAGTAAGCACGGTGTCTTTTTTTATGGATTGCATTTGTATATGGTTTTTTTGCAATAAAGCAATAACATTCCACCAGCCTTTTGAAATACCGTAAGCTTTAGGGATCGTAACATACGCTGCTGGCTTAAAATGATTATAATAAGTAACGGGTTTAGTAAATGGTTTTTCTCTGTCATAAAACAACCGTTCTTTTCCGGTAATCTTACTTGGCTTATAACTGCTTTCAAAACCTTTAAAGTTCAGGGTAGTTGTTTTTGTACTATCTATTTCCCATTGTATGGCATAAAGCGTACCTGCTGTAAAACTTGAAAAATTATCGCTTCGCAGTTGTTTTATTTCTTTAAAATTTTCATCTGTAATTGCTATCATATTTTGTAAGATAACATAGGTGCCTTCAACACGGTTTTTATACGGTTTTAGCATGTGGGTTTCTATCATCATTCCAAATGTGTGAAACAAGGTGGTATATCCGGTGGAATATCTGGGCGAATCCATAAATTGCGAAAATCCTTTTTCGGGAGGGCTATTAAACACATTAACGTAAGGAGTAATGTCCCAATTTTCCTTTGCAAGCCGTGCTTCAAGTTCTGGGTTTATAAAATTATTTAAGTAGTTTCCTAGTTTACCACCCAACTTGTTATGTTGCGTGAAAAGATGCGTAAGCGTATATTGGTAGTCAGCGCCATTGCTTACGTGGGTGTCTATAAATACATCTGGGTTTAAAAGGTGAAAAATTTGTGTAAACGCCTCAGTATTTTTAGTGTCACTTTTTATAAAATCTCTATTCAAATCAAAATTTCTGGCATTACCACGAAAGCCATATTCTTCCGGTCCCTCTTGGTTTACTCTGGAAGTACTGTTTCTTTGTAACGCACCACCAATGTTATATAGGGCTATAGCAGCTACTATGGTATTTTTTGGAACGTTTATTTTATTTTGAGCCAGATTTCTAAACAATAGCATGGTAGCGTCTATGCCATCAGGCTCGCCGGGATGAATACCATTGTTTATGAGTAGTATAGCTTTTTCTTTTTTTAAGTTTTCAAAATCAAAAGTTGCCTCTTTATTGTAAACTATTACGTGTAAAGGGTAGCCGGAATCTGTAGTACCTATTTCCAGTATTTTTATAGTGTGGAAAGATGTTTCTAAATTTTGATAAAAAGTGAGGATTTCAGGATAGGTAGCCGTTTTTGTAAAGTTACTTTTTTCAAATGCTAAGGAAACATCTTTGTTATTTTGACTTGAAGCTATAACACAACAAAAGAGCAATATGCATATTCTAAGGGTTAATTGTCTGACCATAGTGGATTATTTAAGCATAAATGTAGGGAATATGTAAATTTTTTTAATAGAAATTTCTAAAATTAAAAAATATTACTTTACATTTGACTTCTACAAACTATAAATTTTTAACATTATGAAAAAAATTACTTTATTATTATTGGCGGTACTATTAGGTACTTTTTTAAATGCTCAGACTTTACTCACTCAATCTATCGACCCCGTGCTTGTCGATGCAGGTGGTGTAGCTTGTTGGAGTTCTGGAACTGGCGAATACAGAAATAATTCCTTTTGGAGGTCTTACAGTTTGGCAGATTTTGGAATTACTGGTGATTTTGATATTACTGAAGTACAATGGGGTCAGGGAACTGCTGACGCTAACAATGTTTTAAATTTAAATATTTATGTGGTTGATGACGCAGATTTGTTTTTAGCAACAACTTTTACATTGATTGCTACAACCACACACAATTCTCTTCCAGCAGATGATTTATCTTTAGTTACCGCACCTTTATCAGCTACCATTCCTGCAGGTTCTATCATTGCTTTTGAAGTTAATTCCCCTGACGGTGGAACAGCTACAGATGTTAGATACTTCCCTGGTATTAATGCAGCTGGAGAAAATGGAACAAGTTACCTGCAATCTGCTGATTGTGGTATAAATCTTCCAACACCTACAGCAGATGTAGGTTTTCCTGACAATCAATATGTAATGAATGTTTTGGGTAATGAAGTTTTATCCGTTGGAGAAAATATTGCATCTTTAGTTTCTGTATATCCTAATCCAGCAGTAGAAGTAATTAATGTAAAAGTTCCTGCTTCCGTAGTTATAAACGAAGTAGTACTTTATGACATTCTTGGTAAAAACACAGGGGTTAACTATGCAAACGGTCAAGTTAATGTTTCTGGTTTAAGTAGAGGTGTTTATATGCTTTCTGTTAAAACTTCAGAAGGTACACTTACTCAAAAAATTGTTAAAAAATAATTTTTAATACATACCTTTTTTATTGAAAACCTTGGCTTATCTAGTCAAGGTTTTTTTTGTTTATATATTTTTTCTTTCTGTTATTAGATAGGTTAAAATGTATGGCTTATTAGAAATATACACTTACTTTTACCGTAAATTTAAAAAATCCCCATTTTAATGAAGCAGTTTTGCATACCGATTTTTCTTTTTCTTACTTTTTGTAATCCATTACTTTTTGCCCAAACAGAACCAACCAAAACCGAAAAAGCAATCCTTGCATTAATAGACTCCTCTGCAACAGCAATTGATGCCGGTGATTTTGGAAAAAGCGCAAATTTTTTGGAACGTGCAAAAAAAGGAATTGACTCCAATGCTTCTTCTTTAATCCTTCATACATATTACCAAAATTTAGCCGTATTGGCTTTTAGCCGTTTTCAAATTGCGGAGGCACAAGAAGCCTATAAAAAATCAATTAAAGCAGCTTTAAAATTAGAAGATACCATTGCTATAGTATCTGCTTATTCGGGTATGGCAAATTCGCTCATTGTTGACAATAAATTTACGCTAGCATTACGGTATCAACAAGATGCCTTAAAATTATTGGAAAATAACAAGACAAAAATGTATTATGGATTACTTGCAAATAGGGCAATGACCTATAGACACATGCAAAACTTTACTCTTGCATTAGAATCCTTTTTGTTAGTAAAAGAGTATTTTCAAGAAAACGAAGATTTTAAATCGCAAGCTATTATTGAAAATAACATCGGGCAATTATATAGTGAAAATATACAAGATTTTAAGCAAGCTCATGCACATTTTAAAAGGGCAATTGTTTTGAATAAAAGGATAAATGAAAAACACCAACTTTCGCAAAATTACCATAATGTATCCTTGTTATTTCAAAAAGAAAATCAACTAGATAGCGCCTTTTTTTATATTGAAAAATCCATGTTATTAAAAAATGAAATAGGCGATACCGGAGGATTAGCCATAAGCAATAACACGCTTGGTACCATTCAAATGGCTGCGGGATTTTATGATGAGTCCATAGTATCTTTCAAAAAATCATTAGAAATAAGTGAAAAATTTGGTATCACTCCCGGATTGTACTATGCAAATATGGGTATTGGAAAAGCTTTATTAGCAAAAGGTAAGGATGCAGAAGCATTGGTTAATTTTAAAAAGGTGGAGGAAATAGCAAAAGATTTAGAGTCTTTTGAAATGAAAAAAGAGATTATAAAAGTGCTCTTTGATTATTATAAAAATAGAAAAGATTTTGAAGAAGCACTACTATATGGAGATAAATTACAAGCTATTTCCGATAGTATTTCTACAATGCAAAACAAAGAAAATATTGATGAACTTCGCATACAATATGAAACGAGCTTGGCAGAAAATGAAAATAAAATTCTTAAAGAAAAAGAAACTGCCCAACAAGAAAAAATACTTGTACAAAATATTTTTTTGATTATTTTATTAGTAGCATTAGTGGTTTTTATTGTATTAGTTATTGTGTTATTTAAATCAAACCGTCAAAGAAAAATGGCATATCAAGAGGTTAAAAAAGCGACACAAGAGCTAGAAAAACAATACCAAATAACGAAAGATAAAGAGGCTGAATTATTTAAAACAGTGGCATTAAAAGATAAAATATTTTCCGTTTTAGGACACGATTTAAGAACTCCTTTAGCAAACATTTCAAATCTTATTGATAGTATGTCTCAAATTGAACTATCGCCCGAGGAGATGGAGTTTATGTTAAAACATTTAAAAGGGGAAACCAATGCAAGCTTAAAAACCTTAGAAAACATATTACAATGGGCACGATTACAAATGAATGATAAATCTATTCTAGTTTCTGAATTAGATGAAGATGGCATTATTATAGAAATCATTAAAAATTTTGAATCCAATACCGATGCAAAAGATATTCAAGTAAAGTATATAAATAAATCCAATGCCATTCTTTGGGCAGATGAAAATCAGTTTCGAAGTATTGCTAATAACTTAATAGGAAATGCCATTAAATACAGCCCTTTACGCGGAGAAATAGAAGTGACTTTCAGCGAAGAGCGAGAAAACTTTGTGCTTAGTATTAGTGATCAAGGTGTTGGTATTTCGCCCTCTGTGATTGAAAATTTAGACACCCAAGAAGAATTAATAAGCTCCTATGGTACTGAAGGGGAGAAAGGAACAGGAATTGGCTTGCGGATTGTAAAAGATTTTGTGCATTTGCATCTAGGTAAAATCACCTTTGCAAAAAATAATCCAACAGGAACAATAGTTACCGTATATCTACCCAAACTAATTAAAAGCGGCATGAATCTTAACTAAAATTAATTATTGTAAGATGAAAAAATATTTCGTCTCCCGATTTCATCGGGACAGGCTCTATGGGATTTTTTACTAAAACATAACTTCTATTCTACCGACATATTGTCCCTACTAGACAGTCCTGTTAGGGACCTAATATGGGTAGAAACAAAAAGTAAGCACCACGCTCAAAAATGTCCTGTAGGGACTATATATATTGAGATACAAGATTAATAGATTATTTTTATCGGACAACAAGGATTAAAATTAGCTGATTTGAAAAATCATAAAAACGGTTTTTAGGTAATAACTTTGAAATGTATCAACACAAGCATTAAAACCCAATTAGGTACGTTAAATAACCAATATAAAAGCTGAGTAAAATTATTCCTTCCCAGCGATCAATTCTTCTGTATTTTCCGGTAAACACAAAAAGGAAAAGTAAAATTCCAGAAGCTATATTCATGCCAATATCTATAAATGAAGCTGAAGCAACCACAACCGGTGTGATAAAAGCAGAAACCCCAAGTACAAAAAAGATATTAAAAATATTAGAGCCTACCACATTGCCAATAGCAATATCTACATTTTTCTTTCTTACTGCAACAATCGATGTTGCTAACTCAGGAAGTGAGGTTCCTATAGAAACTATGGTTAGTCCTATAACACGTTCAGAAAGTCCAAAAGACAACGCTATTGAGGTGGCACTGCTTACTATTAATTGACCGCCTATAACTAATCCGGCTAGACCAACAAAAAGGAATAAAACCGCAGTAAACGTTTTCTGTTTTTTAATTTCTACTTTTTCATCTGCTACTTCGCTTTTAGAAATAGCAATGTTATACACTAGAAAAATAGTAAAAAATAGCAATAATAAAATAGCATCGCTTCGCGAAATTATATTGGTGAACTCTTTATTTAAAAAAACGTCGATAGCAGTAATAAAAACAACAAATGCTGCTAACAGGCTCAAAGGAATTTCATACCAAGTGGTATTGGTCTTTACGGCAAGAGGATAAATAATGGCTGAAATACCTAGAATTCCTAAAACGTTGAAAATGTTACTGCCAAGGACATTGCCTAAAACCATTTCAGCATTATTATTTACAGCGGCTATTACATTGACAACTAATTCAGGAGCTGAGGTTCCAAAAGCAACAATAGTTAGCCCAATAACAATATTAGGAATACCAAATTTTGCTGCTAAAGCAGATGCAGCATCTACTAATTTATCAGCACCAAAAATGAGAGCTATAAAACCACTAAGGAGTAAAAGGATGTCTAGCATGTTTGAGAAAGTATAAAATTAAAATGAATTTATAAGAAACGAACACTATCAGGTACTAAAACCGTATAATCGCCATGATTGCGAATCACATCTCTTACAATACTAGAACTAATAAATGAAGTACTGGACGCAGTTAGTAAAAAAACGGTTTCAATTTTTGAAAGCTTTCGGTTAGTATGTGCTATGGCTTTTTCAAATTCAAAATCGGCGGGGTTTCTAAGACCTCTTAGTATAAAAGTAGCATTTAATTTTTTACAAAGCTCAATGGTTAAGCCTTCATACGTTACTACTTTTATTTTTTTTTCATCTTTAAAAGCATTTTCGATAAAGCTTTTTCGTTGCTCCAAAGAAAACATGTTTTTTTTATCGGCATTGATTCCAATGGCAATGATAATTTCATCAAAAAGTTGTAACGAACGCTTAATAATATCAAAATGACCTAGGGTGATGGGGTCAAAAGATCCTGGAAATACTGCTCTTCGCATAATAAAATTTTTATGATGTTGAAATTTCTAAGGTACTTATTTTTTTGCAAATGCTTGCTCTACCATATTTCCAAACAAATCGGTTAAAGAAATTCCCGCTGCTCTTACTTGTTTCGGTATAATGCTTTCTTGTGAAAGTCCGGGATTGGTATTTATTTCTATAAAATAGGGTTTACCATCTTGAATAATAAATTCACTTCTGGAAAGACCACTCATATTTAATAAAGTATAAATATGTTTTGCTTCTTCTTGAACAAAGTTGGTTTCATCTTCTGATATTCGTGCCGGGGTGATTTCTTCCGATTTTCCTAAATATTTTGCTTCATAGTCAAAAAATTCAGTTTCTGAAATGATTTCCGTTACAGGAAGAACAACCACTTCTCCATTAAATTGGATGACACCCACAGATACTTCGGTGCCAACCAAACAGGTTTCAATTAATATTTCGGAATCTTCGCTATAGGCTTTTTCAATGGCGGGCAGTAATTCTTCCATCGTTTTTACTTTACTGATACCAAAGCTAGACCCGGATCTGCTAGGTTTTACAAAACAAGGGAGCCCCACTTTTTTAACAATTTCTTCTTCATTTATTTCGTTGCCTTGGTTTAGATAATATGCATTAGCACACCGCACGCCATAACTTTTTAACACAGAAAGGCAATCTCTTTTATTAAAAGTAAGTGCTGATTGGTAGTAGCCGCAAGAGGTGTGAGGCATTCCAATAAGTTGAAAATAAGCTGGTAATAGCCCATCTTCACCTGGAGTACCGTGAATGGCATTAAAAACCACATCTGGATGAATGGTATTTTTTCCGTCAGAAAAACTAAAATCGGCTCTATTTACTTCAAACTCTTCTAGGGTGTCCAATTGATGTACCCATTTTTCTTTTAAAATATGAACACGATATACATTATAATTTTTTTTGGATAGCGAAGTATAAACCACTTCACCACTATATAGCGAAATTTCAAACTCGCTGGAGTAGCCTCCCATAATTACAGCAATATTTTTTTTTGTCATAAGAAAACGTGCTAGAATGCGTTACACAAATGTAGGATTAATAACGGAAACCATAAAACCTTATTTTTTAAAGTTACTACTATTTAATGCAGTAAATTTGCAATGTTTTTTATAAGGAGAATGCCTATTTTTGCCAATCGAAAATGTATGCTTTTATGAACTTTATTCAATTTATATTTACAAAAACTTTTCTTAAACAACTAGCTATGGCAGTGGTAGTAGTTGTTATACTTGTTTTTTTGACGATGTTCTGGTTAAAATTTACCACTCACCATGACCAACGCATTGAGGTGCCAAATTTAGCAAAATTGACTTTAGATAAAGTGGAAGATAAGTTAGATGCTTTGGATTTGCGACTAGAAATATTAGATTCTGCAAATTACAACCCTGCATTTCCTAAATTTTCGGTGATTGAACAAATTCCGGCTCCTGGAAAATTTGTAAAAGAAAACAGAAAAATTTATATTATTTTAAATCCATCGGGATATCGAAAAGTAGAAATACCTGAATTGGTTGGAAAAACCCAACGGCAAGTAGAACCCTTTTTAAGAGCCCTAGGTTTTGAAATAGGATCAATATCCTATAGACCACATATATCTGATATGGTTTTAGAAATGCGACACAAAGGCGAAAGGCTGGAAGCAGGAACCACATTAGAAATTACATCGGTTATTGATTTGATAGTAGGCGATGCTAAGGATTCTTATAGAGAAGAAAGCGAAAGTATAGATTCTTTAGACATAGAAAAAGAAATTTTAATTAAAACCGACGAATTTAATGAATAATGATATTGAGGAAGAAAATGACGATTTGTATGAACACCATCGGTTTATAGCCGATAAAGGACAACAACCTTTACGAGTAGATAAATATTTGATGAATTACATAGAAGGAGCTACGCGAAATAAAATTCAAACTGCTGCAAAAGAAGGAAATATTTATGTTAACGATATCTCCGTAAAATCAAATTACAAAGTAAAACCCGGCGATGTGGTGCGTGTAATGTTTACCCACCCACCGTATGAGTTTTTGCTGGTTCCTGAAAATATTCCACTAGACATTGTATATGAAGATGATGCGTTGCTAGTAGTAAATAAACCAGCAGGAATGGTAGTGCATCCCGGACATGGAAATTATTCAGGAACACTAATTAATGCTTTAGTATATCATGCTGAAAATTTGCCGGTAAACAGTAATGAACGTCCCGGTCTTGTACATAGAATAGACAAAGATACCAGCGGACTTCTCGTCGTTGCAAAAAGTGAGGCGGCTATGACCCATTTAGCAAAACAATTTTTTAATAAAACTAGTGAGCGGGAGTATGTTGCACTAGTTTGGGGCGATGTTTTAGAAGAAGAAGGTGTTATAGAAGGTAATATAGGAAGGCATCCTAAAAACAGATTGCAAAACATCGTGTTTGAAGATGGCAGTCAAGGCAAAGAAGCGGTAACACATTATAAAGTTTTGGAACGTTTTGGATATGTTACTCTAGTTTCCTGCAAATTAGAAACCGGAAGAACGCACCAGATTAGAGTTCATATGAAACACATAGGCCATACACTTTTTAATGACGAACGATATGGTGGTGAAAAAATACTAAAAGGAACCACTTTTACAAAATACAAACAGTTTGTAGATAATTGTTTTAAAGTACTTCCACGCCAAGCATTACACGCAAAGACATTAGGCTTTAAGCATCCGGTTACCGGAAAATTTATGTCCTTTGAAACACCACTGCCCAATGATATGGAACAATGTATTGATAAATGGCGAAATTATGTAAAGCATAAGAAAGATTTTGAAGAGTAAAAGATTTTTCTGATTAAAGAGTATGTAATAGCTTTTTTAATTATTTGAATTTTATAATAGTTGTAACTTTGAATAAAATGAAATCGTTATGAAAATCCTTCTATCTCCTGCAAAGACCCTTGATTTTAAAAGTAAATTACCCACATTAACCTATACACAAGCACTATTTTTAGAAGAAGCCGCTACCATTAATGCCGTTTTAAAGAAAAAATCAAAACAGCAACTCAAAAACCTTATGTCCATAAGTGATGCTTTGGCAGCATTAAATTTTCAACGAAATCAAGAATTTTCTTTACCATTTACAAATGATAATGCACGACAAGCAATCTATGCTTTTTCCGGTGATGTGTATGTTGGGTTGGATGCATATTCGATTCCCATAGAAAAATTAGATAAATTACAAAATAAAGTACGCATCATATCAGGGTTATACGGACTATTAAAACCATTAGACCTCATACAAGCGTATCGTTTAGAAATGGGAACAGACTTAAAAGTGAAACAAAAGAAAAATCTTTATGAATTTTGGAGTAACAAAATAACACAATCACTAAATGATGAGTTAAACCAAGACGAAATTATTATTAACCTTGCAAGCAAGGAATATTTTAAATCAGTAAACACAAAAAAACTAAAAGGAAATCTTATAAATCCAGTGTTCAAAGATTTTAAAAATGGGAAACTTAAAATTATATCCTTTTTTGCTAAAAAAGCAAGAGGCAGTATGACACGTTATATCCTAGATAATGAGGTTAATACGTATAACGACCTCCTAAAATTTAATATGGATGGATACGCTTTTAATGCCGTGGAAACCAAAAATGAAAATAAGCCTGTTTTTATAAGATAATTTTTTAAATTGGTTTGTTTTTTCCATAAATAATCATTTTACAAGTCATTTTTTTTGGGTTTTAAACAAAAACAAGTTTCTTTTCTCTCTGCTTTTTTATAAGTTACTTATTTTAAATTTTAAAGGATTGCATTTTATCTTATAATCAGGTTACTTGCCGATGTTTTTATAACTATTTAAATAAAAATTAAATATTTTTACAATTAAAAAAAGATATATTTATTTTTTTAGGTTATTGTTTATTTGATTGATTTATTTACTATTTTTAGTTAACTTAATTTTAACTAAATAGGATTAACTCAATTAACTAAATCAATTATGAAAAAAATTACATTTTTTTGTGCATTTTGGTGCTTTATACTTAGTATGGTTACCCATGCACAGCAGGAAACTCTTGCGAGTATTCCTTATGGAAATTCAACTGTAAAAACAATAAGTACGACGGGGCCACAAAATATGGCTTTAAGTACAATTTACGACACAAGTCATACTTCAGGTAATGGTGTTGAAATCACACCTGTTGCTAATGGTCCGGCAGTTTCTATGGGCGATGCTATCGTTTTAGCGGGAACCGCAAGATTTGTTAAAAGTATTACCATTGATTTATTCAATATTGCCTCTGCGGCTCCTTTTGATTTAACAATCAGTATGTACACAGATTGTACAGCTGCTGGAACTGCAGCCGGCCCTTGCGGTAATGGAGCTGGCGTACTTATTCCAGGATCTGTATTGACGCAAACGGTAACTCCCGGCCCTTTAGGGTTTTTTTACCAACATACCTTTAACTATACCTCTTTAAACTTATCTTCTGAAGTGGATAACACCATTACTGTTATGATAAATGCCAGCAGAAGTGATGTGTTTTGGAGATATGGCGATACAGTTACTGTAGGTGCTCAACCCGCCGGTGAACCAGCACTTAGCGTTTCCACCAGATGTGGTAGTGCTGCAAATAATAATGGTTGTGCAAGAAATTTTGGTATCCAAAACAATTTTACAATGACCATTGTGGCAGATTCTAACCAAGGAAATATTACCCAATGTTCCATAGATCCACCACTTCCATTAGGTCCTGGATCCGGTGTTACCACATTAACTACTATTAATGTTGCACAAACTGGTGTTATTGGGACTAATACAGGAAACTATGTTATCGATGAAATTGTAGCAGATTTACAACACACTTGGGCAAGTGATTTAGAAATTGTATTAATCTCACCCTCCGGTACTCAGGTAGCTTTATCTACCGATAATGGTGGCTCTACCGGGCTTGATGTTCAATCTATTCTTAGGTTTAGAGACGATTCGGCTAATAGTGTTTCTGCTTGGACAGGTGGTGCTCCTCTTGCCAATTATAGAGCTGAAGGTGGTGCAACAGCCCACCCTGTGGGCGCCGGAGCCGGTCCAGGGGTTGATTTAAACACGGTATTAGTCGGTCAATCTGTTAATGGTATTTGGACCTTAAGACTTTATGATGATGCAGGTGGTGATGGAGGAACTATTTTTGATTTCTGTATAAATTTAACAGAAATAACCCAAATAGGTGCCGTACCCAATATTGTTTGTCCATTAGATATAGTAATCAATAACGAAACTGGCACTTGCGGTGCGCAAGTATTTTTTAACAATGCAACAGCCATTGATCCGGAAGACGGATTGATACCCGTAGCACAAACAATGGGTCCTGGTACAGGAAGTATATTTCCAATTGGCGATACCATTATAGAATTTTCTGCAACCGATAGTGATGGAAATACCTCAACGTGTCAATTTACAATAACAGTAGAAGATGTTGATGATCCAACAGCGGTATG
>MNYN01000063.1 GCA_001873105.1 Flavobacteriaceae bacterium CG2_30_34_30 | reverse complement strand
ATGATAACTCCCCAAAAGGTGGTTTCGGGTTTGTGCCCAATGTATATATTGTACAAACTAGAGGTTACAAGACCAAGTACCAATACATAAAATGCAAAACCTGTTATTCGCAGAGCGGTTCGTTCAAAAGTATCGCGGTTGCTTTCCGGGTGTTGCCGTATGCGAAGTACCATATGGGCAATGCCAAGTCCTGAAATGACTTCAATAAAACTGTCCACCCCAAAACCAAATAATGCCAAACTCTCATCTTCAAAACCAAGATAGGTAGCGATGATTCCCTCAGCCAAATTATAAATGATGGTAAAAATGGCTAGCGCAAACGCCCATTTATAAAGAACTTTTTTGTCGGTTGTTACGAGTATAGCTGCCATAATTTTTTAGTTTTTTTCTATCGTTGGTTTTGGAACGCTCAAAAAGTAAGCAAGTACAAGTAAAGAGGCTATAGCAGAAGTCATTAAAGCAATAGCAGAGCCAAATTGATACCAAAGAAATCCGGTTAACGTACTTGCTAGCATGGTGCATATACTTTGCAGTCCGGCATAGGTCCCGATGGCGGTTGCAGTATCTTTTTTATCGGAAATTGTCGTAATCCAAGCTTTGGATATCCCTTCGGTTGCAGCGGCATAAATGCCATAAAGTAAAAACAACCCGAATATAACATACAGATTAATGGAAACCGACATGCCAAAATATACGAAGGTAAAAAGGGAAATCCCAACTATAAAAATGGTTTTTAAACCTATTTTATCTGCCAAAATACCTAAAGGGAAAGCAAACAAAGCATACATAAGGTTGTAAAAAATATACACACCAATGACCATGGTGTCTTCTAGTCCGGATTCTTTTGCTTTAAGTAAAAGAAAAACATCCGAACTATTAAAAAGCGTAAAAAGTAGAAGTCCAATGACCAGTTTTCTATATGCCAAAGGACTTAAACGCCAGTATTTTAAAAAGGAAAAAAAAGAAGTTTTGGTTTTTGGTTGAAGCCGATTGGTTTTTTTGTCTTTTAAATAAAAGGAAGCAAAAACAGCAAACATACCCGGTATAAATGCAATAAAAAAGAGGGTTTTATAGTTCTGGGGATAAAAATACAAATACACCAAAGCAAGGGAAGGACCGAGCACAGCACCTAAAGTGTCCATAGACCGATGAAAGCCAAACACCTTCCCTTTTGTTTTTGGGGTGGCTTCATCAGAAAGTAAAGCATCGCGGGCTCCTGTTCTTATACCTTTTCCAAAACGATCTAGGGTTCTGGCAAAGAAAATCCACAAAGGAAAAATAAAAACCGCCATCATTGGTTTGGAAATGGCGCTAAAGGCATAGCCCAATTGTACAAAAGGGACACGTCGAGCCGTACTGTCAGATAGTTTGCCAAAATACCCTTTGCTAAGTCCGGCAGTAGCTTCTGCCACGCCTTCAAGGACGCCAATCAGCAGCATGGAAAAACCGATTGTTTCTAAGTAAATAGGCAAAATAGGGTATAGCATTTCACTGGCAGTATCTGTCAATAGGCTAACAATCGATAAAATCCAAACAGTACGGGTAATGTATTTCACAAATATAAAATAAGGGTTGAATATGCTTTTTGGCAAACTAATTTCTAGTTACATTACAAAGAGCAAGCTGCGGTAGTTAAGACGAATCTGAACCCAAATTCGATACCGAGTTTTAAAGCAGAAAATTAGGGAATATTTTTGAAAGTATGGTGGTTTGCAACGAATAGTGAGAGGGTACTTTAAAAGGGTTGTTGGGTTTATTGCTTATGTCTCCAAGTTTATGGTGTTCTCTTTAAATTGCTATCTACTAGGCTCAATATGTATTAAAACGCGACCTATTTGAGGAATTTCTTTGCGCAAAGTGTCTTTCAGTACATGTGCAATCTCGTGACCTTTTTTCACAGAAATAGTGGCATCTACAATGGCATGAAGATCTACATGGTATTTCATTCCGGATTTTCTGACAAAACACTTTTCGGTGTCTAAAATGCCTTCTACAGTAAGGGAAACTTTTCGGATTTTCACAATGAAATCATCATACACATGCTCGTCCATGATTTCACCAAGGGCAGGTCTAAAAATCAAATAACTATTGTAAAGAATAAATACTGCCGCAAAAAGTGCCGCCCAATCATCTGCTGTTTCATAGCCTTCACCTAAAAGTATGGCAATGGAAATGCCAATAAAAGCAGCAACTGAAGTGATGGCATCGCTGCGGTGGTGCCAAGCGTCTGCCCTTAATGAAGAGCTGTTAGTTTCCATACTTTTTTTAACTACAAACCGATAGGAAAGCTCTTTCCAAATAATAATGCCACCAAGCACAAAAAGTGTCCACGCTTTTGGTAATTCATGTGGGGTATTAATATTTTTAATGCTTTGGTAAGCAATAACAAGTGCAGAAGTAATTAAAAATCCAACCACCATAAAGGTAATAAGTGGCTCCACACGGCCATGGCCATAGGGATGGTTGTCATCTGCCGGACGACTTGCATATTTTAGTCCGAACAAAACCAAAAAAGATGAAAAAATATCGGTGGCAGATTCTATAGCGTCTGCAATTAATGCAAATGAATTTCCAAAAAAGCCAGCTAGACCTTTAACAATGGCTAATCCAGTATTGGCGGCAATACTTAAATAGGTGGTTTTTATGGCTTTTTCTTCGTTGGTCATTGCGTAATGGAAGAGGAAATCTGATTTTTTATTTTTCAAAAGTACTTGTTTGCTTTTAAAAATGACAGAAATAGTTTTTTATTTGAAATTGTTTTTTGCCTTGAATTTGGCAACTACACTATTTGGGTTATTTCGGTAGTAGGTGTAGGTTCTTAAATTAACTTTTTTTACCAAATATTTTTTGGAAGCAACTTCATAAAATTTTGCATCGGCGGCATAGTGTCCTTGAAATTTTGTGGTTAAAAAAACTTCTCTTTTACCGAAAAGAGTTGCAAACAAAATGCAGTCATCTACATGAATTAGTTGGGAACTGTCTTCTTTATCAGGCACATAATAATCGTCTTCCTTTTCAACAATAGTATGTGTGGCGGAGGCCATTAAATCGAATCCTGAAATTTCTTTTAAACAGGATGACAAATGATTTGGTTGGTATTCATCATCTGCATCCAAAAAGGTAATATAGGTTCCATAGCTAAGAATTACTCCTCTATTTATGGATTTTGATTGACCGCGATTGGTATGCCAGAGATAGGTTATCTTGTTTTCGTGTTTTTTTATGTAGTTGAACAATTGATTTTGAACGTCATTATTGCTACCATCATCTATTATAATAAGTTCAAATTTGGTATAGTCTTGTTGTAAAACAGAATCAATTGCCCTTTTCACCAAGGTGAAATCGGTGTTAAAAACAGACATTAAAACGGAAATTACAGGAGTATCTTTCACTTTTAATTGGGAACTATTTTTTCTTATTTCTCTTGTTGTAATTTTTATCGCCTTTGGTCAATGGTTTTTTATATTTTTTAGCGATTTCTCTGCGGTATGAACCTCCCAAATTTTCTTTTGCATTTTTTTCTTTCTTTTCATGAAATGCTGGTCCAGGAGCATCTTCATCGTTTGGGTTTCGCTTGTTGGGATTGTTTATCTCCTTTATTACAGGGCGTTCTTCGTAGGTAAGTTTTTCTGATATTTCCAGATTTTCGGGTAATGCCACTCGCTCTATTTGCATATCCATTAAATTTTCAATAGCGTCAAGGTTTTTTTCTTCAGTAGGTGCAGTTAGCACAAAAGCATGTCCTTTTCGCTCGGCACGACCTGTACGACCAATACGGTGTATGTAGTTTTCAGCATATTCAGGTGTGTCCACATTAAAAACATGTGAAATATTGTCAAAATCCAGTCCTCGTGCCATGACATCGGTGGCAATTAAAATTCGATTTTCGCCTGCTTCAAATTGCCGAATGCTGCGTATTCTATAATTTTGTGTTTTATTGGAATGAATAACACACAATTCTTCTTTAAAATGTTTGTCAAGCAATTCAAAAAGCAAATCGGCTGTTTTTTTGTTTTTCACAAAAAGCAATACTTTGTAAAAGGTTTTGGTATCTGCCAGTACATCAAGTAATAAATTAACTTTTGTATAAAAATTAGGCACCAAATACACTTGTTGTTCAATATTTTTTAGGGGCTCACCACTTAAAGCTACCGAAACTTTTTCTGGATTTTTAAAGAAAACAGAAAGTAATTCTTCCACATCTTCTGTCATAGTCGCTGAAAACAAAATATTTTGTCGTTGTTTAGGAAGGATATCAAAAATATTGACCAGTTGGTGCCGGAATCCTAAATCAAGCATAACATCAACTTCATCAATCACTAATTTTTGAATGGATTTTAATTGCAGCACCCTACTTACCGCTAAGTCGTACAAGCGACCTGGTGTAGCAATAATTACATCCTGCCCTTCAGCTACGGCTTTTTTTTGGGTGTTTATGTTAGTGCCTCCATAAACTCCAAGCACTCTAATATTGGTATATTTGGCAAGTTTTTTGGTTTCATCTACCACTTGAATTACCAATTCGCGCGTGGGCACTAAAACCAAAATTCTTGGATTTTCTTGTGTTGAAAAAGGCAGCATGCGCAGCAGGGGAAGCATATATGCAAACGTTTTTCCGGTTCCGGTTTGTGCAATGCCCACCATATCTCTTCCGGAAGAAACCACAGAAAAGGATTTTTCTTGAATAGGCGTAGGCGTTACAAAACCTAAATCGGATATTGCATTTAATAATGGTGTGGTTAATTTTAATTCTTCAAAAGTCACAGCGGCTAATTTTTTTTATGGCTGCAAAGGTAAGCTTATTTCGTTGTTCTGTTGAGACTTACTTTTAAAAAGCACTATTTTTAATGCAGAAATAGTAAATGAACATCCCTTTTTAGGTATTTTTGCAAAAGAAAATTAGGAAACAGTTAAATAAGATATTCCCTCTTTATAGGGTTTTTATACTATGAAAAAAATTGTAGCATTTGCAGGTTCAAACAGTAGCACATCCATCAATCATGCTTTAGTAAGTTTTGCGGCATCGCAAATTACAGCTCATGAAGTAAAAGTCATTAAGTTAACTGATTTTCCTTTGGAACTCTTTAGTGAAGATCTCGAAAAAGAGCGAGGTTTTAGTGTGGACCTTCGTTTATTGCTGAATGAAATTAAAGGGGCTGATGCTTTGATGATTTCGGTAAACGAACACAATGGAGGATCTTCTGCTTTTTTTAAAAATGTTTTAGACTGGCTTTCGCGCATAGAATATAAATTTTTAGCAGGTAAAAAAATACTGTTGATGAGCACTTCTACCGGAAAACGAGGCGCTGCTTCCTCTCTTGAGTATGTAAAAAATGTGATACCACGTTTTGATGGGGAAGTGGTGGAAAGTTTTAGTTTTCCTTCCTTTCCGGAAAACTTTTCTTTAGAGGAAAACAAAATTACCAATGAGTTACTGGAATTGGGATTTATTGATGTGCTTCAAAACTTCCAACACCAAATAAACTTGTAATTGCGAGTTGTAAAACAAATAGTAATAGAGCTACCGGAGCAGTTTAAAAAGCAATTACTGCTTTGGGCACAACAGTTTGAAGAAGTCGTTTGGTTAGATTCTAATTCGAAAACGAATAGTGATACACAAACCTATGGTAGTTATGACGCCATATTAGCTGTTGACGCAATTACCTGCATAAAAACAGATTGGTACAATGCTTTTGAAAAATTGGAAGAATACCGAAAAATTACTAATGACTGGCTGTTTGGATACCTTTCGTACGATTTAAAAAACGATTTAGAAAATCTCACTTCTACTAATCACGATCAATTGCATTTTCCAGATTTGTGCTTTTTTCAACCAAAAAAAATATTTTTGTTTCGAGGGCGTACCCTAGAAGTACAGTATTTGAATTTTGTGCAAGAGGAAATAGAAGTAGATGTAGAAGCTATTAAAAATACTATAAGAGGCTTTCCGGCAGAAAATTATGCGTCAAAAGTTGAAATAAAAGCAAGAACTTCAGAAGCAGCATATCTTGAAAAAGTGAAGAAAATGCTAGAACATATCCATAAAGGAGATGTATATGAAGCTAATTTATGTCAAGAATTTTATGCAGAAAATACCGCGATATATCCATTAGATATTTTTGAAAAATTGAATATCATATCAAAAGTACCATTTGCTGCATTTTTACGATTAGAAACCCGTTTTTTACTTTCTGCTTCCCCTGAAAGGTATATTAAAAAGCAAGGAAATAAAGTCATTTCACAACCAATTAAAGGAACGATGCGCCGTTCCAAAGACGCTGTAGAAGACAAAAAACTTGCAGCAACTTTATGTAACGATCCCAAAGAACGTACTGAAAATATTATGATAACCGATTTGGTGCGCAATGACTTGTCGCGTACCGCCAATAAAGGAAGTGTTAAAGTTGAGGAGCTTTGCCAATTGTATTCTTTTTTGCAAGTGCATCAATTGATTTCTACCATAACTTCACAAGTTTCAAAAGAGACCGAGCCTGTAGAAATTTTAAGAACCACCTTCCCAATGGGGAGTATGACCGGTGCACCTAAAATAAGTGCCATGCAAATTATTGAATCTTTAGAAGATGTAAAACGCGGTTTGTACAGTGGGGCTGTGGGCTATTTTACACCCGAAGGCGATTTTGATTTTAATGTGGTTATTCGAAGTATTTTGTATAATGCTGCTGAAAAGTATGTGAGTTTTTCAGTGGGTAGTGCCATTACTGCACAATCTATTCCTAAAAAGGAGTATGAGGAATGTTTGTTAAAAGCGAAAGCAATGAGAGAGGTGCTTTCTTGAAATTATAGATAGTTATATAACTTCATTTATAAAATAAATTTATTTGCAACTTCATTAGACAATAAAATCTGCTATTTTCTATTGCCTTATTTTTAGCAAAAACTACCTATATTTGCATATATACAAGATTTCATGGAATACCAACATACCGAATTTAAAGATGTAATTATCTGCAAACCTAAGTTATTTGAAGATGAAAGAGGTTATTTTTATGAATCATTCAACGCAGTCTTATTTAAAAATGAAACCGGTTTGTGTACTGATTTTGTGCAAGACAATCAATCTATGTCGGTTTATGGCGTAATTCGCGGGCTGCATTTGCAAGGAGGCAAGCATGCACAAGCAAAATTAGTGCGATGTGTTCAAGGAAAAGTATTAGACGTAATCGTAGATTTGCGTAGAGACCAACCCACTTTTGGAAAACATTTTGCCATAGAATTAAGTGCCGAAAATCAATTACAATTGTATATTCCCACCGGATTTGCCCATGGATTTTCCGTATTGAGCAAGAAAGCCATTTTTATCTATAAATGCGATAGGTATTATCATAAAGAAAGTGAACTAGGTGTTGCATATAACGATCCTCATTTTGCAATCGATTGGAAAATACCCAAAGGCAAGCAACTGCTTTCTGAAAAAGATAAAAATAACCTTAATTTTGAAGAGGCAGTAAAACAACTGTATAAACGATAATGCTGAACTATGCAAAAATACTTGTTACAGGTGCAGAAGGTCAATTAGGAAAATGCCTTAAAATACTAGTTGGGAAAAGCGCTAATATTATTTTTGCAGGAAAAAAGGAATTAGATATTACCGATGCCAATGCAGTATATTCTTTTTTTAACAATCACCTACCACAAATAGTCATAAACACAGCAGCCTATACTCAGGTGGATGGCGCAGAAAGTAATAGAGAACTCGCTTTTTTAGTTAATGCAGAAGCGGTAAAAAATTTAGCAGAAACCTGTAAAATTTTTGGTAGTAAATTGATACATATTTCCACAGATTATGTGTTTGATGGTAAAGCAAAGTTACCCTATAAAGAAACAGATATTCCAAACCCAATTACCCAATATGGTAAAAGCAAGCTTGCCGGCGAAAAGCAAATAATACAATCGTCATTAAAAGAATATGCAATTGTTAGAACCTCTTGGTTATACAGCAATTTTGGGCATAATTTTTATAAAACCATGCTGCAATTAGCTAAAATAAAAAAAGAAATATCAGTAGTTGATGATCAGCAAGGATGCCCAACGTATGCTGTAGATTTAGCAAATGCACTGCTTGATATAGCAACAAAACTCACCAAAGAAAATTCAGGAATCTATCACTTTTGTAATACCGGAGCCACTACTTGGTATGGATTTGCAATCGCTATTTTTGAAAAAAAACAAATTGCAATAGGTGTACACCCAATAGCAACTGCTTCTTTTCCTACTGCGGCAAAACGTCCGGCATATAGTGTTTTAGATAGTCAAAAATTGCAAGAAGTTTTTCATCTTAACATACCAAGTTGGGAGGAAGGACTATCGGAATGTATTTCAGAAGGGTAAAACTGTTTTTATTTCTTCAGAAAAAATAAAGAGCTAAACACGTTTCTTTATTAATATCCAGCTTCCGGAATCACTAAAAAAGGAATAGTAACTTTAAATCCAATACTTTTAATAACGGGTTCATGGGTTATTTTTTCTATGATACTGTGGTTGTAGTTTACCATTGCAAGTAAATCGATGTCTAAATCTTCTATAAAAATAGTGATGGCATTGGCTATTTTTTTGGAATCCGGCAACCAATAGGTATAATGATCGACTGTTTTTAGGTGTCGTTTAAGCATCATTAAATTGTATTGTTGTACATCACTCAAAGTTTCTTCTTTATTGATATGGACTACCTTAATCGAGGAACCAAAAAGTTTTGCTAGTTCCACTAAAGGTTTTAGTTCACTTTCACTAAAAAACCGATTAAAATCTGTAGGAAAAGCTATTTCTTTAGGTTTTACAAATTTCACATTTTCAGGAACGGCTAGTATTGGGCAAAGTTTCATGCTTTGAATTACTCTTACCGTGTTACTTCCCATAAAAATTTCTTTCAAACCACTAGCTCCTTTTGTGCCCATAACCACGAGGCTTATATCTAAAATTGCCACATTTTTTCGAATGCTGTTTAGCACAGATTCTGCATCAGATAGATATTCAAAAGAATGGTTTGGGTTTTTAAATGTTTTTTCAATTTTTGCAATCCATTGTTGCAATCCATTCACAGAGTCCTCTTTTAAAAGTTCTGCTAATCGATTACTGTTTTCTCTATTTACTAGATTTGCACCTATAGTAGGAGCGATTTGGTAAGTGTTGAGTAAATAAAATGTACACGGCACTTTTTCATAAAGCTTTACGCTATATTTTAAAGCATTCCAAGCATTTTCTGAAAAATCGGTTGGTAATAGAATGTTTTTCATTTAAATATATTTGGATCGTTTTTATTTAATTTTTGATGGAATTACTAACATTGGGTTTTTTAAGTGAAAACCTATGTGTTTTACAACCGGTTTGAAAAATAAATTATCAAAAAAGGAACGTTTGTTGTGCACAAGCATTAATAAATCAACAGGATTTTCTTTTTGAAATTTTTCTATGCCTTTTACTACATCTACATTGTCCATTCTAATAAACTCTTTTTTAGCTTTCCCCAAAAAATTATACAGTATTTCTTTTTGTTTTATTTGTTCTTTATCTAGTTCATATCCATAAAAATAAACATGTAAGATATTAATTTTAGCTTTAAATTTTGAAGCTAAATGGTTCATCCAAAATAGATGTTTTTCAGTAAATTGTAGTCCATAATCGGTTGGGAACAAAATTTCATTGATGCCTTTAAAAGTATACTCGCTTGGAACTGCAATAAGTGGGCAGTTTAAATTACTAAGGACATGAACAGTATTGCTCCCAAAAAGAACTCCGGCGGCACCGGTAGCTCCTTGGGTGCCCATAACAACTAGGTCGATACTTTTTTCTTCAACAGTCTCTAAAATTCCACTTTGCAAAGAGTTAAAGGAAGAAATTAAGTGAAACTTACTTTGGTTATCCGAAAATTCTTTTTCAATTTTTACTTTTGTTTTTGCTAATCCTTTTAGAGAAGTTTCTTTGTAAACATCTTCCATAGCATCCATACCCGGCATACTCATTAAATAAGCGGTGTCAAAAATTACAGGGATATAGGTGTTTAAAATATAAAAAGTACATTTTTCATCTTTAAATAGTGAGATGGCGTACCGAATAGCACCAAATGCATTGTCGGAAAAATCGGTGGGAAGAAGAATATTTTTCATAACAGGGATTGTTTTTGAAAATTAGTACCTAACAAAAGTAAAACTTTATATTTGTTTTTAAAATGACCAATGTCATTAAAAAAATACTTGCTTAAGGATTTTGGAGACTTTAAATTTTAGAACACAAAATTAGATAAAGCCTTTTTAGGATTAGAAATTATTTAGTTTTCTTTCTTTTTAAAATCTACCTAAGTACTCAAAGCAATATCTATATAATTTTAACACTACTATTTTATTAATTTAATTGATACGTTTTAATTTTTAATAAAATATGGATAATTAAACTAATTATTTTTGATATTTGTACTCTCTAAGGAACTCACGTAGCGATATGAAAATAGGTGTTTTTTATTTATTATTTTTTATTATTTGTTCAGGTTGTATGAACATAAATAATAAAACAGAAACAGAGAAATATAGGCAAACATCTTCAGGTGAAAAAAAAGAATTTGAGGAGAATCCTATTGATGAAGAAATAGACGAAAATAGTGTTGCAGCGGATAGCTCAGATACTTTTTTAGAAGCTAGCGTAAATAGGGTGTATTTTACTGCCGCAGGAAATGAGCCTTTTTGGGGTTTGGAAATAACAGAGAAGGACATTAATTTTACTTTTTTAGATTCCATAACAAACCAGTTTTCGGCTCCTTTTAGGTATCCTATAAGAGCAGACGATACTACCATTAAAACCTATAAGCTAAAAACAGAGCAGATGGAAATGCTTATTTCTATTTCAGAAGAAGAATGTATAAATACTATGTCTGGAGCTATTTCAGCCTATAAGGTGGAAGTGAATTTAAAAAGAAATACCGATAAAGATTTTTTATCGTTTCTAGGTTGTGGCTCTTATACAATTGATTCCAACTTACAAGGCTATTGGGCTTTAGAAAAAATTGGAGAGAACAAATTAGAGGATTCTCTATTTGAAATTAATTTTCCACATATAGAAATTCAAACCCAAGCAAATACTTTTTTCGGCTTTGCGGGTTGTAATAAAATACATGGAAGTTTATTTTCTGAATGGGAGTTGTTAAGGTTTACTAATCTTAAAAGTCCGAAGAAAATTTGTAATCAGGCCAATATAGAAGATCAGTTTTTAGAGGCTTTACAGCAAGTTACATCCTACACTGTGTCAAATGCCACCCTTAAATTAAAAAACCCGTCTCGGGTTTTAATGCAGTTTAACAAGGTGGAAAATTAATATTACAAATAATCTTTTATGCCTATAAAAAAAGCCTGAAGAATAAATCTTCAGGCTTTGGGGATTTACAGATTAAAGGGGGTTAATCGTCTAGTAAATCGATACTTTGTTTGATGATATTTTTGATAGTGTTTGCTAATGCATTGTTACCATCATTGTCGTTAGGGCTAATTTCTATAACACCATCGGCATTGCCATCAGTAGCAGTGGATAAGTCAATAATGGACGTATTAAACAAGAAGTTTAGATCAAAATTTATCAAGATACTGTTACCATTGTTTTCAATGATAATATCAGTATTTGCATCTTCAAAATCTACTTCTACTCCTTCTTCAAAATTGTGCCAAAATAGGAAAGGAATGGTGTTTACGGTTCCTTCAATTAAAATGGATTTTTGAAAAAGAACACTACTTTGGTTATTGCTTTCGGCAATCTCAAATTCTAATTCTTCATATTGTGCAACAGGAAGATCTACATTGACAAAAGGAATTACAATGCCATTAGTAGTAAATTCTAATTCAAATGGGCCATCAAGCTCAATGTCATTATAAAATGGACCAAAACCTCCATTGTTATCGTCGCCACCACTTCCTTCGTTTACATCATCGTCAAACTCTAATTCAATATTTTTAACATTAACCATAAATTTGGTTATAGTCACATCATTAACGGCTCTTCCTAAATTGAAAGTTGCTTTTGCACCTATAGAAGTACTTGCGGTTTCTGAATTAGGTGCTGGATTATCTTTACTACAAGACGTTAATATCATTAATGTAGTAACAAACATTGCCAGGATAAATAAGACTGGTTTTTTCATAATTTTCATTTTAATTTTTATTGTTTATGAAAGTAAAACAAGTCAAATGTTTTTTACCCTACTTAAAAAACAGTTTTTTAGAAATAAAAATATTTGAATATAAAAAATACTTTATTCGTGTAATACTAAAAATGGAATTCTGGAGTGGTAACTGCCGTTGTCTTCTGAAGATTTAAAGAGTAATTGTTGATAAAAATGAATATTTTTTGCTGCCATAGCAATTAAATCTATATTATTTTTTGCTATAAAATTTTGGATGCCTATTTCGATATTCTGATTAGTCAATTTGTGAAAACTATGGGGTTCCCCTTGAAAATAATCTTGAAGTAGTTCCTTATTTTGTAGTTGTTCTGCAATTAACTTTTGTTTTGTTTTTGATAAATGAACAATTCTTATTTTGGCGTTTAAGTTATTTGCAAATGAAGATATAGTTCTTAAAATAGAGGCGGGATAAAACAAATTATAATCTGTAGGAAATGCAATTTCTTTTATCCCAACATAACTTGCTTTATCTGGCACCACAAATGCATTGCACTTTACTTTAGTAATTACATCGGAAGTATTATTGCCTACACCGTTATTATGAAGTTCTGAAGCTCCTTTTGTACCCATTACAATTAGGTCAATTTTTTTTTCAAGGACTTGTTTTCTTATGGCTTCTACAAAATTTCCTTGTGCGGTTACTATAAAAAAACGGTGGTATTTAATACGCGGTGATTGTTCAATTTTCTGTGCTAAATCGATTAATTTTTTTCTTGTTTCTGTAGGCGAGTGGTTTTCTATACTATTTTTTGTAGTTCCCTCTGTAAAATTTTCTTGGGTTGGTGAGTTTTCTTTAATAACATGTACAAGATAAAAATTACACCTAGCGCTTGCATACATGGCAAGCGCAAACGTAATAGCATTCCATGAGTTTTCAGAAAAATCTGTAGGAACTAAAATATTTATCATTACCAATACTTCTTATTAAGAAACAAATATATTGGTATGGGATTCTTAAAAATATGACAAAAATCATAATAATAAAAATGGATGAAATTAATTATTGAATTTGTTTTAAAGAGGCGAGATCTAAAATCTTAATATTTCTTCCATTAATTTCTATTAATCCCTCTTTGTTAAAATGAGATAGGGTTCTTATTAAACTTTCGGTTGCAATACCGGCTACACTTGCAAGGTCATTTCTGGATATTTTTATTTGGTCTTGCTTCTTTGGATTCATTTTTTCGGCAAATTGTAGAATGGTTGCGGCTGTTTTTTTTCTTACTGAACCATATGCCATTTGCAATAGTTGCTCTTTCATTTCAGAAAGGTTGTCCGATAAGAGTTCAAAGAGTTCAAGGGTAACTTTGTGATTTTTTTGTAAAACATTTTTCAATTCTTCTTTTATAATACCTGCAAGGTCACAATTTTCTACAGCGGTGGCTGATTCTTGGTATGTAATATTTTGTAATAAGGAAGCATACCCAAATAAATCGTCTTCTTTAAGTAAACTTGTGGTTAATTCTTTACCGTTTTCATCAATTTTATGAGTTTTAACAATGCCCTTTTTTAGAAGAAAAATGTAGTTAGAGTTTTTCCCTTGTTGAAAAATAATTTCCCCTTTTTTAAAATGAAATTCCTTGCCGTGGTCATCTACAAAGTTTTTTAAATCGTTTAGGGTATGAAGATCTCCATCTTTTTCATCCACAATTGGTTTATTCATTCTTTGATCGTGAAGAATAGATGTTTTAGCTAATCGACTTTCTATGGCATTTAAGAGATCTTCTTCGTTAAATGGTTTGGTAAGGTAGTCATCGGCTCCTAGGTCCATTCCAATTCTTATGTCTTTATATTCCGTTTTTGCTGACAGAAAAATAAAAGGAATAAATTGAGTAGAAGGCTCTGATGCTAGTGATTTTAAGACCGCATAACCATCCATTTCAGGCATCATTATATCACAAATTATGATATCGGGCAATTCCCTTTTGGCTATCATAACTCCAATTTTTCCATTGGGAGCAGTAACCACTTTATAGCCAGAAAGTTCAATGATTTCTGCGGTATTTTCTCTTACTGCGGTATCGTCTTCAATCAATAATACTTTCTTCATGGGTAAATGCTATTTTTAAGATGAACAATTCATAGGTATATTTAAAGTAAATATGCTGCCTTTATTTTCTTCGCTTTTAAAACTTATAGTTCCACCTAAATTTTTTAAATGGCCTTGCACAATATTAAGCCCAATTCCTGTGCCTTGGTTGTGAAGGGCATTTTCTGCTCTAAAATATCTGCTAAAAATATTTTTTTGAGCATCTATTGGTATGCCAATTCCATAGTCTTTAACGTGTATGGTTAAGTGACTGTTGTTTTTTTCAAAATCTATTTCGATTGGGGTATTCTCCGGTGAATATTTAATGGCATTATGTACCAAATTAGATAGAGACAGTTCTAATATTTTTTCATCCATAGTTACTTGATAATCATCAACTTCTGGTGGAAAATAAATATTTTGGCCACTTTTTAAAAGCATATTTGCATTGTAAACAACCTCATTAATCACTTTGCTTAATTTGAATGTAGTCATTTTGTAATTTTCTTTTCCGGTATCTAATCGCTCTATAGATAGAAAATCGTTTAAAATGTTATTTAAATAATGTACTTTTTCTGATATGGTTCTAATGTGTTTGTCTCTTTTATCTTGTTGTTCCGTTAGTTGGTATTTTCCTAATAAAATGGTGGAGGTTAATATACCGCTTAATGGGGTTTTAAATTCGTGAGACACCATCGATAAGAACTTAGTTTTGAGTTCGTTGAGTTCTTTTTCCCTTTTAAGAGCTTGTTTTATTTTTTTTTCAGCTTCTGTTCTTTTTATAATTTCACATTCTAATTCTTCTACTGTTTTTTCGAGCTCTTTGGTTCTTATTTTAATACGTTTTTCTAAATCAGAATTAAGATCCAGTATTCTTTTTTCTTGTTCTTTACGTTTTGTGATATCTACAACTAATGCCATCACAAATATATTGGTTTTAATTTTAAATGGATTTAAACCGGCTTCCACAGGAAAAATACTTCCGTCTTTCCGCACCCCATATAAATCTGATCCATGACCCATTTTCCTTTTGTCGGCATCGGTAATAAATTCATCCACATAGGTGTGGTGGCTGTGGTGATAGTTTTTCGGAATTAAAATATCTAAATGCTGCCCTATAAGTTCTTTTCCGGTATAGCCAAACATTTCCTCAGCGGCTTTGTTTGTGGACACAATTGTTTGACTTGCATCAACGATAACTAAACCTTCTGAAACTGCTTCAGATAGCATTTTAAGAATGGCATTGTCTTCCTCAAAAATTTTCATGTCCCAAAGATAACTAAATCTCATTTCTTCTACACCTGTTTTTTATTTCTTATTTCGAGTTCTACGAATAATTAACCTTGTTTTAATAATCCATATCTTTGCGTTTCTTAAACAAAAAACGATTCCTTTAAGAAATATAGGGATATTAATTTTTATGAAAGAGCAGACTCATGGCGGCAATATCTGATATAAAAACCACCTGTTATCACTGTGGCGATTCTTGTAAAACAGATGCCATTGTAGCCGATGGTAAATCGTTTTGCTGCAATGGTTGCAAAACGGTTTATGAAATTTTTTCATCAAGCGATTTGACTTGTTACTACGACTTGCAAAATGCTCCCGGAGCTATTCCAAAAGAAATGGAGGGTAAATACGATTTTTTAGACAATGCTTCCATTGCCGAAAAGCTTTTAGAATTTAACGACGGTACTACTCAAATCATTACCCTGTACATTCCACATATCCATTGCAGCTCTTGTATATGGATATTGGAAAACCTGAATAAACTTAATAAATCCATCAAAGCATCGCAAGTAGTTTTTCCTAAAAAAACAGTTCGTTTGCATTTTAATGCGAAGGAAATTTCGCTTAAAGAAGTTGTGATTTTGCTAGGCAGTATAGGCTATGAGCCCTACATAAGTTTAGATGATTATGCGTCTGCAAAAAAACCTATTGACCGAAGTTTGATTTATAAATTGGGCATTGCAGGTTTTGCATTTGGCAATGTCATGTTTCTCTCCTTTCCTGAATACTTTGAAATGAATGAGTTTTGGCTAGAACAATACAAACCACTCTTTCGTTGGTTGATGTTTTCCTTTGCCCTGCCTGTTTTTTTCTATTCTGCTTCGGGATATTTTATTTCTGCTTTTAAGGGTTTACGCGCCAAAGTTTTAAATATTGATGTGCCTATTGCAGTTGGAATTATTGTGCTTTTTGCTAGAAGCACTTATGAAATAATTTTTGACCATGGTGCCGGATTTTTTGATAGCCTAACAGGTTTGGTGTTTTTTCTTTTATTAGGAAAGTACTTTCAACAAAAAACCTATAACTTTCTTTCTTTTGAACGCGATTTTAAATCCTATTTCCCCATTGCCGTTACACGAATCACTTCCGGAAGAAAAGAAGAGTCTGTACAAGTTTATGATGTAAAAAAGGGTGATCGACTTCTTATTCGTAATCAGGAACTTATTCCTGTAGATTGCATTTTAATAAAAGGCAATGCACTTATAGATTACAGTTTTGTTACCGGAGAGTCTGATCCTATCCAAAAACAATCCGGTGATAAAGTTTTTGCAGGAGGAAAACAAATATCCGGTGCCATTGAAGTAGAGACTTTAAAATCGGTTTCCCAAAGTTATTTAACCCAATTATGGAGTAATGATGCCTTTAGTAAAGATAAAGAGTTGGCGTTTACCACACTTACCAACACCATTAGTAAATATTTTACTATCGTTATTTTAACGATTGCTCTTGTTTCTACAACGTATTGGTTTTTTGTAAATCAAGCATTGGCAATGCAAGTATTTACAGCTGTGTTGATTATTGCCTGCCCTTGTGCACTTGCTATGTCAGCGCCTTTTACTCTTGGAAACACGCTTCGAATTTTTGGTAAACTAAAATTCTATTTAAAAAATGCAACGGTTATTGAGCAACTGTCAAAAATTGACACGGTTATTTTTGATAAAACAGGGACGATTACAGCGACTACTAAAAACAGTATTTACTATGACGGTATTCCTTTAACCCAAAAGGAAGAAGGGTTGTTGAAAAATGCCTTACGTGCTTCTAATCATCCTCTTAGCAGGATGTTATATACACTTTTGAAGGAACAAGACAGTATTACTCCAGATGTATTTAAGGAATATTCTGGCAAAGGCATCCTAGCCAAATGGAATGGTGACCAAATTAAAATTGGTTCTGCAAATTATGTGGACAATAAAGGAGTACAATCTAAAAGTGAAGAAAAACGAACTTCTATACATATAAGCATAAATAACTGTTACAAAGGTAAATATATTTTTAAAAACAACTATAGAAAGGGTGTCGAAAATGTTTTTAAAGAGCTGGAAAAGCAGTACAATCTGGCCATACTTTCCGGAGATAATGAAGGAGAAAAAGCATATTTACATCAAAAACTACCAAAAAAAACAACCTTATTATTTCATCAAAAACCGGAAGATAAGCTAGCTTATATTCAAGACTTGCAAAATTATGGTCATACCATTTTAATGGTTGGTGATGGACTTAACGATGCGGGTGCTTTAAAACAAAGTAATGTGGGTATTGCTATTTCTGAAAATGTAAATGTGTTTTCTCCAGCTTGTGATGCTATTTTAGATGCGTCAAAGTTGGCAGAATTACCTAGCTATTTAAACATGACTAAAAAAGCTATCGGTATCATTAAAACGAGTATGGTCATTTCTTTTTTATATAATATAGTTGGACTTTATTTTGCAGTTACGGGACAATTGGCTCCAGTAGTGGCAGCCATTATTATGCCTCTAAGCTCTATAAGTGTGGTAGTTTTTACTACGGTTGCTACAAATATTATGGGCAGAAATTTGAAGTAAACTTATCTCGAAATAAGCACTCTTGCATCTACAGCCACAAGGGAATGCATAGTTCCAAGCAATGGGTTTATATCCAATTCCTTGATTTCAGGTGCTGCCTCTAATAACGCTGAAAGGTTTAAAATAGATGCTACTATTAATGCTTCATTTATGCCTTCTTTTCCTCTAAATCCTTGGATAAGAGGATACGATTTCAGATTTCTTATCATGGTCAATGCTTCTTCTTTTCCCACAGGAGCAAGAGCCGCTTTCACATCCTTAAATACTTCAACAAAAACACCTCCAAGACCACAAAATAGCAAATGACCAAAGTCATCTTCTCTGGAAGCACCTAAAAATATTTCCATACCTGATAGTTGTTGTTGCATCAAAACCGATTCGGCACCTTGTATTTTCATTAATTTCTGAAAAGTATTAAGTACCGCTTCCTTACTTTTAAGGTTTAGTTCTACCCCTCCAACATCCGATTTATGTACAGGACCATTTACTTTCATTACTAAAGGAAAACTAAGGTTTTCTATAGCCTTAATAGCTTCGCTAGTCGAGGTAACTGTTTTCTGTTTTGTTAATGAAATATTTACTGCCTTGAATACCGATTCAATATCTTCAGCAGATAAATATCCATTAGGAACACCATCTATTATTTGCCTGATAATTTTTTTGTCAATTTTAGGTAATACAGGTTCTGAAAAGGGTTTATGCATTTTATATGCTCTGGATAAGACATAACCAAAACTCACTTCATCTGTAAAATTTACGTGTCCCATAGTGTGAAATTGGCTCACTTCTTCTGCAGCCTGAATAACCGAGGGTAATATTGGGAAAATAGGTTTTTTACTGGTTTTCATTTTTTCGTGCAATACTTGATATACATCATCTACCTTCCACATGCCTGTGGTACCAAAAACTACCGCAGAAGCATCAATGAAGTCAAAAATATCCTCCACATAATCCAATATTTTACCGAGCTGTTGCGCAGTGCCTGTAGCTAAAAAATCTATTGGATTTGAAACGGAAGATCCTTCATACAACTCTGCCAAGAGCGAATCGGCATCAGGACCTTCAATTATTGGAACCTTCATGCCTCCTTTTATTAATACATCGGTAAGCATAACACCGGGTCCACCCGCATGAGTGATAACGGCAATATGGTTTCCCTTCAATTGGGGATAGGTAAAAACAGCAGCCATATATACCAGTTCAACTCGGCTAAAACAGCGCACAACGCCGGCTTTTCTAAACAACGCACTAACGGCAGTATTTGAGCCGGAAAGCGATCCTGTATGAGAGGAAACAGCTCTTGAACCCGCATCTGAAGAGCCTGACTTGATTGCAGCAATACGGCATCCTTTATTCACCAATGACCTAGCGTGTTTTAAAAATCGTTTTGGATCAGAAACCTTCTCCATATAAAGCAATTTTATTTTAGAACTTGATTTTGCATCAAAGGTTTGATCCCAATATGCAAGGATGTCTTCTATGCCTATTTGCGCACTATTGCCAATGGAAAAAATATCTCTAAATTTTAATCCTCGTGGCAAAGCCATTTCTAAAATATACACCAAAGTTGCTCCTGATTCGGAAACACAGTCACAACCCATTGGGTCATATTCAGGAATTGGTCCTGCAAAAACGCCTTTATATTTTTCAGTAATTACACCTATGCAATTGGGTCCGATTAAAGTACCGCCAGCTTTGGTGATGATTTCTACGCATTTTTTTTCCAGTTCTTTTCCTGCAGCACCAGTTTCACTAAAACCAGCAGAAAACAATATAAAAGCTTTACAATTTTTTTCATTAGCAAGAACACGAATAACCTCTTCTACATATTTTGATGCCACCGCAATGATGGCAAGGGAAACAGAGGGTAACTCGCTGCAAGAAATATAGCAGGGAATGCCTTGAACCAAAGTTTCTTTAGGATTCACAACAAATAATTCGCCCTCGTACTCCTGTTTTAGGAGGTTATAAAGTACTTTGCCTCCAGGTTTTGAGCAATCATTTGAACCACCCACCACAACAATACTTGAGGGGTTAAATAAAGCGTTTGAAATCATATTAGTTCCTATTTTGACCGAGCAAGGTATTATTTATAGGTAATTAAAAAACTGATCAAAGTCAGCTTACCATTTTTTATAAACAAGGAAAGGAAAATCTTTAAGGGTAATAATACTAATTATTTGTATGCGAAAATATTCATATTATTTATTTTTTTTACACTAGTGTCCGATAAAACTTATTAGTTGCATTTAGGTTGATAAAAAAAGAAAAATTTGATTTCTATTAAAAGGTGTGTTTTCCATTTTTTAATACCTTTGGCTAAGATAAATTTGCAATAAAGACACAATTTATGACTAAAATCATATTTTGCTTTTTAAGCGTACAATACTTTTGAAATAAATAAATCCCACATGAGTGTAATTTACATCCTACTCACTATTAGTATAGTAGTAGCAATTTTCTTTTTTTTAGCTTTTATTATTTCGGTAAAAAAAGGGCAATTTGATGACACCTATACACCTTCCGTCAGAATGCTTTTTGATGACGAACTCGTACAAGAAAAGCCGGACACTGAACCATTACCAACCAAAAACAAACTAGATTAATTATGGAAGTACAGCAATTTTATTACGATAATAAAATCGTTAAGAAGTTTATTTACGCAACCATTTTCTGGGGTCTTATCGGGATGACCGTAGGGCTTTTTCTTGCAACCTTATATTTATTTCCAAACATGACAGACGGTATTTCGTGGCTTAGCTACGGAAGGTTAAGACCCTTACATACCAATGCTGTTATTTTTGCCTTTGTTGGGAATGCTATTTTTGCGGGTATTTATTATTCGTTGCAGCGGTTATTAAAAGCACGAATGTTTAGCGATGCATTAACCACTATAAACTTTTGGGGCTGGCAATTTATTATTGTAGCTGCGGCGATAACACTTCCTTTAGGATTTAGTTCTTCAAAAGAATACGCAGAGCTGGAATGGCCTATTGATGTTGCTATTGCATTAATTTGGGTTGTATTTGGTATTAATATGATAGGTACAATTTTACGAAGAAGACAACGACATTTGTATGTAGCCATATGGTTTTACCTTGCTACTTTTGTAACTGTAGCAGTACTTCATATTTTTAACAGTTTAGCACTTCCGGTAAGTGCTTTAAAAAGTTATTCGGTTTATGCAGGAGTGCAGGATGCATTGGTGCAATGGTGGTATGGGCATAATGCGGTAGCTTTTTTCTTAACAACACCTTTCTTAGGGTTGATGTATTATTTTGTTCCTAAAATTGCTAACCGACCCATATATTCCTACCGGTTATCAATAGTGCATTTCTGGTCCTTAATATTCATTTACATTTGGGCAGGACCTCACCATTTGTTGTATTCTGCCTTGCCAGATTGGGCACAAAACTTAGGTGTCGCATTTTCGGTTATGTTGTTAATGCCTTCATGGGGTGGTATGATTAATGGATTATTAACTCTGCGTGGAGCTTGGGATAAAGTGCGCACAGACCCAACCTTGAAGTTTATGGTAGTAGCCATTACCGGTTATGGAATGGCAACTTTTGAAGGACCAATGCTTTCACTTAAAAATGTGAATGCCATTGCGCATTTTACGGATTGGATTGTAGCACACGTGCATGTGGGTGCATTGGCCTGGAACGGATTTCTTACTTTCGGTATGATTTATTGGTTACTGCCAAGATTATTTAAAACAAAATTATATTCTATTGGATTGGCTAATTTCCATTTCTGGATAGGAACCTTAGGGATTATTCTTTATACCCTACCTATGTATGTTGCAGGGTTTTTACAGGCTTCCATGTGGAAACAATTTAACCCGGATGGAACGTTGGTTTATGGTAACTTTTTAGAAACCGTTACTCAAATCATGCCGATGTACTGGATGCGCGCCATAGGAGGCACTTTATACATTACCGGTGCTTTTGTAATGCTTTATAATTTAATCAAAACCATAAGATCGGGTAGTGAGGTAACCGATGAATTAGCCGAAGCTGCTCCACTTGAGCACGTAACCAAAAAACGTGTTTCAGGTGAAGGTTACCATTCTTGGTTGGAACGCAGACCGGTTCAGTTAACTATTTTTGCTACGGTTGCCATCCTTATCGGTGGTATAGTGCAAATCGTACCTACTATAGTGATTAAATCAAATATTCCTACTATTTCCAGTGTGCATCCATACACACCTTTAGAATTAGAAGGCCGTGACCTTTATATAAGAGAAGGTTGCGTAGGTTGTCACTCACAAATGGTTCGCCCTTTTAGAAGTGAAGTAGAGCGCTATGGTGAATATTCCAAAGCCGGAGAGTTTGTATATGATCATCCTTTTTTATGGGGAAGCAAACGAACAGGCCCTGATTTATTGCGTGTAGGCGGTAAGTTTTCTGACAATTGGCATTTAAATCACTTTTACGACCCAAGAAGTACTTCGCCGGGATCTATAATGCCTAACTATAAATGGCTGATAAATTCAGAATTGGACAAATCAAATACCGAAGCTAAAATGCGAGTGATGGTAAAACTTGGTGTTCCTTATACCGATGAAGAAATTGCAGGAGCACAGCAGTGGATGCTCGAGCAAGGTACAAAAATAGAAGAAAACTTATATTCCGACCCGGATTTTGTAAGAAACTATGAGGCCGATAAAGCCTATGCTAATGAAAATGGCATGGATTTCATTGAAATGAAAAATAGAGAAATAGTAGCTATAATCGCTTATTTACAACGCCTTGGCACCGATATCAAGGTGAAAAATATAGAAGAATCTACTAATACTGAAAACCAATAGCAATATGTTAAAATTTATAAAAGGGCATATGGAAAGTATTGACGGTATAGAAATATACCCAATTATTTCACTGCTTATTTTTTTCGTCTTTTTTGTGGTGTTATTTCTTTGGGTAATTTCTGCAAATAAAAAATATATTGAACAAGTAAGTAATATTCCTCTGGAAAGTGACGAGGAAGAAAACAATACCAAATTATGAAAACATTACCATCTATTTTACGAGTAGTAATCATTGCACTAATAGCATTATTTGTACTACAAAAAACAGCGGCTACTGCAAACCAATGGGCAATAATTGAAAACCCGGTGTTACTTTTTGTTTGGTTAGGCATTATTTTGTTTAGTATTGCTATTGAAGTAAGTGTAGCTTCCCTGCAACGGTTGTTGTTTCATACACTTCCAGAGGAAGCAAAACAAAAGTATCTAACTAAAGAAGCGGAAAGAAATGAAAATCGTTTTTCTTGGTTGCGAAGTCTCTATAACAAATTAGTAGGAAGAAGAAAAATAAGATCAGAGCAAGAAATTCTTTTAGACCACGATTATGATGGCATAAAAGAGCTTGACAATAATTTACCTCCTTGGTGGTTGTATGCTTTTTACGCATCTATAATTTTTGCGGTAGTATATATGGTTCGATTTCATGTTTTTGATGGACCAACACAAGCAGACGAGTATAATAGAGAAGTAGCAGAGGCTACAATAGCTATTGCCGAATATAGAAAAACCGCAAAAAATTTAGTGGATGCAAGTTCGGTAACTTTATTAACCGATGCTGCAGACCTTGCTGCCGGAAAATCAATTTTTGAAAGCACCTGCGTGGCTTGTCACAGAATTGATGGCGGTGGCGGAATTGGTCCAAACTTAACCGATTCCTATTGGATATTTGCCGGAGAAATTAGCGCCATATTTAAGGTTATTTCAGAGGGAGGACGACCCGGAAAAGGAATGATTTCTTGGAAAAACGAATTAAAACCTCTACAAATAGCACAAGTGGGTAGCTATATTTTATCGCTTCAAGGCACAAATCCTCCGGATGCAAAAGCTCCGGAAGGGGAGTTGTGGAAACCCGACGGCACGACTACTGAAGAAATTCCCGCTGCCGTTGAAGATTCTACTTTGGTAAAATCACCTATTGTTCCTGAAGAAGCCACTAAGAAAATAGAATAAAGCAATTAGTACTAGACCCCAAAATGGAAAACCAAGAAAAATTTAGAGACACATTAGGAACAATTGATGAAAAGGGAAAAAGAAAATGGATATTTCCAAAAAAACCGAGCGGCAGATTTTATACTTACCGAAAATGGGTTAGTTATTTTCTTATTGTTTTTCTTTTCGCATCACCTTTTATAAAAATAGACGGTAACCAGTTTTTGTTATTCAATATTATAGAGCGTAAATTCAATATATTTGGATTTCCTTTTTGGCCTCAGGATTTCTATTTATTTGTCATCTCTATGCTTATTGGGGTTGTTTTTATCACCCTATTTACCGTAGCTTTTGGTCGTATCTTTTGCGGATGGATTTGTCCGCAAACTATTTTTATGGAAATGGTTTTTCGTCGTATAGAATATGCTATTGAAGGCGACAGAGGAAAACAAATGCGCCTTGCTAAAATGGATTGGAACGCTGAAAAAATTAGAAAACGCGTTTTAAAATGGTTGGTATTTTTTATTATTTCTTTTTTAATTGCCAATGTATTTTTAGCTTATTTAATAGGCAGCGATGCACTTTTTGAATTCATTACAGAAGGCCCTTTAGAAAATTTAAGTTCCTTTATTTCCTTACTCATCTTTACCGGAGTATTCTACTTTATTTTTGCTTCATTCCGAGAGCAAGTGTGTATAATTGCCTGCCCTTACGGAAGATTGCAAAGTGTTTTGTTAGATACTAAATCAATTGTAGTAGCCTACGACCACAAACGAGGAGAAGGAGAAAACGGTAGAAAAAAAATTAGGAAAGACGAAGACAGAAAAGCCCTTGGTTATGGCGATTGTATTGATTGTTTTCAATGTGTGCACGTTTGCCCCACAGGTATCGATATTCGTAATGGCACCCAATTAGAATGTGTAAACTGTACAGCTTGTATTGATGAATGCGATACCATTATGGAGGCGGTTAATTTGCCTAAAGGTCTTATTCGCTTTGCCAGTGAAGAAAATATTGTTAATAAAGTAAAATTCAAATTCACACCTAGACTAAAAGGTTACGCCTCTGTACTTTTTATATTAATGGGAATTTTAATAGGAATGCTTTTTTTACGAAACGATGTAGAAGCTAATATTTTACGTCTGCCAGGACAGCTTTATGAGCATAAGGATGGAAATATAATAAGTAATGTTTATACATTTAAATTAATAAATAAAACAAATAAAGATATTGCTCCCATTACTTTTAAACTTTTGTCGCACACGGGCACTCTAAAAACTGTAGGTGACCATGAAATAAACGTTCCTGCGCAAGGATTATCACAAGGAACGCTGTTTATAGAAATAAACGCCAGTGCTTTATCGGGCGACAAAAATAAAATTAAGATTGGTGTCTATAACAACGATGAACTTATTGAAACCACTAGCACAACTTTTCTAGGGCCTAGAAGTTATAATTAAAGAAGTAAAAGAAGCATTTTAATAATGGAAGAAAGAAATTATACAACAATCTACCGTGTCATGCACTGGGCAATAGCTCTTTGTATGATTTTTATGCTTATTACCATTTTCTTGAGATTAACTTGGATGAATAAAGAGCATGTGGCCGATATTATTCAAAATTATATAGCCACACTTGACACTTCTTTATCGCGAGAGCAGCTGATTATTTTAGCCAAACAAATAAGAAAACCAATGTGGGATTGGCACGTTTATACTGGTTATGTTTTAGTAGGTTTATATGGCTTGCGGATGGCATTACCTTTGATTGGAAAAATGAAATTTTCCAATCCTTTAGAAAAACAGTTGACTAAAAAAATGAAATTTCAATATTGGCTGTATCTTGCTTTTTATGGGTGTGTTGCTATATCACTTGCCACAGGATTAATTATTGAGTTGGGACCAAAAACCTTTAAAGCTACAATGGAATCAATACATGTCCTTTCCATTTATTATTTAATTGCTTTTATTATACTACATATAGGAGGAATTGTTATTGCAGAATTAACCAACCAACAAGGAATTATTTCTAGAATGGTAAGTGGAACAAAAAATAAACAAGCAACTAGTAGTTAGTAGTTTACTATAATAAAAGAAACACCAATGAAAATAAACTGGGGAACAGGATTAGTTATAGCACTTGCAGCATTTATATGCTTTATTATGTACTTTGTCATTACAATGATTACAAACAAAGAGTACAACCACGACTTGGTAGTAGAAGAATATTACAAACAAGAAATAGGATTTCAGGACGAGTTAAATGCCAAACAAAACGCTGAAAACTTGCCGTATAAAATACGCATCCAAAAAAGTACAGAGGGCATTCTACTTGTTTTTCCACAAGAAATTGCCAATTCCTTTCAAAAAGGTATTATCTCTTTTTATAGAGTTTCTGATAAAAATATGGATTTTGAAAAAACTATAATTTTAGAAAATAACCAAATGCAAATTCCAGCTTCTGAAGTCCTTGAAGGTAGGTGGAATATTAGCGTGAGATGGGAAACAAAAAATAAAACCTTTTTATCCAAACAAGAAATTAATTATTAGTTACGCCCATGTTTTTAACTGCTTTTTTACTAGGATTGTTAGGAAGTTTGCACTGCATTGGTATGTGCGGACCCATAGCATTTATGCTTCCTGTAGATCGTTCTAATTCGTTTAAAAAGGCTTTGCAAATTGGCAGTTACCATTTTGGAAGGTTGTTTTCGTATTCTTTAATTGGCTTGGTATTTGGCATTTTAGGAAAAGGGTTTTATTTGTTTGGTTTACAGCAGCAATTATCTATTGCCATAGGCATCCTTATGATTGTAATTGTAATACTTCCTTCTACTTTTACAGCACGTTTTAGTTTTACAAAACCTATATACAAAGCAGTTTCCAAAGTAAAAACAGCTATGGGAGCTGCCTTTAAAAAGAAAACTGCCGACACTTTTTTAACCATTGGTTTTCTCAACGGATTCCTTCCTTGCGGACTTGTGTATATAGCCGTTTTTGGGGCAATTGCCTCTGCAGGATTATTACAAGGTAGTTTCTATATGTTTCTATTCGGCTTGGGTACTGTGCCTTTAATGACTTCGGCTATTTATTTTAGTACCATAATACAACAAAACACCAGAGAAAAATTTCGCAAGGCCATTCCGGTTTTTGTCGTTATTATAGGTCTTTTATTTATTGTTAGGGGTTTAGGATTAGGAATTCCTTATCTATCTCCAAAACCGGTTGTAGAATTAGTTTCCTCCAATATCGATTGCCATTCCTAATAAAATTCAATATATTTCCATTCAAATAAAAAACACGTATGACACATTATACTTCTGCTGATGAGGCTGTAAAATTAATAAAATCGGGCAACCGTATTTTTTTTCAAGGTGCGGCTATGACACCTAAAATATTAATTGCAGCCCTTTGTAACCGGTATCTCGAATTAAAAAATATTGAAATCATTCAAATGCACACTGAAGGCGAAGCAATATATGCCTCAGAACCCTACAGCAACACCTTTAATGTAAACAGTTGTTTTGTTGGTGGCAATGTGCGAAAAATGGTCAACTCTGATCGAGGGGATTACATACCTATCTTTTTAAGTGAAGTGCATTTGCTTTTTAAGCGAAATATTCTGCCTCTCGATGTGGCTTTTATTCAGGTTTCCCCGCCAGATAAACACGGTTTTTGTTCCCTAGGAACTTCCATTGACGTTACTTTAACTGCTATTCAAACAGCAAAAATAGTTATCGCACAGGTAAATCCGAAGGTACCAAGAACCCACGGCGATGGGATTATTCACATAAATAACATTAATGCAGCGGTATTAGTGGACCAACCCATCCATAGTAATGTAATGAAAGAAAGTACCGAGATAGAAAAAAGGATTGGGTATAATGTAGCCCAATTGATTGAAGATGGCGCAACGCTTCAAATGGGAATTGGAGGTATTCCGAATGTGGTATTAGCCAATTTAATACACCACAAACGTTTGGGTATTCATACGGAGATGTTTTCAGACGGTATTCTTCCTTTGGTAGAAAAAGGGGTCATTACTGGTGAAGATAAAGTTATAAAACAAGGAAAATTAGTCACTTGTTTTGCAGTTGGATCGCCCAAATTATACGAGTTTTTAGACGACAACCCAATGGTGCATTTTAAAGAAGCTTCCTTTACAAACGATACTGCCATTATTCGTCAAAACCCAAAAGTTACTGCTATTAATAGTGCTATTGAAATAGACCTTACCGGACAAGTTTGTGCCGATACTATCGGAAAAATACAATATTCCGGTGTGGGAGGACAAATGGATTTTATTCGCGGTGCATCCCTTTCGGAAGGTGGAAAAGCCATAATAGCATTACCTTCTATTACAAATAAAGGAATTTCTAAAATTGTTCCTTTCCTTAAAGAAGGTGCCGGAGTAACTTCTACAAGAGCGCACGTGCATTATATTGCTACAGAAAATGGCGTAGTTAATTTATATGGAAAAAATTTAAAACAGCGTGCAGATGCTCTTATTTCTATAGCACATCCTGACCATCAAGAAGAATTAGAACGACAGGCATTCGATAGGTTTAATAATTAGGAAGAAATTTGTACAAATTACGGATTATGCTTGCGCCACCTTACGATTTGAAAAAATCAAAATGCTGCATCTACAGAAATGGTTATTTCTTCTCTGGTGGTAGGATGTATGAATGTTAAACGTTCTGCATGTAGGTGTAGTCGGTTTGCTTTTTTGCCATACAAATCATCGCCTAATATCGGAATTTTTAGTCCTAATTCGTGTGAGGCGTGCACTCGCAACTGGTGTGTGCGTCCGGTGATAGGATAAAAATATACTCGTGTTTGTTTATTTTTAATGGCAATTACTTCCCATTTGGTTTGTGCCGGTTTACCGTATTCATAACAAACTAATTGTCTTGGTCGGTCTTCTAAATCTACTCGAAGCGGTAAATTAATAATTCCTTCTTTTTGCTTGACAATTCCGTCAAGTAGCGCCACATATCGTTTTTTAATTGTTCGTTTCATAAACTGTTTTTGCAGGTGCACATAGGTTTCTTTATTTTTTGCCACAAGCAACAAACCAGAGGTGGACATGTCTAACCGATGCACAAGTAAAGGCCCCGTGGCATCAGGATACATTTGTTTAAGGCGCTCAAGCACCGAATCGGTAATAATTTTACCGGGTACCGATAAAAATTCCGGTGGTTTATTGATAAGTAAAAGGATATCGTCTTCATACACAATATCCAATTGCATAACTTCCGAAGGATTTTCTAGAAAAGGATTGTCATCTACCTCCAAACCATCCAACATATGATCCATTAAAATGGGTTCGCATTTACTTTTGCAGGCAGGATAAAAATGTTTGTGTTTTCTAATTTCAGAATTTGGCGATTGACCCCACCAAAACTCTGCCATTGCAATAGGTTTTAATTGGTGTGTAAATGCATATTGCAACAGTTTAGGAGCTGCACATTCGCCTGCTCCGGCTGGAGGATTGTTTTTAAAAATTTCACCTATACTTTTTTGAATTCCAAAGAGGTTTAAAAAAGAATATTTATCAAAAAGTTGCTGTTGTAGCGCAGCTGATTTTTGTTTTCGAAGTTCTTTTAAAACCTGTATTTCAGATCTAATTTTTTGAAGTTCTGCAGCAGCATTTCCCTTTTGATAATTCCAGTATATGGTCATTTTTTTAAAAAGAATACTTTCTTTTTTGCTCTCCTCACTCAGCCCTTTTTGAAGACTTTTGTAGGCATCAAAGGTAACGGTGTTTTGTGCAGCACTTCTTATTGCATCGCGAATCGCTTTTTGGGTTTTTATAGTTTCTTTATGGCGTTGAATATCCTTTTCGGCATCTATCTGAACTTTTTGAACGTTTTTAGTAGCATTTTTTAAAGTTTCTGATTGCTCTAGGACTTCTAAATTTAATGTTATCGCATTGAGTATATTTTCTTCTTTTTTGTAGAAGCTATTGTGCTCTAACATATCAAAAACAGGAGGCACAAAATATTTGTGGTGATTGGTTTCTGCCAACTTGCCTGAAAAAGCCCACAAATATCCCAGTTGACCGGTCTTGTCTTGACACACTAAAACGCCGAACATTTTGCCTATAACTAATCCGTTTTGGTTTTTTTGTAACCCAAAATTGTGTTCAAAATCGGATTGGGTTTTTAGATATTGTTGCAAAGCTTCTGAAGCAATTGCACTTAGTTTGTGTGGCTGGTAGTAAAATGGAAACGTAAATTTTTCAGGTAAAGGTATAGCTGAAACATCTATTTTAAAGGGTTGAAAAGGATTTGTTGGCATGCAGCAAAGATAGCTCTTTAGGTATTTAAGTTTTGTACAGTTTTATTAATTTTTTGTGTGTTATCTTTGTAGGGAAGCGTTACTTGTCTAGGAGTAATAGATAAGGAAATGTATTTTTATGGCAATTTGAAACTTATAAAAAAATGAAAAGCAATTTTAAGGATATTATTAATGATAGCAAGCCGGTATTGGTCGATTTTTTTGCTACTTGGTGCGGACCGTGCAAAGTGCTTGCACCTATTTTAAGCGAAGTAAAAGCAGAGCTAGGAGAAGCTATAAAAATTGTAAAAATGGATGTAGATAAAAACCAGCCACTTGCTTCTGAATATCAAGTGCGAGGAGTGCCTACACTTATTTTATTTAAAAACGGAAAACAACTTTGGCGCCAATCTGGCGTTATACAAAAGGCCGAGCTACTGCAAATTATCCAATCTTTTAATTAAATGAAATGATTCAAGAACATTTACTTTACCTCTTTGGAGCTGAAAAGTTGTTTTACCCCAAAGGAGAGCAAATATTTAATGAAGAGCAACAGGCTATTTCGTATTATCAAATTGCTAAAGGCGAAGTAAAGATGAATAATTTTAATGACGATGGTAAAGAATTTATCCAAGGTATTTTCCTTAAAGGACAGAGTTTTGGCGAGCCACCTTTGTTTGCTGAGGTAAAATATCCTGCAAATGCCGAAGCATTAACCGATTGCGAGATCCTTCGACTAAATAAAGATCGTTTTTTGGAGCTTCTTAAAGAACATCCTGAAGAACATTTAAAAATTACTGCAGCACTTGCCAAACGATTGTATTACAAAGCCATAATGGCTTCTGAATTATCAAGCCAAGAACCCGAACATCGTATTCTTAGAATATTAGATTATCTGAAAGACCACGTGCACAATCTAAAAGAACCTTTTTCTTTTGAACTCGATTTAACCAGACAACAAATAGCTGACCTTACCGGATTGCGTGTAGAAACTGTCATTAGAGCCACAAAATCGCTAGAAAAAAAGGGAGAATTAAAGATAAAAAGCCGAAAACTATTTCGTTAAATACACCAAATAAGTTTATGATTTAGGTCATATTTTAAAAAAGGGAAGTTATCTAATTTTACCTTGAAACCAAAAATTATAATTATGAAACTTTACCAATCTACTCTTTCCGATTTTAAAGAATTGTATTATGCTAACGCCGCTTTAGGTATCATTGCTTCTAGCTGTTTAGGTTCTATCGCCGCAATGCTTATTTTAATGAGCGGTACCGGGTTTTTTGAAATGATACAATTATTTATTATCGTAGCTGTAGCCATGTGGTATAATGCCGCCGTTTTAGCACAAATGAAACCTAAATTTGTGTTTAATTCCCTACTCATCAGCGTTCTTGCTTCTATATTTGCCATTGTGTATCATTTACTTTTAATTTTTATATAATTCAAACCAATGAAACTATTAAAATTTGGTTTTCTTTTTGCTATACTGCTTGTTTTTTCCTGTAAAAATTCAAAAAAAGAAACCCATACTATGACCAACCATGAAACCCACAAAGCATCGGAATCTATGGGAATACAATTACACAATAACCAACCTTGGGAGGCAAATATGGAAACCACACAAGGCATAATTGCTATGCAAGATGCAATGAAGGCTTTTACCGAAAAAGAAGAAATAAGGGGTTATAAAAACTTAAAAACTCAGCTGGAAAATGAGTTTGCTACCCTTGTAGCTAAATGTACGATGACCGGAGAAGCCCACGACCAATTACATAATTATTTGATGCCAATGAAGGAATATTTTAATAGCTTAGGTGCTTCAGATATTCAAGAAGCAAAGAAAGGGTTTACAAAATTAGAAAACCACCTTATGCAGTACACTACCTATTTTAAATAAAAAAACTTTTCATGCAAGACCTTAAAAATAGAGAGGACGTCTTTTTATTGGTTTCTTCTTTTTACGCCAAAGTACGCAAAAGTGAAGGGATTGGACATTTTTTTAACGACACCATTACCGACTGGGATGCGCATTTAGAAAAACTAACCGATTTTTGGGAAAGCAACCTTTTTTTTAAAGCCAAATTTAAAGGCAATCCTGTGGTAACACATAACCGGGTGGATAAAAATTTTCACCACGGCATACAAATGGAACATTTTGGCGAATGGATTAACCTTTGGTTAGAAACCATAGACGAACATTTTGCAGGCGAACTCGCCAACCGCGCCAAAAGCAATGCCCGTAAAATGGCATCACATTTGTATTTGAATATTTTTGAAGCACGCGGACTTTAAACCCGAATTTTATTTTCAAATTTTCCTAATTATTGATTTTTGTCATAGATGACCGCTTCTAAAACAAGTACCTTTATGGGGTAAATTGTTCGCATTCCTATGGCATTTATTGATTATTACAACATACTAGGCTTGGATAAAAAAGCCACCACCGAAGACATTAAAAAAGCCTATCGGAAGTTAGCACGTAAATTGCATCCTGATTTGAATCCAAATGACAAGGAGGCACAAAAAAAATTTCAACAACTCAATGAAGCCAATGCCGTATTAAGCGATCCCGAAAAAAGAAAAAAATACGATAAATATGGAGAAGAATGGGAGCGTGGTGAAGAATTTGAAAAATACCAACAAGCACAAAGACAACCCGGAAACCGACAACAATCCTTTTCTGGTGAATTTAGCGAAGGTGATTTTTCAGACTTTTTTTCCTCCATGTTTGGAGGGCAATCCGGAAGAAGGGCACAAACAAGTTACAGAGGGCAAGACATACAAGCTGAGTTGCAAATTTCTTTAGAGCAAGCATACACCACCCACCAAAAGACATTTACCATAAACGGAAAAAACATCCGTATCACCATACCGGCAGGAATAGCTCATGGGCAAACCATCAAACTGTCAGGAAAAGGTGGAAAAGGGGTAAATAACGGACCCAATGGCGATTTGTACATCACCTTCACCATAAACAACACCCCTCAATTTAAACGTGTAGGTAACGATTTGTTTACCACAAAGGAAATTGATCTTTACACAGCTGTTTTGGGAGGCGAAATCACTCTAGATACGCTGCAAGAAAAACTCAAACTAAAAGTAAGTCCGGGTACACAAAATGCTGCCAAAGTGCGATTAAAAGGAAAGGGATTTCCTGTATATAAAAAGGAAAATCAATTTGGCGATTTGTATGTAACCTATCAAATTGTTATCCCTAAAGAGTTAAATGAAAAGCAAAAACAACTGTTTACAGAACTGAAAAAACTATCCAAATAAGTACAAGTTATGGAAAAGCAAACCTTTATATCAATAGACACCATCTGCAAGTACCACAAGGTAACAACTGCTTTTATTCTATCGCTTGGTGAGTTTGAATTGATAGATATTCAAGTCATTAATAATGAGCCATGCATTCTTCAAAGTCAATTGGCAGAAGTAGAAAAATATGTGCGATTACACAACGATTTAGAAATAAACTCGGAAGGATTAAGTGCTATTTTTCATTTAATACAACGCTTAGAACTCATGCAGCAACAAATCACCCAATTAAAAATGCGATTACAATTGTATGAAGAACAAGCAGAATAAAACTTTCTAAAATAAAAAGTCATGGAAACAAATCATCAATATGAAGTAAACCTACAATGGGTTCAAGACAGAAAAGGAATAATACAATCGCCCGTTTTACCCTTAAAGATTGAAGTAGCAACACCGCCTGATTTTCCAAAAGGTATGCCTGATATTTGGTCGCCGGAGCATTTATTTGTGGCGGCAGTAAACAGTTGTTTGATGACCACTTTTCTTGCTATTGCAGAAAATTCAAAGCTAGACTTTATTCGTTTTGAAAGCAATGCAGTAGGCAACGTAGAACAAGTAGATGGAAAATTTAAAGTAACAGAAATAATTTTAAAACCAGTGGTTACTATTCCTTCATCAATGAATGCTGATCGAGCAGAACGTATTGTACAAAAGAGTGAAGCAAACTGTTTGATTTCTAATTCTATTACCACTAAAATTAGTTTAGAAACAAAAATTATAGTAGCATAATATGGTTTAGAATCTGCTAAATTTTTATAAAATCTATTTGGTTTTTGTAGAAAAAATGAGACAACAAAAACACAGCCACAATGAAAAAAATAAATAAAATACTCTTACTTACCGATTTTTCAGAAGTATCAGAAAACGCAACATCTTATGCCATGCTAATTGCAGCAAAGACCAAAGCTAACGTGCATATATTGCATGTTCTAAACACACCGGTGGACTGGGTAAAAATTTCGTTAGAAAACGAAAAGCTCTATCCGGAAACGAAAGCAGAAATTGGAATGGCTAAATTTAATCTTACCGAACTTACTAGAAAATTTAACAGTCAAGGAATAGAAGCACAACAATCGCTAGTTTTTAATTTGGGTGTAGAAAATATAGCAGGACACATAAAAAACAAAGAGTTTGACCTTCTCATTATGGGTTCGCATGGCACAAAAGGAATAAAGGAAGTAACCATAGGGTCCAATGCCCAAAAAATTGTAAGAAGAGTTCCAATTCCTACTTTGGTGGTAAAAAACAAACATCGGAGCAATACCATCAAAAATATAGTTTTTGCATCCACTTTTGAGGAGGACCAAAAAAATGCATTCAAGCAAATAGCAGCTTTTTCAGAACAAATTGACGCAACATTGCATTTGTTATTTATTAATACTCCTTATCATTTTGTAGAAAATTTTGAAATAGAAGAACGTCTAAAATCGTTTTGCAATATTTGCTTAAAACCTTGTATAAAGCACGTTTATAACGCTTTAAATGAAGAACGTGGTGTGAAGTATTTTATAAAAAATAACGAAATAGATCTTTTTTCCATAGCAACCACTGCAAAATCGGGTTTTGTACAATTGTTTACACCAAGTCTAACCGAAAGTCTGATTAATCATTTAGACATTCCTGTTTTAAGCATACATCGCAATGAAGCATAAATACAAAATATCATAACCTAATGCTCCTAGATTAGACAGGTAAACAGGGTACAAGTTTTCATAATAAAATACGTTAAAAATTTCTTTATTTGCATTGCATGCCCTAAAATATGGGATAGCTTTGCAAATGCTTAAATTTTTTTCCTCACCCGAAACTGCTGGAAAAGGCAGTTTCGACCTCACTAAGGAGAGGTGAAATAGGAGACCCTGCCTACTGCTTCGTCAAAAGTAGTTTTGAAGTGCAAGGCGGGCAGGCAGGTTCAACCCAGGGGTCGAAAATTTTTAATTTAAATAAATATTAAAAAATAACCATGCAATACATCGTAAAAATTAATAGCTTAAAAACAGTAGAAGAATTAGAAAACGCTTGGAAGACTTCTGACTATATCCAACTTTTAAAACTATTTGGATATGCTGAGGCCGATCAGGTAAATGAAAAGGAGTTAAAAGACTATCTATACATGGCGATAGCCGATTATGAAACGAACGAGGCAGCAGCCATTGTTTTAGAATACAAACTTTCAGAAGCATTAGTAGAAGGACAAATTGATAACCTTTCGCACGAAATGACAAGAGAAAAAGTAGCGGAAAACTATTCTGATATTTTTTTACATCAAGCATTATTTAATACCAACCAATTGCTTTATAAAGCATACAACGGCAAGTTTCCATTAACCAAAGCAACCATCATCACTTTTGAATTACAAGGTGAGGAGGCTATAGAAATTACTAAGGATATTGTTTTACAAGCATTAAGTGCCGGACTATCCGATAGTAATTTGCTACACCGTCTTTTTGAAGAACAGCTTGAAGGCAAAGTTGCATTTCCCGAAGCCGATGGCATTATTTGGAACTTGCAAAGCAAAGGCAATGCTACCTACCAAATCACCACTTCCGAAAAATGGATTAAAAAAGACGACTTTAAAGAAATGCAATTTGAAGCAACCGTTACTCCTTTTGAAGAAGAAGTGGACGAAGACTAAAATCAAAAAGGAGAGAACACCATTTTTTCAATAATTCTCTCCTTTTTTTTTCAAAAGGGGCAACACACTACTTATACATCTTCATAGCCACTTTTTATAACTGTAAGCAGCATTTTAAATCGGCCGTTAGGTATTATTTGGCTTGAGGAGTGTGCAGGTATTAATATACCATCACCGGTTTTCAATGTGCTTCTGTTTTCGGCAATTTCAATAATAGCACTTCCATCAATTATTTGGGCATAGGAATCAAAAGGAATGGTTTTTTTATTCAGACCTTCCCCTTTTTCAAAAGCCATTGCCAGGATAGAGCCGGTGGCCTTTTTTAGTATAGATTTGCTTACCATAGTGTTGTGTTCATATTCAATTAGTTCAACGACAATGTGGGCACTCCCTTTTTTTATTTCCCCACCGTTGGTAGGCAAATTCTCTAGTTTTTGTGAGTCCATGATTTCGTGTGTTTGGGTTTAATGTCTTGGCACCAAGGTACCCCACAACAAAGGGTATTGCATTACATCTATTTTATAAAATGTTACAGAGTTCCCACATTAGTTGCCTCTCCAAAAAAATCTAAAATACTTTTCTAATTTACGAGTATGGAAGTAACACTATTTTTATTTAGGAATAAAAATCAATATTTTTTAATTTATAAATACTTGATACACAATTCCATAAAAAAATAGTTTATCCCAATTGCGGATTTCCGCAAGGAAGTTTTAATGGCATTGCTTAGGTTTGTTTTTTAAAAGTAAGTGAGGCATGATATACCTATGCTATATAGGTTTTTGGAAGTCAATAAACAAATATGTAAGGTTTCTTAGCCGTTTTAAACGGATAAAAACGAGTAGTGCATTAAAAAATTAACCTATATAAACACCAATGGATGTTGTTAAAAAAAAGGTATATTTGAAAAGAATAGGCGTGGAGTTTTTTTGTAAAAACAAACTTTATACTACTATCTTTTACCATTTCATGTCGTATATATGCCATATAAGGCATATATACGACATGATATTAAAAAATGGGCATGTTGTGGATAAGCGATATATACGACATGTCTGATATAAAC
>MNYN01000008.1 GCA_001873105.1 Flavobacteriaceae bacterium CG2_30_34_30 | reverse complement strand
TGCATATTTTAATGCGTTTGTGAGGAGTTCGTTGACAATTAAACCAATGGGTACAGCCGTATCTACATCGAGTTCTAAGTTGTCCATTGCACATTCAATTTTTACTTTATCTTCTGCATTAAAAGTATCTAGAATGCCTTCTCCTAAATTTAAGAAATAATCTTTCATTTCAATACTTCCCAAATTTTCTCCTTGATATAATTTTTGATGAATGATTCCCATAGATTGCACTCTGTTTTGACTTGCTATCATTGCTTCTTTGGTTGGGGAGTCTTCCATTTGAGCAGATTGTAAAGAGATTAAACTTTTAACTAATTCTAAATTATTCTTAACGCGATGGTGTATTTCTTTTAAAAGTAATTCGTTTTGCTTATTTTTTATATCCAACCTATTGTTTAATTCAAGTAATTTTTTGTTTCGCTTTTGGCGTTTTTTGTAGGAATAGAATAACCCAAAAAGAATAACTCCTAACAAAATAACTAGAATGGTATAAAGGGTTTGGGTTTTACGTTGTTGATTTATCTTTTCCTTTTGAAATAAGATAGTGGCATTTTTTTGACCCGTTTCATATTTTGCCTGAAGTTCTCCTTCTAAACTTTGAATGGAGCGGTCCTTGATTTCTGTGTAAGCTGTTGCATAAAGCTTGTTGTATTCCAAAGCATTTCTGTAATCGCCCATATTTTCATAAATGGAGGAAACGTGCATATAGTTTTCCCAAAGGCTTCTTATCCTGCCTGTTTTAATCATAATGTCAATGGCTTCCAGATTATAGGGCAGGGCTTCTTCATATTTTCCTTGCATTAAGAAAACGTGACCAATATTAGCTAAGGAAGGGATGAGGTAGCGCTGTAACCCCAATTCCTTAGAAGTATCAAAATTGGCTTGGTAATCTGCTATGGCTTTGTCGTATTCCCCCATATACTTATAGATGTTTCCACGCCAATTTATAGCTGCCATCATAGGAATACCGTTTTCTCCTATTTCTTTATAGAGTTCAATGGCAGTGTTTATATTTGTTAAAGCATCCTGAAGTTTAGCACCTGAAAAAAGCTGATTAAATGCTTTATAATAATAGGAAAGTGCCAAATCTTCCTTTGATTCTAAGTTTTTTTGTATTTCAATAGCTTTATTGCATAAATCAACTCCAGCGGAATATCTGTTTTCATAATACAATAACCCGCAAAGGTGGGCATAGGATAGTGCAACCCCTTTTGGATTGTTTAATTTTTCAAAAATTTCCAATGCATAATACGCCTGTTCCGTGGCTTTGCCATATTCAGTTTGAAGGGCATAGATTTCCTTAAGATTGAGATACGTGTTGGCAAGTTGTAGTTCCTTTTTTAAAGTGCTGTAGAGGTCTTTTGCTTTAAGGGTATAAATTAAGGAAGAATCTAATTTTGAGTATTCTTTGTGATAGTGAGCTAGATATAAATAAGACTTTGCAAGAGAAGAGGAATCACCCAATTTTCTGGCTATTTTTATGGCATTATGCGAATGAACACCCAAAGAAGTGGAATCCTTATATGATTGTAAATTGGTTTCCAGCCAACCAAAAAGTGTATCAAGCTCTTTTGATTTTTCAGTTTGAGTAAAGCCAGATAGAATGCCCAGAAAATAAATAACCAGTACCAGAAATTTTTTCATATTTCCATTTAATAAAATTAAAAATGATCTGGGGAGGTATAAATGTATGAAAAAAGGTTATACTACACACAATTAATAAAAAAAGTAGGATTTAGAAAACAATAACTATAATAGGTCTGGAATTTTGAAGTTCCATTTGAAAAAGCTATTTATGCTTGTTGATTTCATCTAGCAATTTTCGGTTTAGCAGTTGTTCACGCTCTATGGCTCTTTGTCGGTGTGTTTCAAATTCCTCTTCGGTTTCTAATAGTTTTGATTTTAATGCAGAGGTAACTTTGTTGTTGTTTATAAAACGAGAGATAAACAAGCCTAAAAATATAGCAAGAAGTAGTATAATGGACCAAACTAGTGTGTTATAAACTCCTTTTGTAAGCAAAATACCTAGAAAAGAAATACCATTTTCTTTTTCTATGGCTTCTTTTAGTTTAAGGTTGGTTTCTTTTAAATTTGTTTGGAGAATATTTGTTTCAATTTTTTGCGACTCTATTTCCGATTGCATTTGGGCAAGGGCATTTTGATACACCAAAATACTATCTATAACACTTCTTTTAAGAGTTTCTAAATTGTTTTTTTTTACAACCTTGAATTCTTGATAACTATTGGAACTAGTTATTACGTGATCAAATTGCTCAGGTAATGTCTTATTTTCTTGTGCAATAGTAGTAAATGAAAAAAACAACAAGGCTAGGGTTGTGCTATATTTAAAAGTATGCATCTGTTTTGTTTTGGTTAAGCTATTCTATACAACAATTTAAAGAAGATTAAATTGTGTATTTCCATAAAAAAAACATGCTTTTTTACCCTGCAATTTTTTCTTTATTATAATGAAATTGTAGTGCACCTGAAGGACACTTTTTTACCTGTGCAACTATTTTTTTAGTTGCTGCACCATCAAGATCAATCCAAGGTATTACTGTAGTTCTAAATACTTCTGATAGCCCTTTGGCGCATATTTCAGCGAGAATACAAATTTTTGGGTCGTAGGTAACAGTGATTTCACCATTACTGAATTCGTTGTCGTAGGTTTCCATAGCGGTTCATAATTTGGGGTTATGACTCAGTTTATGCATTGGTATCCACAAATAAATAAAAAATGTTAATAACATCGATAAAAATACATATATTTTCGATAAAATACATATTTTAAAGAAAAATCCTACAAATAAAATTAACTAATTGCGTCTTTATATGTTTTTAAAGCGCGTTCTCTTGCATCCTTATGATTCACTATTTCTTTTGGATATAAAGGGGTTTCAAATTCCTTTACCCATCTTTTAATATAGGTCTTGTTTTTATCAAACTTTTCAATTTGTGTTGTGGGATTAAAAATCCTGAAATATGGTGCTGCATCTACGCCACAACCGGCAATCCATTGCCAATTTCCTATATTGGATGCCATTTCATAATCTAATAATTTTTCAGCAAAATAGGCTTCTCCCCAACGCCAGTCAATCAATAGGTGTTTGCATAAAAAGCTTCCAACCAGCATTCGCACTCTATTGTGCATCCAGCCGGTTTCATTAAGTTGACGCATTCCGGCATCCACTAAAGGATATCCGGTTGTGCCGGTTTTCCACTTTTCAAAATCTGCTTCGTTGTTACGCCAAACAATATGATCGTATTTTTTTTTAAAGGAAAGTGTTTGTGTTTCGGGAAAATGATACAGAATTTGCATAAAAAACTCTCGCCAAATCAATTCGTTTAAAAAGGTTTCGTTTTTTTCTGCTAAAACATTTTCAACTACTTGCCGAATTCCTATTGTACCAAATCGAAGATGTGTACCTAAATAAGAGGTTCCTTTTATTGCAGGAAGATTTCTTGTGTTTTCATATTCATGAATTAACTGTTTACTCAAATTGTACTCTGGAACATCTATTTTTGAAAGCGTGAACCCAATATCTTCAAGGGTTACATTTGGTAGTGCTATTTTGGTGAGGCAATTATTTAAATATGGTTTGCAACTATAAATTCTTAATGTTTGTTTTTTAAATTGTTCTTTCCATTTTTTCATATATGGCGTAAACACTAAATAGGGCGTTCCATCTTCTTTAATTATTTCGTCTTTTTCAAAAATAACTTGATCTTTAAAGGTGTAAAACGATATTTTTTTGTGAGAAAGAAAGTTTTCAATATTTTTGTCTCGCACCAAGGCATAGGGCTCATAATCGCGATTGGTTATTACATTTTGCACGTCAAATTTATGAACTATTTTTTCAAACACATCCAATGGATTTCCATAATACATTGCAATACTGCTTTTGCAAGTGTCCTTTAGATGGTTGCTCAATGCTTGCAGTTTTATGTAAATAAAGCTAACGCGAGCATCATCTTTTGGTAAGGTTTCTAATATTTCAGGATCGAAAATAAATAAGGGCAATACCGGAAATTTTCCTTGCAAAGCCTTACAAAAACCCAAGTTGTCTTCCAATCGTAAATCCCTGCGAAACCAAAAAATGTTTACTTTTTCTTTATACATTATTTATTTGTAAAAGTTTTATTAAACTTTTAGTGACGACATTCCTCCATCCACTCCAAAAACTTGACCCGTAATCCAAGAAGCTTTTTCACTTAGTAAAAAACAAGCCATATTAGCAATGTCTTTAGCTTCACCTATACGTTTTAATGGATGGCGTTCTGCTGCATTTACTATTTTCTTTTCGTCATTTAAAAAGCGTTCTGCTAAAGGTGTATTTGTTAGAGAAGGAGCTATTACATTGCATCTAATTTTTGGAGAATATTCTGCAGCAAATGCTTTTGCAAAACCTTCAATGGCTCCTTTTGAGGCGCTTACACTAGTGTGAAAAGGCATTCCAATTTTTACAGCTACTGAACTGAACAATACAATACTTGCATGTTCTGATTTTAGTAGATAAGGTAATACTCTTTTTAACGATTTTACCATTGCCATAAAGTTAAGCTGAAAATCTTCTTCAAAGGTTTCGTTTTTTAAATTTTTAAACGGGCGAAGGTTTATGCTCCCCGGGCAAAAAACAAAACCATCTACTATCTCAGGCAAATCCTTTAATGGAATATCGTCATTGGTTGCATCAAAATAGAAGTGTTTGATGTTGTTTGAATCGAATTTGGTTGAGGTTCGAGAGGCAATAGTTACATTATTTTTTTTTGCTAAAGATTTTGCAATGGCTTTTCCTATGCCGTAGGAACCGCCAATTATTAGTATATTTTTACGCATATATTTAGAATTTGTATTCTCCAAAGAGCTCTGTTAGTTTATTTTTACGATATTCAAAAATTTCATCTAATTTTGGTTTTACCAATAATGGATGTACTATTTTACCAATAATTCCCATCGGTACTTTATAATCAACAATATCTTCCATTTCTACACCGCCAGAAATTTCTTTTAAAAAATGTTTATGATGCCAAAGAGCATATGGGCCAAAACGTTGTTCATCTACAAAATACATTTTATCTTTAATATGTGTTATTTCGGTCACCCATTTGGTTTTTATACCTAATACTGGTGTTACCATATATTGAATAATTTGCCCGGCATACATCGGTCTGTCTGCTCCGGATACAATATGAAAACCCATATAAGTTGGTGTTATTACTTTTAAATTAGATGGATTTGATAAAAAATCCCAAGCTTCGATTAGTGAAATGGGTAAGTTTTGTTTGGAATGTAATGTGTACATAATTTTCTATAAAAATAACTAACAAATTTAATACAAATAATGTTTAATAAATATAAAAATAAGTTAAACAATAAAATTAATATAACATGGTATTTAAGGTTTTGTTAACATAAAGGGTTCCTTTTAATTTCTATATTAGGTGCTTGTTTCAATTAAATAAAATCAAAACACAATGAAAAAAATCACTATTCTTTTTACATTCCTATGTCTTTCTTTGTTTTCGTATGCACAAGTGGCCTCACCGGCTCCTAGTCCATTTTCAAAAATAGAACAAAAAGTGGGGCTGACCGATGTTACTATTGAATATTCTCGGCCGAGTATGAAAGGCAGAACCATTTTTGGCAATCTTGTTCCTTATGGAAAGATTTGGCGAACCGGAGCTAATGCCCGAACTAAAATCACCTTCAGTAACGATGTAACTATTGGTGGTAAAGAGCTTAATAAAGGATCCTATGCCTTGTTTACTATCCCAAATGAAAAACTATGGGAGATCATTTTATATACAGAATACCAAGCCAATGGAGCGCCAAATGAGTTAGATGACAGTAAAGTTGCTGCTCGTTTTAACGCAACTCCAATTACCACGACGATGGCTAAAGAAAGTTTTACTATGGAAATTGGTAATCTTTCTAATAGTGGAGCAAGTTTGTTTTTGTTTTGGGACAAAGTAATGGTGCCCATCAATTTTACCGTTCCCACAGATAAAGAAGTGATGGCAAGTATTGAAAAAGCACTTTCCGGACCCTCTTCCAGCGATTATTATACTGCTGCGGTTTATTATTTAGACGAAGGAAAGGACATTGCAAAAGCCAAAGAATGGATAGACAAAGCACTAGCAGGAAATGATGCTCCTCCTTTTTGGCAATTGCGTCAAAAATCTTTAATTTACGCTAAAGCAGGAGATAAAAAAGGCGCAATTGATGCCGCTAAAAAATCGCTTGCAGCTGCTGAACAAGCTGGAAATGAGGATTATGTAAAAATGAATAAAGACTCCCTAAAAGAATGGGGGGCAAATTAGAAGAAGCAAACATTAAAAATCCTGCCAATTGGTAGGATTTTTTTTTAGTAATAAACAATTATTGTTCAAAAAGTTTATGATAAACTTTGAAACCTAATTTAATTTAAGGGTTCCATTTTTTTAATTTCCTATCTTTACCAACACATTACTTTTTCCATTTTTTATAAAAATCTATGCATACTACCTTTCATATTACTGTAAATAACACATTTAAATTTGTCGTAGCAGAAGCCAAATTACTGGCAATTGATTTGCAACAAAAATCAGAGAACACATGGCATATATTGCATCAAAATAAATCGCTAGATGTTGAAGTTGTTACTTCAGATTTAATAAATAAAAGGTATACTATAAAAGTAAATTCCTCCTTGTATGAGGTGAAAATAGAAACGGCATTGGACGTTCTTATTACGGAAATGGGTCTTTCCTTGTTAGAAACTACAGCCATCAACGACATAAAAGCTCCTATGCCGGGACTAATTTTGGATGTTTTAGTAAAAGCCGGTGATGAAGTAAAAGAAGGCGATTATTTATTGGTGCTCGAAGCCATGAAAATGGAAAATACCATAACCGCTCCGAGAAATGGTATTGTAAAAACGGTTTCTGTAGAAAAAGGAAAAACAGTAAATAAAGACCAATTATTATTGGAAATGGAATGATTTTGTCTTTTTTTACAAAAATAGAAGGATTAAAATAACAAAGAATTAGCGAAATCATAATTCATTATTCTCAAAATAAAATCTTTTAAAGGATTTGCATATAGATGAAACATATAAAAAAAATATTAGTAGCAAATCGAGGCGAAATTGCATTACGTATTATGAAAACGGTACGAAAAATGGGCATAAAAACGGTAGCCGTTTATTCTACAGCAGACAGAAATGCACCACATGTGCAATTTGCCGATGAAGCCATTTGCATTGGTGAAGCACCATCAAACAAATCCTATTTATTAGGAGATAAAATTATTGAAGTAGCCAAACAATTAGGGGTGGATGGCATTCATCCTGGATATGGTTTTCTCAGTGAAAATGCCAATTTTGCAGAAGCCATTGAAAAAAATGGAATCATTTGGATTGGACCGGACTCAAATGCAATTCGCATTATGGGAAGTAAACTTGCAGCAAAAGAGGCCGTAAAAGCATACGGAATACCTATGGTTCCTGGAATAGACGATGCCATAACCGATATAGAAAAAGCCAAACAAATAGCTAAAGAAATCGGCTTCCCTATACTGATAAAAGCTTCTGCCGGAGGTGGAGGAAAAGGAATGCGGGTTGTAGAACAAGAAAAAGATCTGGAAGAGCAAATGATGCGCGCCATAAGCGAAGCGGAATCTGCTTTTGGCGATGGTTCTGTTTTTATTGAAAAATATATTTCTTCGCCACGGCACATTGAAATACAAATTTTAGCAGATAAACTCGGTAATACTGTTCATCTTTTTGAACGTGAATGCAGCATTCAACGACGCCACCAAAAAGTGATTGAGGAAGCACCTTCTGTTGTTTTGACACAAGAAATACGTCAAAAAATGGGCGAAGCTGCCATAATAGTTGCAAAAGCTTGCCATTATGTTGGTGTTGGAACGGTTGAATTTCTTTTAGACGAAAATAAAAATTTTTATTTCCTCGAGATGAATACCCGTTTGCAAGTAGAGCATCCTGTTACCGAATTAATAACAGGATTGGATTTGGTAGAACAACAAATAAAAGTGGCTCAAGGAGAAACATTACACTTTTTGCAAAAAGATATAAAAATCAAAGGACATGCTTTAGAATTGCGTATTTATGCAGAAGATCCATTAGATAACTTTATGCCAAGCGTTGGCGTTTTAAATCGTTATAGATTACCAAAAGGTGAGGGAATTAGAATAGACAATGGCTTTGAAGAAGGCATGGAAGTGCCCATTTATTATGACCCTATGCTTGCAAAATTAATTACTTACGGCAAGAATAGAGAAGAAGCCATCCAAATAATGCTTAATGCTATTGATGCTTATGAAGTGCAAGGTGTAATAACTACGCTACCTTTTGGAAAATTTGTATTTGAGCACGATGCTTTTAGAAGTGGAAATTTTAATACCCATTTTGTAAAAAATTATTACTCCTCTGAAAAATTACATAGCATCATGGAGGATGATGCCAGACTTGCAGCCTTAGTTGCATTGAAAATGTATTTAAAAGATAGAGAATTATTAAGATTACCAAATTAAAAAGGTGTTGGTATATGGAGTTAAAATTACTTGATAAACTTTTCACCTCTTTTGCTTAATAGAACAAAAAAAGATGTAGGTAGATCTTTTTTTAATGAATTTAAAAATTTGTAATAAGATATCCATTTACAAGGACAATAGGAATGAGCAATAATAGAAAAAAACTAGAAGAAAAAATAAACCTAGCTCACTTAGGCGGGGGTAAAAAACGAATTGACAAACAACACGAAAAGAAAAAACTTACTGCTAGAGAACGCGTGGAGTATCTATTAGATGAAGGTTCCTTTGAAGAAATAGGAATTTTGGTTACCCATCGAACCACCGATTTTAGTATGCAAAAAGAAATTTATTATGGTGATGGAGTAGTTACCGGTTATGGAACGATTAACACTAGGCTGGTGTATATTTTTGCACAGGATTTTACTGTTTTTGGTGGTGCATTATCAGAAACTCATGCAGAAAAAATTTGTAAAGTGATGGATCTTGCGATGAAAGTAAGAGCACCCATAATAGGCTTAAACGATTCTGGAGGTGCCCGAATACAGGAAGGTGTTCGCTCACTAGGTGGTTATGCCGACATTTTTTATAGAAATGTGCAAGCATCAGGAGTAATACCACAATTATCCGCTATTATGGGGCCTTGTGCCGGTGGCGCGGTATATTCCCCAGCGATGACCGATTTTACTTTAATGGTACAAGATACCAGTTATATGTTTGTAACAGGACCAAATGTGGTAAAAACAGTAACCAATGAAAATGTGACCTCCGAAGAATTAGGTGGAGCCAGTGCGCATGCCACCAAGTCAGGCGTTACACATATTACTTCAAAAAGTGATATTGCTTGTTTAGAAGATGTTAAGAAATTATTAGGGTATTTGCCACAAAATAATAAGGAAACCACTAAAAAATTAGCTTATTCTTTAGATGATGAATACAGAGATATATTAGAAACAATAGTACCAAATAGTTCAAATAAACCCTACGATATGCATGAGGTGATAAAAGGTATTATAGATAGTGATACCTTTTTTGAAATTCACAAAGACTATGCAGAAAACATTTTGGTAGGTTTTGCTCGTTTAGGAGGAAGAAGTATTGGTATTGTAGCCAATCAACCGATGCGTCTTGCCGGAGTTTTAGATGTAGATGCTTCTAAAAAAGCAGCACGTTTTACTCGTTTCTGCGACTGTTTTAATATTCCTTTATTGGTGTTAGTGGATGTACCTGGTTTCCTTCCGGGAACGCATCAAGAGTGGAATGGTATAATTCTTCACGGCGCAAAATTACTTTACGCCCTAAGTGAAGCCACTGTACCAAGAGTAACCGTTATAACCAGAAAAGCCTATGGTGGTGCTTATGATGTGATGAATTCTAAACACATTGGTGCCGATATAAACTTTGCATGGCCAACTGCTGAAATTGCCGTAATGGGAGCAAAGGGAGCCAGCGAAATCATTTTTCGAAAAGAAATACAAGAAGCTGAAAATCCAGCAAGGAAACTTTCAGAAAAGGAAGCGGAATATGCCGAAAAATTTGCCACACCATTTGAAGCAGCCCAACGCGGTTTTATTGACGAAGTCATTATGCCAAGGGAAACTAGGAGAAAGTTATTGAAAGCTTTTAGTATGCTGGAAAACAAAAAAGTTGTAAAAGCAGATAGAAAGCACGGGAATATTCCACTATAATAAGGGGTTTAATTTTATTAGGTTACATGAAATTCCGCAAATTAAAAGCAGATTCTGTTTCTCGAAATTTAAAAAGACCGTAAAGGAAGAAAAATTTTTGAAAACCCAAAAATTATAAACGGCAATTTTACAAATAAACCTAACTTAGTCGATTCCAAAATGCAAGTCTTAATATGCTACTGAGCACCTATACCAAGGAGTTTCGATATAATTTTAAAATAGCCTATCCTGTAATGTTGGGACAATTGGGTCATGTTATGGTTGGTCTAGTCGATAACATAATGGTAGGACAACTCGGTGCAGCACAATTGGCAGCTATTTCATTAGGAAATAGTTTAGTGTTTATTGCATTATCTATAGGTATAGGATTTTCATTTGCTATAACACCCTTAATTGCTGAGGCTGATGGTGAAAATAATATAGAAACTGGACGCAGTTTCTTTCATCATGGCATGATTTTATGTGGCATTAATGGTGTTTTATTGTTTCTGTTACTTTTATTTATAAAACCCATTTTGTACCAGCTAAACCAACCCCCGGAAGTGGTAGAATTGGCAATTCCATATCTTGAAATTGTAGCATTTTCAATGATTCCTTTAATGCTTTTTCAAGGGTTTAAACAATTTGCCGACGGACTTTCGCAAACAAAATATGCTATGTACGCTACCATTTTGGCTAATGTGGTAAACGTTGTTTTTAATTATTTTTTAATTTATGGAATATGGATTTTCCCACGCTTAGAGCTTGAAGGAGCTGCTATTGGCACACTAATTTCGAGATTTTTTATGTTGTGGTTTCTTTATGTTATTTTAAAAAATAAAAAGAAATTTAAAAGCTATTTTGTTTGGTCAAAAAAAGAGCATTTGAACAAAGCCATTTTCAAACGACTGTTTGCGCTAGGTTTTCCAACAGCTTTGCAAATGTTTTTTGAGGTAGCTATTTTCACAGCATCAATTTTCTTAGCCGGAATGTTAGGAACAAATGCACAAGCTGCAAACCAAATTGCTCTGAATTTAGCATCGATGACTTTTATGATTGCAGTAGGATTTAGCGTTACAGCAACCATTAGAGTTGGCAATCAAAAAGGGAAGAAAAACTTTACAGAATTGCGGCGTATTGCCTATTCTATATTTTTAATGGTGTTACTTATTCAAGCTCTCTTTGCTTTAGGATTTATTGGATTAAAGGATATTTTACCCACAATGTATATTGATAATCTTGAAGTGATAGGTCTAGCAGCAGGATTATTAGTAGTTGCCGCCGTTTTTCAATTAAGTGATGGCTTGCAAGTTGTGTTATTGGGCGGGCTTCGAGGTTTGCAAGACGTAAAAATACCTACTTGGATTTGCTTTATTGCGTATTGGTTAGTTGGTTTTCCGGTGTGTTATTACCTCGGAAAAGAAGAGACATTTGGGGTAACCGGTATATGGATTGGGTTGTTTGCAGGGTTGACATCTTCTGCATTTATGTTGTATATTCGTTTTAACTATTTAACTAAAAAATTAATTCGCATCAATAGGCTTGCGCAAACACAATAACTATGGAATTTCCAAAATTTATATTAGGTGATAACACAGACTTTCCCAACGCTATTTTTGTTGTTCATACAGAGTATCCAAGATTTATAATCAATCTTGAAAACGATGAAGTGGAGTGGTTAGAAGATTTTGAAGACGAAGATCAAAAAGATTTAGAAGCTGAAATGGAAAACCTAATTCAACAAGCAACCGATTTTTATGATAGAGAAATTTCCAGATACGAAGCATAATGGTAGAAAGTCTATTACATAATGACGAACAACTATTTGTTTTTCTTAATAGTTTAGGTAACCCTACTTGGGATGGCATGTGGTTGTTTATTACCTCTAAATTTTCCTTCATACCTCTTTATGCGGTTTTGTTGTATTTAATTTTTAAACAATTTGGTTGGAAAAATACACTAATTATCATGCTTATTGTCGCAGCTATGATAACAGCAACAGACCAGTTAGCAAATCTTTTTAAACATGTCTTTCAAAGACCCAGACCTTGCCAAGAAGAGCATTTAAAAGAAATCATTCGCTTTATAGCTCCTCGATGTGGGCGCTATGGGTATTTTTCTGCTCATGCTGCCAGCGCAATGTCTTTAGCTGTTTTTGTTGGTCTTTTATTACAAAACAAATATAAATACCTACCATATTTTATGTTATTTTGGGCAGCAATTGTAGGCTATAGCCGAATTTATGTAGGCGTACATTACCCATTAGATGTGGTAACAGGGTTTGCTTTTGGAGGAATATTGGGGTTTTTGTTTTATAAAATTTTGCAGAAAGTGAAACCCAATAATTTCTTATAACCTTTCCACCCAATACATATTTCGGTGCAAACGATCTTTGTGTGAGCGACTTTCGAGACCTACAGGATTCATATCAAAACTATCTATTTTTTGAATATGAAAATCGGCAAACACCTTTTTAAATTTATTTTCTTCTGTAGAATTTGTAAGAATATAAAATCCATTTTCTTTTGGTATTTTATAATTTTCACCATCAAATAGCACTTCTATTGGTTCGCCATATTCCCATATTAATTCTGGCGTAAATGCTTCAAATTCATATAGTTTAGCGTTATTTTTTTCTAAATAGGGCTTCGCATTTACGATACTCTTGTAATCCGGATTATGAGTAACTCCCTTTGCTAAAGGAAGTCCAAAACTAAGAACACTAAAAATAAAAGCAATGGTTAAATAAAAAACGGTTGCTATTTCTTTTTTACGAAGAAATAACGCAATGCTGATACCTATTGCTAAAAGAAAAATAGAAGTAAGCAAGTACCAAATCAGAAAGTGATGAATAGTTTCACCAAAATAGAAATAAGCAGCAATTGGAAAAGCACAACCTATAAGAGCTATTAACCCAAATTGAAAATAAACAATGAAGGTTTCTTTTTTAAAGGTCATTGTTTTAAAACTTCTAAAAAGATACTCCACATAAAATGCGGTATTCATTGCCATAGGTATCAATACAGGCATTAAATATCTTGCTTTTTTCTCCGGAATAATGGAAAGTAATAGTACAGAAATTACAGTCCAGAGTAAGGTAAAAGTATATGCTTTTTTGTTTAAAACCTTGTTTTTGAGATACGGATAAAGCAATGCAACAAACGCAGGAATTGTCCATAGACCACTTTGAACCACAAAACTCCAATAATAATAAATAGGACGGGTATTATAATTTAGCCATCTGCCGGTTTCTTTTGTGGTTATTTCAGAAACAGCGTGGTAGTCAAAAAGATACACATATACATTCCACCAGATAGAGCTTATTATTGCTACTAAAGTAAATACAGTCAACGGACGCCAGAGGGTTTGCATTTTTTGAAACCGGAAAGTAAATCCGTAGGCAAGTAAAAATGGTAAAAATAGAACATATAAGGAAACGGGACCCTTACTTAAAAAAGAACATCCAAAGAAGATTCCGGCTAGAAGTGCGTTTCGGTAAGCATTAGATTGATTGGTAAAAACCAAGAACAAAAAATAAATACTAACCAGCATAAATGCGTGGGTAAAAATATCCCATTGCCCGTCTCTACCGGACATTATGATATAAAATGAAGTGGCAGAAACAAGTGCCGCTATAAAAGCAAAGACTTTTTGCGACGTTAGTTTCATACAAAAAAAGTAGGTCATAAAAACCACAAGAGTTCCCATAAGTGCTGCAGGAAGTCGCAATGCAAAAAGGCTTTTTACGCCAAAACTAAGCATAGAAATAGCTGTCATCCAAGTGGGTAGAGGAGGTTTTTCATATCTGGGTAGCCCATTTATAGAAGTGAAAATCCAATTGCCATCTACAATCATTTCACGTGCAGTGATAAAATTTCTTGCTTCCATAATATTAACTGGAAGCACATCCAGATGGACAAAGAAAATGCCTATACAGGTTAAAAAAAGTAGGAAAATGTAATTATTTTGTGATTTCATTTCTATGTAAAAATATGTTTCGAATATATACTACGGCTCCAAATAAATGACCGGCTAAAAGCACCGGGTCTTTTCGGATAATGGCATAACTTAAAATTAACGAAGATCCAATAAGACTGATTACCCAAAACCCTAAAGGGAGGGTGGATTCTTTTTTCCGCTCACTATAAATCCATTGATAGACAAAACGAAGCGTAAACACTAATTGGGCGATAGCCCCTAATAGTAGTAACCACAGCGGAATAGCATCATTATTAAACAATTTATGCAAATCGTATTCATTATTGTTAAACGAATAAATAACGATTAAAACAGGAAAAATAAATAAAAATATTCTAAAAAACCGATGCAGTTTTTGCCATTGTCCCTGTAATTGCAGGTTTCTGATGTAGATAAAATAGGTGAGGGTTTGACCAAACATAATGGCAAAGTCTTCCCGAAAATAGCCATAAACGAAGAGTAAAAAGGATGCCAGCAGACTGAGTTTCCAAAATAATACAGGAGTAACCGATTTTTTATTTTTTTCAGAAAGTATCCATTGAAAGAGTAACCTTGCGGAAAACAAAATTTGTGCAGTAAAACCAATAGTATAAATTATCCAGTCGCTCATTCTTTTTTAGCTACTTGGTAGTTGATGTATTTTTTTTTCATCCACAAATATGCAAAACAGTCCACTAAAGGGCCAAAAAGCCGATTCCAAAGTCCAAATTTAGCCTGACCTGCCATTCTTGGAAAATGTTGTACGGGTATTTGAATGATTTTTCCATGTTGTAAAAGTATCATTGCCGGAAGAAAGCGGTGCAATCCTTTAAACATTGGGATGCGTTTGGCATATTCAGTTTTAATAACTTTTAGTGGACATCCGGTATCGTCCATTCCGTCGTTAGTGAATGCTCGACGAATGCCATTCGCTATTTTTGAGGACATATTTTTCACAAATGAATCTTTCCGGTTAGACCGAACTCCTGTAACTAAATCATAATCTTCAATATGCTCTAAAAGCAAATTAAAATCTTGAGGAGAAGTTTGTAAATCGGCATCTATATAGCCAACAAGAGGTGTGTTTACGTGATCAAATCCTGCTTTTATTGCGGTACTCAATCCACAATTTTTAGTAAATTGAAGGAAAGAAAAGGCTTCATTATTTTTGCAAATTTTTTCTAAAAGTTCTTGACTTTTATCTTTTGAGCCATCATTTACAAACAACACAGCGGTTTTTTTGCTGGCTACTTTTAAATAATCTCCTAATTCTTTCTCCAGTCTGGAGATGTTATCTTCTTCATTGTATAAAGGAACAATGATGGTAAAATCATACTTCATGAATGTTTTTTAGCTAAGTACAAATGTATTTATTTTACAAAGAAAAAAACATAAAGAACCAATAATTAAAAAAACATAGTAATTTTGAAGAGAATAACTTATAGCGTTAAAATAATTAAATGAAATTTCTAATCACAGGAGCAGCAGGTTTTATAGGTTCACATACTGCACAACGCATCAAATTATTAGGTCATGAAGTAATTGGGGTGGATAATTTTTCGACTTATTATGATTTAGATTTAAAAAAGCGAAATTCAGAATCTCTAAAAAAGGATTCAATTCCAATAATAACTTGCGATCTTAGGCATAAGGAGCAAATAGAGCAGTTGTTGCCCAATGACTTTGATTACATCATTCATTTTGCTGCGCATCCCGGAATTTCAAACACCTCTTCTTTTGAAGATTATTTTTCAAACAACATAATAGCCACAAAAAACCTTTTAGACTTTGCCGAAATTTGCACAAAGAAACCCTATATTATAAACATAGCCACGTCTTCCATATACGGTAGTGAAGCAACCTTAACAGAAAGAGAAGCACCAAAACCTACCTCTTTTTATGGTGTTACTAAATTGGCTGCAGAGCAATTGGTATTAGCCAAAGTGCGTTTGGGCGAATTAAAAGGGTGTTCCTTTAGGTTGTATTCTGTTTATGGACCCAGAGAGCGTCCAGATAAACTCTACACGCGCCTTATTGCATGTGGACTAAAAAACATACCTTTTACACTTTATGAGGGAAGTTTAGTGCATTTAAGAAGTTTTACTTATGTGGGAGATATTGTAGATGGCATTGTAAGTGTTTTAGGGAAAGAGAGTTTATGTAATGGCGAAGTCATAAATTTAGGGACAGAGGAAGAACATTCCACACAAGAAGGTATAAAAGTTGTTGAAAAATTATTAGGAAAATCAATTCAAATTAAAATTGTAGCTAAACGAAAAGGCGATCAACTCCGAACAAAAGCCAATATTGAAAAAGCACAAAAATTATTGAATTATAAACCAAATACATCTTTAGAAGAAGGAATAAAACAACAAATTATGTGGTATAAAGAGGCCTTTTTATAATTGGTTACTTTTTGATTTGAAACAGCTTTTTTGCCGCCGCAAAAGGTGTGGTTTCATTGTTTTCAATTGCTTTTAATTGTTTTTTTAATGCTTCCTTTATTTTTGGATGGTTGTAAAAATCAGATTTTAGTTGTTCGTCAATGGTTTGTAATAGCCAAAATTTATTTTGTGCTTTGCGTTCCATTTCAAAAAAATTATTGGTTTTGGTTAGAGCCAAATACTCTTCTATAATTTGCCAAACCACGCCAATACCCTCCTTTTTTAAAGCACTGCAAACAGCAGTCTTAGGTGTCCAACCGCTTTCTTTAGCCGGAAACAAATGTAATGCTCTATTAAATTCTACTTTGGCTTGGTTGGCTGCTTTTACATTTTCGCCATCGGCTTTATTAATAACAATAGCATCAGCCATTTCCATAATACCCCTTTTAATACCTTGTAGTTCATCGCCGGCTCCTGCTAGTTTTAGCAATAGGAAAAAATCGGTCATAGAATGTACTGCGGTCTCACTTTGTCCTACACCAACGGTTTCTATAAGAACGGTGTCAAAACCGGCGGCTTCACAAAGGATAATGGATTCTCTGGTTTTTCTAGCAACTCCGCCTAAGGAAGTGCCGGAAGCGGAAGGGCGAATAAACACATTTTCTTCTTTTACAAGCTCTTCCATTCTGGTTTTGTCGCCTAAAATACTGCCGCAGCTTATAGTGCTGCTTGGATCCACAGCGAGTACTGCCACTTTTTTACCCTTAGCAACAAGCAAATTTCCAAAACTTTCAATAAAAGTGCTTTTTCCCACGCCAGGAACTCCAGTTATACCAATACGAATAGAATTATTTGCATAAGGTAAACAAGCAGTAATGATTTTTTGTGCTTGTAAACGATGTTTTTGTGTGGTGCTTTCTACCAAGGTTATGGCGCGGCTAAGGGCAGTTTTATCACCAGAAAGTAAGGCTTTTACCAACCTATCATTGCTCTGAATTTTTTTTCGTTGGACTTTTATAAACTCAGCCGATTTAGAATTTACATGCTGCAAATGGGCAACACCTTCTTTTTCTTGAAGTGCGGAAGTGGTATTTTTTTTAGTGCCCATATTGTTGATTTATGACAAATTTAGGAATATGATTTTTGAATTGCGATGTTTAATGCCTTATATTTATGGTTAAATATAATTATAAATTCATTTAAAACTAAACTCTTTATTTATGAAAAATTTATATACGGCTTCGGTTACGGCTTCAGGAGCACGAGGGGGTCATATTAACTCAGATGATGGAAAAATTGATTTAAAATTATCGGTACCAAAGAGCATGGGAGGCGATGGAGGTAGTGGTACAAATCCGGAACAGCTTTTTGGTGGTGCATATTCTGCTTGTTTTGGAAGTGCACTGCAAGTAGTTGCCAAAGAACACAAGGTCGATTTAGGCGATTATACCGTTACTGCGGTAATAAGCCTTGGTAAAACCGAAGATGGTGATTTGCAACTATCGGCAATCTTAGATTGTTATTTACCGGGTGTTGACATCAAAACCGGGGAGGAATTTATTAATGCTGCTCATGAAATTTGTCCCTTTTCAAGAGCAACTCGTGATAATATTGATGTAACATTAAATTTGTTGTTAGATGAATAAATGTTGCCATTGCAACTTAATTTTAACAAAAGCACCTATTTTATAGGTGTTTTTTGTGTTTGTATTTTCTGATTTTGAAAAAAGGATTGGATAAGGCAATTAAAAATATTAATAAATGATAATCAATTTTTAGGATTTAATTTCAGCCGAGAAAGAGAGATTATTTTCAATGTTCACAGAAGGAAATCCTGAACAAACATAGAAAACCCAAACAAGCTATAGCTTGCTTGTTTTTTAATGTTGCCCCAAAAGATACAAGTTCCTTTTACTTTTTCCCATAAAAAAAAACCACAACTCTCATTGTGACTTTATTTTGCGGAGAAAGAGGGATTAATTATGTTGATCCCAAATGGGGAATCCAATACAACATTCAAATGCTTCAGGCTATCGCCTTTGGAGCATTTTTTATTTTCACCGAATGCTCAAACGTCGTTTGGTTTCTCCGAAAATAAAAAATGCTCCACAACTTTGTTGTGAAGCATTTAAATGTTGCGGAGAAAGAGGGATTCGAACCCCCGGAGGTATGACCCTCAACAGTTTTCAAGACTGCCGCATTCGACCGCTCTGCCATTTCTCCAGTGTCTATTGCGATTGCCTTTTCAGCGGGCTTGCCCGCCGAAGCTCCGACAACCCTCGGAGCGTAGGCGGGTGCAAATATAAAACCCTTTTTTAACTTTCTAAAGCTTTTTCAACTTAAATTTTTCATTAAATCTTGTTTGGAAAATTTACCGAGGGATAAAGCATAAAATAAAGATATTTTTACTCAGTTATGCTCAATTCTAACTACCTATTCCTATTTTTGTAATCAGCATGAACACAAACAAACATTATGTCAAAAAATAGTATTAAAGCATTACAATGGCGCTACGCCACTAAAAATTTTGATGTAAGCAAAATTATTTCAGAGGGAAAGATTTCTATACTAAAAGAAGCCTTTAATCTTACGGCTTCCTCTTACGGGTTACAACCGGTAAAGCTGCTTGTGGTAAGTAATGCCAAAATAAAAAAGGAATTACCACCGATGACCATGAATCAAAATCAGGTTAAGGATGCTTCTCATGTGCTTATTTTTTGCATAGAGGAGACTATTTCTTCTGAGTTTGTTGCAAAATATTTTAATTTGGTTGCCAGCGTGCGTAACACTTCTGAAGAAATACTTGAGCCATTTAAAAATATTCTTATGGAAGATTTTAAGAAAAAGCCTTTAAATGACATTCAAAATTGGGCTACAAACCAAGCTTACCTTGCAATGGGAAATTTACTAACCGTTTGCGCCTTAGAAGAAATTGATTCTTGTCCTATTGAAGGTTTCTCACCTATGGAATATGATATCTATTTTAATTTAAAAGAAAAAGGATTGCGGTCAGTATTGGTTTTAGCTATTGGTTACCGAGCCAAAGACGACTTTTTTGCGGCATTTAAAAAAGTTAGAAAAGGGGTCGAAGAGTGTGTTATTGAGATTAAATAAGTACTAACTAATAACAAAAATATGCCTGGATTTGAAGTATTTGGTAACGAAGAACGTAAAGAAGTAAATGACGTTTTAAATAGCGGTGTATTGATGCGATATGGTTTCGATGGAATGCGAAACGGCCATTGGAAAGCAAAAGAATTTGAAATTAACTTTGCTGCCAGAATGGGAGTGCAGCATTGTCAATTGGTATCAAGCGGAACTTCTGCACTTACTGTTGCTTTAGCCGCTGCCGGAATTGGAGCAGGTGATGAGGTGATTATTCCTACTTTTACTTTTGTAGCTAGTTTTGAATCTATTTTAGCCACTGGAGCAGTGCCTGTTTTAGTTGATATTGATGATACTTTAACCCTTTCACCAAAAGCTGTAGAAAATGCCATAACAAGAAAAACACGTTGCATAATGCCAGTACATATGTGTGGATCTATGGCAAATCTAGCCGCTTTAAAAGCAATTTGTGTCAAACATAATCTTATTTTACTAGAAGATGCTTGTCAGGCCATTGGAGCAAGCTATGCAGGAAAACCTTTAGGATCTTATGGCGATTTGGGTTGTTTTTCGTTTGATTTTGTTAAAACCATTACTTGTGGTGAGGGTGGTGCTGTAATCACTAATAATAAGAAGTACTTTACTCTTGCAGACCAATATCAAGACCACGGTCACGATCATTTAGGGAGTGATAGGGGAGCAGAGACACATCCTAATTTAGGCTATAATTTTAGAATTTCTGAACTTCATGCCGCAGTTGGTATAGCACAACTTCGAAAGTTAGATGCTATTTTGGAATTACAAAAACGCAACTATTTAATTATACGCAAGGAATTATCTAAACTTGCTGAAATCACTTTCCGACGGGTGCCGGAAACTGGGGTGGAAAATTATTCTTTTGTAAACTTTTTTTTACCAAATGCTCCACTTGCCGAAAAAGCACATAAAGCATTAGCCGAAAACGGAGTTGATGCTTGTTTTTATTGGTTTAAAAATAATTGGCATTACATTAATGGTTGGGAGCATTTCAGAAATTTAAACTCCTTAGGAAGGTTGCCTTCTGAAATCTGTTCGCAAATTAAAAACTATAATGAAATCGATTTTTCAAACAGTGATGCTATTATGGGAAGAACCATTTCTACTTTAGTGAAAATAGGTTGGAGTGAAGAAGACGTAAAAAATAGAGCGATAAAAATGAGAGAGGCTATTGCATCTGTTCTTTAATAGGAAACATATTCAGTGATTTCAAGACCATATCCTATCATTCCTACACGTTTGGTTTGTTGGCTATTCGACATCAATTTTATTTTATGAATGCCAATATTGTGCAGTATTTGGGCACCGATACCAAAATCTTTAGCATCCATTTTTATTTGGGGTGCTTTTGCTATTTTATCTTTAGACTGCAACTGTCGAAGTTCGCTTAAACGGTTTAATATGTTTAAAGACTGGCTTTGTTGGTTGATAAAAACAATGGCACCCTTTCCTTCTTTGTTAAGAAGTTTAAACATATCGTCTAATTTTTTATCTGAATTATTAGTAAGGGTACTTAAAATATCATAATTCACCAAAGTAGAGTTGACACGCACTAAAACGGGTTCTTCCGCATCCCAGTCCCCTTTGCTTAATGCAAGATGAATTTGATCGTTGGTAGTTTGCTTGTAAGCCCTTAAACGAAATTCTCCAAAATTGGTTTGAATGTCAAAATCTTCTTTCTTTTCAATTAAGGAATCATGTTGCATCCTGTATGCCACTAAATCTTCAATAGAAACAATTTTTAAATCAAATTTTTTTGCAATTTTCAATAATTGTGGAAGTCTAGCCATCGTTCCATCTTCATTCATTATTTCTACAATAACTCCTGCAGCAGGCAATCCTGCTAATCGTGCAAAATCGATGGCTGCTTCAGTATGTCCTGTTCTTCTAAGGACGCCACCTTCCTTGGCCCTAAGCGGAAAAATATGTCCCGGCCTACTTAAATTGTGTGGTTTTGTAGTTGTATCGATAAGTGATTTTACGGTTTTTGCTCTATCAGCAGCTGAAATGCCTGTAGTAACACCATTACCCTTTAAATCTACCGAAATAGTAAATGCGGTTTCCATTGGATCTGTATTTGTACCCACCATCATATGCAAATCTAGTTCTTTACAACGGGACTCAGTAAGTGGAGCACAAATCAAGCCTCTGCCATGGGTAGCCATGAAATTTATCATTTCAGGAGTTACATTTTGAGCTGCTGCAAGAAAATCTCCTTCATTTTCTCGGTCTTCATCATCCACCACAATAATAACTTTTCCGTTGCGAATTGCTTCAATTGCTTCAGGAATGGTATTTAGTTTTGTTGCTTCTGTTTTCAATGTAAATACAATTTTTAGGGTAGGTTTAATACGAGTGCAAAGGTATTAAATCTATATTTCAGAATCTTTAATATTAAGGAGTTTCTTGAAGAATTTTAAAAGAGGTTGTATTATACTATCCATATCAAATAAACCTTGATCTGTAGTAGCTCTGTAGGTTAACCAAATACCTAATGGAAGCATAATAAAAGTGGAAAACCAAGAGGCTATAAAGGGAGAAAGTCTTCCATTTTCCGCACTATTTTTTGCAAAAATACCAATGAAATGGTACGTTAAAAACAATGTTATTGCGATTACCATGGGTAAACCCATACCGCCTTTTCGTATAATTGCTCCTAGTGGTGCACCCACAAAAAATAGAATGACACAAGCAAAAGCAAGTACATATTTTTCGTGCAAAGCAATTTCATACTTGGTTAATCGTTTCTTTTTGGCAGCTAAATCTGCTTTTTTTGCTTCAATACTTTGTATGGTGCCCGAAAGTGTAGGTATAGCTAAATCTAATATTTGTAATTGTTCTGTAATGGTATAAGCTTCTAAAACAGAGGTTGCAGGTTTTAACGGAATCGAATCCGCTACGTAATTCGATTCTAGTGTTGTGATTCCGCTACGCATATAAATATCCTCAGGAAATTTAATAACATCATTGGAAAAACCTGTGGCTAGAGAGTCAATTTCATGGATAAGCTCTGTTACCCGATACATTTTTTCATTAGACACATCCTTTTCTTCCTCTAAGTCAATATTATTAAATTCTGATAAGTCAATATTAATGGTGTATTCTTCAAAATAGCTTTTTGCAAATGGTTTTTTTGCTTGTGCTTTTGGGGCTCTTTGTTGAATTTCATCGTAATAATTACCGTCTTTTAAAAGTAAAGAGAGGGTATTTGATCCTTCTTCACTGTATAGTTCTCCTGTATTGGCTTTCATTACTGTTAAGTTGCCCACACGTTGTGGATTTTTTTTATGGATGGTGACATCCTCTAAATATTGACCTCGATCACCGGTTTTTTTTCCCACTTTAATAGTGATATCTCCTACTTCACTAAATTGTCCCTCTGCAATAATTATTGCCGGCTTTAACTGGGCAATGTTTCTTCTTAAATTCAGAGATTTGTATTCAGACCATGGAATAACATCGTTAGAGAAAAAAAAGGCAACACCTCCCAAAAACACTATAAACACAATGAGACTTCGCATAGTGCGTTGTAGAGAAATGCCTGTGGATTTCATCGCTGCAAATTCATAGTTTTCAGCAAAATCACCAAAAACCATAATGGAAGACACTAATATAGTTAGAGGCAATACTAAAGGAATAAGTTTTGGGGAAAAGTAAAGCAAAAATCGAAAAATAATATCTAAATCTAAATCTTTACCTGCGAGTTCTGAAATATAGAGCCAGATGGTTTGTAATACAAAAATGAACATTAATATAACGAAGACACTAACAAAGGTCTTTAAATAAGAAACTAGAATATATCTATCTAATATTTTCAAAAGTGATTAGTCCAGAGTATTAATATAATAGGTTTTATATTTTGATGCATCAAATGTAAATAAAGAAGCAGGAAGTGGTTGATTAGTTTTCATAGAATTTATGGTAATTGTTATTTCTGTGTCATTAGCCTGTCTTTGAATTAATTTATAAATATGTTTGGTTTGAGTATCAATACCCAATAAGATATCTTTTATTTCGGCTTTGCTATCTATAGGTTTTAGTTGAATGTATTGAATTTTTCTTCCTTTTACATCTTGGATAATATCCCATTTGTAAGTGTATCCTTTTTCATAAAAAGTAAGCATTTTTGATGGTGTGATATCACCGTCATCTTCAGCAGAATGTTTTGAAATAGTTACTTCTTCATCTTCGGGTACAATCGTGTATATTTTTTTGCCATCAAAAATTCTCGTAGTTCCCATTAGGTTTAAGGAATATAGGTTTCCTTTTAAAGTAACGTCGCCTCGGGTATCCTGGTTTACATTCTCTTTTTTATTTATCAAGGCATATTTAAAGTCAATAAAAATATTATCGTAACTTTTTACTTTTTCAGAAACCTCATTCAAAAGTTTTTTTGCTTTTGCAGCATCTTGTGCAAAGGTTGTGCATGTGATTGTAAGTGTAAGTAGTATTAAAAATAACTTTTTCATTTTATGTATTTTAAGATTCCGACTGGTTGTTTAATAATTGATTGAGTTGTTCTATACTGGAAACTAAAACTTGTCGTGCTTTACTTCCTTCAAAAGGACCTACAATTCCTGCAGCTTCCATTTGATCGATAATTCTTCCGGCGCGATTATAGCCTAATTTTAATTTTCGTTGTAAAAGTGAAGCCGACCCTTGTTGGGCTATTACGAGAACTTCTGCAGCTTCTCGAAACATCGGGTCTCTTTCGTCTATGTTCATATCAAGATGTGTGCCACCCTCTTCACTGGAATATTCGGGGAGCAAATAAGCATCTGGATAGGCGCGTTGTGAACCAATGTAGTTGGTAAGTTGTTCCACCTCTGGCGTGTCAATAAATGCACATTGCAATCGTGTAAGGTCGTTTCCTTGGGTGAACAACATATCTCCGCGACCTATCAATTGGTCAGCACCTGAACTGTCTAAAATGGTGCGTGAATCTATTTTTGAGGTTACTCTGAACGCTATTCTAGCAGGAAAATTTGCTTTTATAATTCCGGTAATTACATTTACCGATGGTCGTTGGGTTGCTATTATTAAATGTATTCCTATGGCTCGTGCCAGTTGTGCTAATCGTGCAATGGGTGTTTCTACTTCTTTTCCGGCGGTCATTATCAAATCGGCAAATTCATCGACCACTAAAACAATGTAGGGTAAAAATTTGTGCCCGTCATTGGGGTTTAATTTTCGTGCTTTAAACTTGGTATTGTATTCTGCTATGTTTCTTACCATGGCATCCTTTAGCAAATCATAACGGCTGTCCATCTCGATACAGAGGGAGTTAAGGGTATTGATTACTTTGCTATTGTCTGTGATGATGGCATCTGCGCTATCCGGTAGTTTTGCTAAATAATGTCGTTCAATTTTATTGAATAAAGTAAGTTCTACTTTTTTAGGATCCACCAAAACAAATTTTACTTCGGCAGGGTGCTTTTTGTAAAGTAAGGAAGTGAGGATGGCATTTAATCCTACCGATTTTCCTTGACCTGTGGCACCCGCCATTAAAAGATGAGGCATTTTAGCTAAATCGACTACAAAGGTTTCATTTGATATGGTTTTTCCTAGCGCTAAAGGTAATTCCATTTCGGCATTTTGAAATTTTGGTGAAGCAATTACAGAACGCATAGAAACCATTTTTGGGTTTTTGTTTGGTACTTCAATTCCGATAGTTCCTTTTCCCGGAATAGGAGCTATAATACGTATTCCCAAAGCAGAAAGAGATAGTGCGATATCGTCTTCCAGATTTTTTATTTTCGAAATACGAATACCGGCTTCCGGAATGATTTCATAAAGCGTGACGGTAGGGCCAACGGTTGCTTTTATTTGATCAATTTCTATTTTATAATTTCTTAATGTTTCAACGATGGTATTTTTATTGCCTTCAAGCTCTTCTTGGTCTATGGTAATGCCACCGCCGGTATTGTATTCTTTTAATAGGTCTAGTGTAGGAAATTTATAATTACTTAGTTCTAATTTTGGGTCGAACTCACCAAAATCTTTTACCAATCGGTTGCTTAAAACGTCTACTTCTTCTTCATCGGCTATTTGTTCTACTTCCAAAGAAACATCAGATTCATTTTCCGATTTTATAATAATAGGTTCACGTTTTTCTTCATTAATTTCAAGGGTAGTAGGGGTGGATTGCTTTTCATTGTAGGTTGTTTTATCTTTAATTAATGGTTCTGCTACTATTTGTTCTTTATTAGAATCTGTTTTTACAGAATCAAATTCTTCTTTTATTTCCTGACGCTTGTTTTTAAAATAAGTGATGCCATTTTCTGGGGTGAAACCTAATTTTAAAACCAAGTAGGCAATGAATAAAAACGAAAGGAGAATGACTGTACCTACAAAACCAAGATAATCCTGGAGGTATTGGTTTGTTTCATAGCCAATAACACCTCCGAGCAAAGGATTTATGTACGCAAAAAACCCTAAAAACACGGAAACCCAGAGCATAATTAAAATGCCCCAAAACCAATGTTTTTGTAATGGTTTTAATGAAAAGCTAAAAAATAAATAAATACCTGTAATGGTAATTAATGTGCTTAAAATAAAAGCAGCAACACCAAAACCTTCATTAATAAAAAAGTTGCCCACTACAGCGCCAAATTTGTTTAATAGATTTTGGGCATGTTCCTCCCGATTTCCAAATTCAGAAAGAGTACTTTGGTCTGCTTGCCAGTTAAAAAAGTGAGATACAAACGCAATAGTTAAAGCGATACCTAACAAAGCTAAAAAAATACCCAAAACAATGAGATGTTGTTTTCTTATTTGTAATTTGGGTGGATTATTTTTTTTTGCGTTGGGTTGCTTGGTTTTCTTTTCCGCCATAGGTTTTGGTTGTATTGTGACAAAAGTACAAATTGTAAACGGTAAAAAGTTATAAAAAAGTATGTAAATAATGGTATTTGAAAAATGGTATAATCAAAAAGATTTGAAGGTGTGTTTATAAATAAATTTTAAGGTAAAGTATTGGTGTTAAAATAGTTGATAAAGATAAGGAGTGTAAATTAGAACCCCAATGATTAAAGCGATGAATGCAGCAAAAAATACAGCCCCTGCTGCTATATCCTTTATAAAACCAATTTTGTTGTGGAATTTGGGATGTACAAAATTTGCAATTTCCTCAATTGCGGTATTTACTCCTTCTATGCTCAAAACCAGACCAATTGCTAAACATTGCAACATCCATTCTGTTGGAGTAATGGCAAAATATAATCCAGCTAAAGTAATGAGTATTGCTATAGCAAAATGGACTTGAATACTCGCTTCTTTTTTAAGCAGTAACCAAGCACCTCTGATAGCATACTTAAATGCAACTATTCGATTTACGAAAAAATTCTTTTGCATCTATAAATTATGTATGGCGGCTTCATAATTTGGTTCTTTGCCTATTTCAGGCACAAGTTCATTATAAACAACTTTTCCATTTTCATTCAAAACAACTACTGCTCTTGCGTTTAAATAAGAAAAGTTGCCACTTTCAATATAAATGCCATATTTCTTGCCAAAAGAGCCATCTTTAAAATCTGATAGGCATTCCACATTGGTTAATCCTTCCGCTGCGCAAAATCGTGCTTGCGTAAATGGCAAGTCTCTAGAAATACATAATACACTGGTATTTGCTAATTTTGAAGCCTTTTCATTAAATTGCCTAACGGAAGCAGCGCAAACACTTGTCTCCACACTCGGAAATATATTTAAAACAACTTTTCTTCCTTTATAATTGGCTAATGTAGCAGTTGTTAAATCGGTTTTTATTAATGTAAAATCGGGAGCTTTTTGGCCTACTCTTGGTAATTCGCCATTGGTTTTTGCGGGAGTTCCTCCCAGGGTTATAGTTGCCATAATGTACGTATTAATTTGTGGTATAAAAGTAAGTAATTGCTTTTATTTAACTCGTAAATTTGTATTAAAACAAAAGCCCCTTTTGAAGAATCAGAAGAGGCTTATTTTGGTGTTAAATAGTATTATTTGTCAATAGAACCAAGCACTTTTTTTGCAAACATATTTATGGCTTCTAGTTCAGGAGTTCCATTTTTTATCATCTCGTTGACTTCTGTGGCACCACAAAGATTAGTAATTAATTCACCTATAATATCTAATTCGTTATCAGTAATCCTGTTGTACTCACTAAACGATTCTAAAACCTCAATACAGTGCTGTAATTGTTGTGGAGTATTGTTTTTTTGTAAATGTCTAATTACAGGTAACTTCATCGATCAGTATTTTTAAAACGTCTGTTTTGTTTGTTTGCACTTGGTTTACAAAAGTCCCATTTTTAAAAGTTGCAAATGTTGGCAGGTTATCTACTTTTGCCATTTTTCTGCTCTCCGGAAATTTTTCGGCATTAACTATCAGAAAAGTAAAATCTTCTGTTTCTTGTGCAAATTTATTAAACTTAGGTTTCATTAATCTGCAATTGCCACACCATCCGGCGGAAAACAGAACGATGACGTTCTGTTTTTCGGTTACTAATTGTTGTAAATTATCTTCTTGAATTTCTATTGCCATAATTAATGGCTTAAATATTCAGCTACTCCTGTTCGGTTAGCTTGCAATGCTTCTTTACCTTCTTCCCAGTTTGCCGGACAAACTTCGCCATTTTCTTGCACGTGGGTATAGGCATCTATTAATCGAAGAAACTCTTTTACATTTCTTCCTAAAGGCATATCATTTACACTTTCGTGAAAAACTTTTCCTTCTTCATCAATAAGGTAGGTAGCACGATAGGTAACATTAGAACCTTCGTAAATCATAATATCGGATTCTTCATCATAAATTTCAGAAACAATATCTAAAATGCCCAAGCGGTTGGAAAGGTTTCTGTTGGTGTCTGAAAGAATAGGGTAAGTTACTCCTTCAATACCACCTTCATTTTTATGCGTGTTTAACCATGCAAAATGTACTTCAGGAGTGTCGCAGGATGCGCCAATAACGAGGGTATTTCTGTCTTCAAATTTTGATAAGGCATCTTGAAAGGCGTGAAGCTCTGTTGGACATACAAAGGTAAAATCTTTTGGATACCAGAAAAGCAATACTTTTTTCTTGTTTTCTATTGCTTGTTTGCGAATATTCAGTTTGAAAGTGTCTCCCATTTGATCCATTGCATCAATTTCAATGTTGGGAAATAGTTTTCCTACTAATGTCATAATTTATTGTTTTTTAGATTTGTTTTTACGTGCTGCAAAGGTACGCTGAAAGATACTTTTCAGCATAATATCTTATACTAAAATCTTATTAAAAAATAGAGTTTAGTGATAGTGAATTTTACACAAACACTATCGTTTAATTTTCAGTAAAATAGAGGTGGTTTTTATGTTGTTTTTGATTTCAACATTTTAATTTTGATGCTAAAGGCAGCAAATAGTAAGGTCATAAACGGACTTAACCAATTGAAAATAGCATAAACAAAATAATCGCCTACGTTAACGCCAAGTACGCCACTTTGGTAGGCACCACAAGTATTCCAAGGCACTAAAACCGAAGTTACCGTTCCCGAATCTTCTAGTGTTCTGCTTAAATTTTCTGGAGCAAGACCTTTTTCTTTATAGGCTTTGGCAAACATTTTACCGGGAACTACAATTGCTAAATATTGATCGGATGCTGTAACGTTTAAAGCTAAACAACTTGCAACGGTACTTGCAAAGAGTCCAAAGGTAGTATGAAATAATTTCAGCAAAGCTTTTGTAATAACAGCTAAAGCACCAATAGCATCCATAATACCGCCAAAGACCATCGCACAAATAATTAACCAAATAGTGCCAAGCATGCCACTCATGCCTCCCGCCGAAAACAAATCGGCCAAAGTTTTATTTTCTGTTGCAACTGCGGTATCAACCGTAATGGCATTCATAACACCTTTGTAGCCACTTTCAAAAGTAAGGGTATCAGATCCACCTATTGTAGCAATAATATCTGGTTGAAAAATAAGAGCAGCTACCCCGCCAAGAAGCGTTCCTAAAAGCAATGCAATTAAGGGAGATACTTTTTTAACAATAAGGAGGATAACCAAAGCCGGTACTACAAACAACCATCCACTTACGGTAAACGAACTTTCAATAGATTGTAACATCGCTCCTGTGTCAATAGCTCCCTTTGTGTCTAAATTTAAACCGATGAGTATAAAAGCTAGGATGGTAATAACAATACTAGGAATAGTAGTAATAGTCATATATTTTATGTGGGTAAACAAATCTGTTCCTGCCATGGCGGAAGCTAAATTTGTGGTATCACTTAGCGGAGAAAGTTTGTCGCCAAAATAAGCACCCGATAGTATGGCTCCTGCTGCCATTCCTAAAGAAATATCCAACGCACTGGCTATGCCTATTAATGCGATACCTACAGTGGCAGAGGTAGTCCAACTGCTTCCGGTAGCAATGGAAATAATGGAACAAATAACAACACAAGAAGCTAAAAATATGGTTGGGTTTAGAATTTGTAAACCATAATAAATCATGGTGGGAATAATGCCGCTTACCATCCAGGTCCCAGCCAAAGCACCTACCATCAAAAGAATTAATATAGCACCTGTAGTTGATTTTACATTGTTAGCCACTTCCTCAATCATGCTTTCATAGCTCACTTTGTTAAAAAAACCAACAATAGCAGCTACTGCACCTCCCATTAATAAGATAAATTGGTTGCTTCCGCTTAAAGCATCATCGCCAAAAGCATAAAATACATTGTAAAATAGCATGCCAATTAGTGCAACTACCGGTATTAAAGCTTCCCAAATATTTAATTCTTTATTTTTATGGACACGTTTATTTGCTTCTACAGGAATATTGTCATTCATAAGGCTTTCTTTTTATGAAATGTAATGTTACAATAATGTTGTAAACTATGCAAATAAAAAAAGCCGTGTTAAACGGCTTTTATTAGTGACGTTTTGAAGATTAAAGAACGCCTACACTTTTCATGCATTTTTTCATCTCCTGATAGGTTCTCTCAATATCATTATCTAGTCCAATTGAAAATCGTATTAAACCATCGGTAAGCCCCATTGCTGCTTTTTCTTCTTCCGGTATTTCAGAGGAAGTAGAGCTTCCCGGGGCACTGAATAGGGTTTTATAAAAACCAAGGCTAACGGCTAAGTAGCCAATATTTCCTTTTTGCATTACTTCCATCAGTTCATTGGCCTTTTCTTTTGATCCTGCATCAAGTGTCAACATACCGCCATAGCCATATTCTTCGTTCATCATCTTAGTAAATAAAGAGTGACTAGGGTGTGATGCCAATCCTGGATATACTGGTTTTAATCCGTCTTTTTCAAAACGTTCGGCTAAATACATGGCGTTGTGGCTGTGTTGTTTCATTCGAATATGCAATGTGCGCATATTTTTTAATATGGATGCAGCGCGCAAACTGTCTAATGAAGCACCCAACAACATACTAGCTCCGTCATTTACACTTCGTAAAGAATCGATGAGTTCTTGCGAGCCACAAACCACACCTCCCATAGTGTCGCTACTTCCGTTAATGAATTTGGTTAAACTGTGAATTACGATATCCGCACCTAATTTAGCAGGAGAAACAGAAAGTGGGGAAAAGGTATTATCTACCACTAATTGCAAATGGTGTTTTTTTGCAATTTTTGAAAGTCCTACAATATCTGCCACTTCCAGTAATGGGTTACTAACACTTTCGCAATAAATCAGTTTTGTATTAGGTGTGATGGCGGCTTCTACTTTATCTAGGTTGGTGATATTTACAAAGGTAGTTTTCACCTGAAAACGCGGTGCAAAATTCTTTAAAAAAGCATAGGTGCCACCATAAATCGTTCTGCTGGATACTACATGGTCACCGGCACCGCACAATTGCATAATAACAGGTGTGATAGCGCCCATACCGGTTGCAGTTACGTTTGCCGTTTCGGTGCCTTCCATAGCGGCAAGTGCTTTTCCTAAATACAAATTGGAAGGAGAGGAGTGACGGGAATATAAATAACAACCATCTGCATTACCTTCAAAGGTATCAAACATGGTTTTTGCCGAAAGAAAGGTATAGGTAGAAGAATCAGAAATAGAAGGATTTACGCCTCCAAACTCGCCAAAGTATTGCAAGTCTTGAATGTTGTTTGCAGGTTTGAATTTCATAATTTTTAGTTTTTTGTTACATATTTTAAATTACAACGGAGCATATACTCTTGTCTGTGTTGCTGTTTTTTTCAAAAGCTGGGCAAACGTTAAACCGTTTATTACAAAAAGGGTAGCTAGATGATGCCGAAGCTATAATGCTTCAAACATACCAATTATTAGTTTATTTGTCAATGATGGTTGTCATAATTAGATTTTTAATCTATGAAATAGATTAATTATAGTTTTTTATTAGTTAATTTGTTTTACAAATCTAAATTAACCGAAAAATATCCCTTATGATTATCTTAGACACGATTGACAAAAAACTTATCCAATTGGTTCAACAAAACAGCAAACAAACCAATAAAGAGCTTTCGCTTCACTTAAATCTTTCTATAACAGCTGTCTATGAGCGTATCAAAAAACTGGAAAAAGCAGGAATTATTGATCGCTATGTGGCAGTAATTAATAAAGAAAAAGTGAATAAAGCCTTTTTGGTTTTCTGCCAAATCAAACTTATTCAACATACTAAGGAATATTTAACCAAATTTGAAAAAGAGGTCATGGCACTCGATGAGGTCATGGAGTGCTATCACATTAGTGGAGAATATGATTATCTGCTGAAGATTTTGGTGAAGGATATGCCTTCCTTTCGCGAATTTATGGTTACCAAACTAACCACATTACAACACATAGGTAGCACCCAAAGTTCTTTTTCCATTAATGAGGTGAAATGTGAAACGGTTTTAAAGGTGTGAGATAAATAAGACGAAAGAATGTAGTATGAAAAATTATGAATGAAGAATATAGAAAAAAGAATATAGTAAATAGACTATTTTTTGTTTTGTAATCCATTAATTATAAAATAGTTTTTCTAATGCTTAAAAGCTGTTTAGTAAGTATCTTTTTGCCTCCCTTTTTTATCTTTACTATCCTCTCTTTTCTATGCAATAATTCGTATTTTTGCATCAATAATTAAAAATACAATTCATGAACACATACGATGTCGCCATTATAGGTTCCGGACCTGGAGGATATGTTGCAGCCATTCGCTGTGCACAATTAGGTTTAAAAACTGCTCTTATTGAAAAATACCCTGTTCTTGGAGGAACTTGTCTTAACGTGGGATGCATTCCTTCAAAAGCACTACTAGACTCTTCCCACCACTATGAAGATGCGCTTAACCATTTTGCCGATCATGGCATTGAAATTCCGGGAGACATAAAGTTGAACTTCAAAAAAATGGTAGAACGCAAACAAGATGTTGTTGACCAAACTACCAAAGGCATTCAGTTTTTGATGGACAAAAATAAAGTAACTGTTTATGAGGGATTGGGTTCCTTTAAAGACGCGACACATATAAACATAAAAAACAATAAAGGGAAAACGGAAACCATTGAAGCAAAAAATACCATTATTGCTACCGGATCCAAGCCATCGACACTTCCATTTATAAAAATAGATAAGGAACGCATCATAACTTCTACCGAAGCGCTAAAACTGAATGAAGTACCAAAACATTTAGTTATTATTGGCGGAGGGGTTATAGGTCTTGAATTAGGGCAAGTATATCAGCGTTTAGGTGCTGAGGTATCTGTGGTTGAATTTATGGATCGGATTATACCGACCATGGATGGCGCACAAAGCAAAGAACTTACTAAAGTGCTGAAAAAACAAGGAATGAAATTTTATGTGTCGCATAAAGTAAATGGAGTAACCCGAAAAGGAAAAGAAGTTACTGTTACCGCAAAAGACAAAAATGACAAAGACATCACTTTTACCGGAGATTATTGTTTGGTATCTGTTGGTCGTCGTCCCTATACTGACGGACTTGCAGCAGACAAAGCCGGTGTAAAAATAACCGAAAGAGGCATGGTTGATGTCAATGACCATTTACAAACCAATATTGCCAATATTTATGCTATAGGCGATGTGGTGCGAGGCGCAATGCTGGCGCACAAAGCTGAAGAAGAAGGCTCCTGTGTAGCTGAAATTATTGCCGGACAAAAACCACATATCGATTATAACCTTATTCCCGGAGTTGTATATACTTGGCCGGAAGTAGCTTCAGTAGGTAAAACCGAAGAACAACTTAAAGAAGCTAAAGTGGACTATAAAGTAGGACAATTTCCGATGCGCGCATTAGGACGTTCTAGAGCTAGTGGCGATACCGATGGTTTTGTTAAAATACTGGCAGACAAAGCAACCGATGAGGTTTTAGGCGTTCATATGGTAGGAGCTCGTGTAGCCGACCTGATAGCCGAAGCTGTAACCGCAATGGAATTTAGAGCCAGTGCAGAAGATATTGCCCGCATGAGTCACGCACATCCCACCTATGCTGAGGCAGTAAAAGAAGCTGCACTTGCCGCTACGGAGGATAGAGCGTTACACGTTTAAAAAATAAAACAGCCTTAATTGGGTATTCAAAATAATAAAACCATTTAAAATATAATATTTTAGATGGTTTTGTATTTTTACTGTGTCTTTTCAGCAACAATTAAGTCATTGGTGCCTTCTACTTGTTCTATAACCATTACTTTCAAACCTATTTTTAAAAATTCATTTTTTATGTGATGGTATATTTCTAGTGCCATGGTTTCTCGCATTACATTAAACATTATTTTACCTTGATTATTCAAAAGGTTGGACGCGCTGTGTAGAAAGTCGTCATCTGTACATAATTTTGGCACTTCATTTCCGATGAAAATATCTACAATAATTAAATCAAACTTTTTTGTACTGGTTTTAATATAGTCTGCTGCATCAGCTTGAATAATTTGCAGATTTTTAAATCGGGTAATATTAAAATCGTTTTTGGCAATCGTGATTATTTTAGGATCAATTTCAATAGCTATAATGGGTGCATCCGACTTAAATTTTTCTCTTATGGTTTCAATTACACATCCACCACCAAGACCTAAAAGCAAAATATGCTTGGTGTTTTTATCGAAGTTCATTTTTTTAAGACCCGTATATAGTATTTTTTGTAGCGAACCATAAGAAAAATTACTTACGCTGGTGTCTAACATTTTTTTGCCGTCCACCAGGTTTATTTCTAAAGCACCATTAATGCTTGAGGTATAATTTTTTAGTCGGAAGGGGTATAGGTAACTAAAAAGTTGTTTCATTTTGGTATTTTGGGGTATTTTGGGGTATTTTGTTGTTCCTTTCGGATAATTTGAGGTTTTTCTTTTTCTTATTTGAACCTCAATTTTATTTAATTTTGATTATCTCTGAAAAAACCAATTCACTGTTTTCTTCAGTTTTTATTTCAAAGGGAAGTAAAGTAGGAGCACGGATTACCAACAAATCTCCTTTTCTTATGGTAATAAGAATATGGTTAACGTTTAGGCTTACTTTACCCGAAAATATATACATAAAAAACCAAGTGCAATTTTCATGTATGGTAGGATTCACAAAGAGGTTTTTTTTAATCTGAATAGCCGAAAGCTCTCCGGTTATAGAAGCAGAAGTCATCAAATTAAAATCCGTACATTTTCCTTGGCAAGAGGTTTCCCAATCTCCTTCAAAGGCATCAACATCCCATTTTTTAAGCTTTTTGGAATATTGTTTTTTATGCGTGAGGTATATATTACCCTCTAAAACCATAAGCTTTCTAGAAATTCCAGGAAGAATAGAAAAGTCTGATTTTTCAATTTTTACTTGGGCAGTACTTAATCTAAATTGGAAATTTTGTTTTTTATAGGATGCACTTTTTGGAAAAATAAAAAGTTCAGTAGTAGTACCTCCAGACCATTTTTGGGTTTTGAAATTTTCAGAAGTAAGAATGTTATATTCCATAATATGACTTGAGGGATATGGGCTTTTTATATTTAGGTAAGTGTCTAGTGAATCGTGTTGTTGAGAAGATGCAAAAATAGCGAAAAAATGGATAAGGTATTGACTCACCCAAACGGTTTTGTTTTATGTTTTGAGTAAGGTTAAAAAAATATTTTTTTTAACTTCTAGTATGCTAATCGTGGACTAAATTATTAGGGTTATTTTTTTTAATATAACTTTAGTTTCATCAATATGTCGGTTTGCTTCTCATTTCCTAATTGAAAGAGGTGTTTATCAAATGCCACAAATCCATTTTTTTCATAAAACCGTATGGCTCTCGGATTTTTTTCCCAAACACCCAGCCAAACATATTCAACCTTTTTGTTTTGCGCTATTTCAATGGCTTTATCGTAAAGTAATTGGCCTACTTTTTTTCCGTGAAATTCTTTCAACACGTAAATTCGCTCTATTTCGAGTGCATGTATATCTTTTATTTCGGTTTGTGATTGACCGAGATTTATTTTTAAATATCCGATAGATTGGTTGTCCAGTTCTGCAAAATAAAATTCGGAATTTTGGTCATTCAGTTCGGCTTTTAGCTTTTCGATGGAAAATCCATTTTCTAAATATGCCACTATATTTTCTTTAGTGTTATCGGAAGAATAGGTTTCGGTAAACGTCTGTTTTCCGATTTTTATTAATTCATGGATGTCCTTTACTGTTATTTTTCTGATGTTCATTTTTAATGACACTTTGTTTTATTTTGGGTTGATAAAAGTCTTCCTAAAAATTAATTTATATTTTGTTTTGTTCTTTTCTCCTATTTTTTCAAATAGATTAATTTCTACACCTTTTTTTAAATCTCTACTAGCTGTAGCCGAAGAAATATCTTTGAAAACACCCATATAATCCTTTCTCGTAAATTCCATTTTTTTAAGTGAAACAAAATAGTCAAGTCTGTCTTTTTCGTCAAAAGTTCGGTTATTAAAATTTAATAATTCACGTAATGACATATCAATTACGTTCAACATAAATTCTATAAATTTTGTCGAATTTCCAGAAGTGTCACTTTCTGATAAAGCATTATAATATTTCTCTTGGTTGTTACTAATAAGTGTCTCAAAAGGCAAATATTCGAACACTGGATATTTTTCCATTAAAATCAAAGTTTGCCATAACCGCCCCATTCTACCGTTTCCATCTAAAAATGGATGAATAAATTCTATTTCGTAATGAAACACGCAACTTTTAATTAATTCAATTTCTTCCGAATTTTTCAAATAATCAAAAAGGTTTTTCATTAAAAATGGAACATTTTCAAAAGGAGGCGCTACATGGGCAACTTTTGATCCTTTCACAATTCCAACTCCTTGATTTCTATACTTTCCAGCTTTTTCAATGAGATTGCTCATTAAAATTTGATGCGCTTTTAAAAATGATTTCTCATTATGCGGATTAAATTGTTCTAAATTCTCATAAATTTCGATAGCATTTAAAACTTCTTCAATATCTTTTTGTGGTCCAATAACCCTTTTATTTTCTATTATAGCAGTAATTTGTTCTTCAGTTAATGTGTTTCCTTCAATTTTCAACGAAGAATGAATCGTTTTAATTTTATTCTGTTTCCTTAATTTTGGTGATGGTTTGTTTAAGAAACTGGCATTAACTGCTCCTATTTTTTCTGAAATGGAAGCTATTAACTTTACGATATTTGAATTAATGATGTAAGGGGGTTTCACTTTGATACTATCATTTGATACTATCAAAGATACAATCATTTATTTCATCCAACTAATTTTTGTTATTCTTTTTAATTGGGCACGAGAGTGTCATACGCATCATAATTAATTTTATGCTGTTATCATTCCTTTTGTTAGGCTTAATGCATTGAATTTAATGCAAGTCGATTGCCTTCGGTGTCGATGAATAATGCCATGTAACCAAGTCCGGGTGCAATTTCTGTTTTCGACTTAAGAATTTTTCCACCAACATTTTCTACTTTGTTTAAAACAAGATTAAGGTCGGGAGAAGCGTCAAGATAAACAAGCAAACCGGAAACTGAAGGAATATAAGCTTCATGCAGGCACAGTGCACAACCTATTTCCTTGCTGGGGAAGACTCCCATTTTAAGTCCACCAAAATCAAGTATTTCAATTTGCGTATGGAAAATGATTTCATAAAATTTTTTTGCCCGTTGTAGGTTGGTCACCGGAATTTCAAACCAGTTAGTCCAGTTTCTTTTTATTGTTTCATTGTTTGCCATTTTATTATTGTCTAAGTTGTTGGTTAATTGAAAAATCCGATTTAAGCATAAATTATATTCGGCTTATGACTAGAATATTAGCTATTTTATTCTTGAAGAAGATACTTTAGTATCTGCCGTTGCCCAAATTGTCTTCAATTGATCATTTATTTCAGCTGTTTTATTTTGATTATTACGTTTTGTATAGGCTAATTTTAAGCCATGCAGCGCCCACCCATTTTTTGGTAATCTTTGCAGATCTTCTTCCAATGTATCTATTGCATCTTCATTATTTCCTGCTTCAATTTGAACAGTTTTTAAATGGTGCCTGACGGAATAAAAACAATCTGGTTGTTCATAATAAGATAGTTTTGTTGCATACTTCCTACAATAAAATAAAATTATTTTTAGTAAAACCCTTTTGAAATCTTTAAGTCTTACACTTCTAAACTTACTGAAAAGGCTTTTAATTTCATAAGGTCTTGTTATTCAAATTTCGTAATTACATTGTTATTGTTTTCTGATTCTTTTGCAAAAAGTGTGTTAAGATACAACCCATTAACTTTTCAAAATAAAATGCACAATACTCATTAATAAATTTTCAATTATCCGTCAAACCCATGCCCACCTGTTAGGGAAACAAATAACCAAAATCATTTCCTATTTAGAGACCGCATGTAAAGAGAATGTAAGTTAGAAAATATTTTTATTTTTTTTGATATTTATCATATTTTTTGATCTCTATTTCAGCGCACATTTACTAAACTTAACAAAAAAAAATACACATAAATAAATTAATTATAGTAATTGGATTCTTTTTATTGTGCGCAACAAATTTGTTGGCTCAATATACATTTGACTGGATGCAAGGTGCAGGAAATTATTCTAAAACATCCGTTATGAGTACTGTTGATTCAGAAGACAATTTGATTGTTACGGGCTATTGGCAGAACTATCAAATCTTCACTCGAAAATATGATATTTCCGGAAATCTACTTTGGGAAGTAGCCGATGCTTCAGGGATCTCGGGTAAGTATGAAAAATCAAATTGGATAAATATTGATGCCGACAATAATATACTGGTTGTTGGCAATATATATTCGTATAGCTCATCAACGGGTTGGGACTATCCTTCAGATATTGTTGCTTTAAAGTACAGCCCATCTGGCGCATTGCTTTGGAAGACTATACTCCCAATCTCTATTACCATAACTTCCATTAACAGATTTAATACCCGAAGTGTGGTGGATAGTTCAGGCAATCTGTATATAGGCACGGCAATAAATGCTCCGGATGGAGCCGTATTGTACAAAATTGATCCGAGCGGTAATTTACTTTTTACGAG
>MNYN01000013.1 GCA_001873105.1 Flavobacteriaceae bacterium CG2_30_34_30 | reverse complement strand
TTAATATTGAATTTTGGACTTAATTTTCCATTAGACGAATTAGAGGAAGACTGGAAAGTTATTGAATTTTCAAATGAGCTCATTCGTTTGTTTGATATTAGTGGAGGTGATGGAAGTACCGATTATTTAACTTTTTCTAGAACACCTACCACAGGAGGTGGAGGTGGAAGTGCTGAAGCGCAACAATTAAGAGATATTTTAATCGATGGAAACTGGTTTGTAGCCCAATATCTTGATGATGGAATAGATGATGAAACCTCTGATTTTAATTCTTTTAGTTTTAATTTTATGGAAAGTGGGGTAGTGGCAGCTTCCAATACTAGCGGCACCCTTAATGGCACTTGGTTTGTTACTGGTACCGATGGTAATTTAAAACTCGTATTGAATTTTAATAATGTTAATCCTCTAGACGATTTAGATGACGACTGGATGGTAATAGATTTTCAAAATAATCAAGTACGACTTCGTGAGGATAATAATAGCAATGCGGATTTATTGACTTTTGAAAAATTGTAAAATGAATAAATTAAAAATAATTTTATGAATCATAATTTTTTTCTGACAATTTTAGCATTGGTGTCTATGAGCTTGCTATCCTTATCTTGTTCAAATGATGGGAATACAAGTGATACAAATAGTGAAAATGTAGCTCAACTTCAAGATGCAATTATACAAGGTACGTGGAAGATAACTCGTTTTATTGAAGATGGTGTAAATCAAACAAGCAATTTTAACGGTTTTAATTTTACTTTTAATACAAATGGTACTGTACTCGCTACAAATGGATCTAACCCTGTAAACGGCACTTGGACAACAAGTGTTAGCAGCAGTGGAACTCCAAAATTTGTATTAAATTTTAATATTTCAAATGGCCCTTTTGATGAAATAAGTGAAGATTGGAACATTGAATCCGTTTCAAGTATCCTGATAGACTTAAAACACGTGAGTGGAGGCGATGGCAGTATAGACTTATTGTTATTTACAAAAAATTAGTTTTTCCCTTTTTTATCCCCAGTTTTTTTGTGTCAAACCACTCTGCTTATTCAGCAGGGTGGTTTTTATTTTCCATAGGACCACGAAAATGAATAATAAGTCCATTCAGAAAATTTCGTAGAAACTGGTCGCCACATTCCATATATTTTGGGTGGTCTTCTTTTCTAAAAAGGGCACCAAGTTCAGATTTTGAAACTTTAAAATCCACCAACTCCATTATTTTTGCAATATCATCGTTAGTGAGTTTTAGTGCTACACGCAATTTTTTTAAAATATCGTTGTTTGTCATCTTTCTTTTTCTGTAAAAGTTTACAAATTAAAACCCGTTGGGTGTAATTATTTAGTATAAATAAAGTGTTATAAATATTGGTCAAGATACTGAAATTCAGTATCTTGAAGTCGCTAAACAACCAATATTTATGTCAAATATAGTAAAAAATTATTTTAAAATTTTAGAAGTTATAAGCTCTTTGAATATTGTTTTAAATACAGAAAATCGAGCTGGAAGACGATTAAAGATGTCTGATTTAGAGGTAGTTGCATTAAGTTTAACGTCTGAATATATGTCTATTGACAGTGAAAATTCATTATTCAATCAATTGCAAAATGGGCAAATTACGAATCTAATTGAGCGAAGTCAGTATAATAAACGAAGAAAAAAATTATTTTATTTTGCAGAGGAAATTAGGCGACATTTATATTCGAAATTCACAGAATTTGAAGATTATTTTGTCGTTGATAGTATGCCGCTTGAGATTTGTAAAATGGCTCGTCATACTAGAATTAAAATTTGTAAATGTAAAGATGATTTTCAGACTTCGCCAGATAAAGGTTTTTGTGCATCACAAAACATGTGGTTTTATGGTTACAAACTTCATGGTGTTTGTACTATTTCTGGTGTTTTTCAATCAATAGATATTACAAAAGCGAGTGTTCACGATGTACATTTATTAAAAGATTTAAAATATCAAATGTCTGATTGTGTGTTGCTTGGAGATAGAGGTTATTTATCGTCAACCTTACAGTTAGATTTGTTTGAGACAGCAAATATAAAGTTGGAAACTCCTATGAGAACAAATCAAATAGGATATAAAAAACAACCTTATATTTTTAGAAAATCAAGAAAAAGGATAGAAACATTATTCTCTCAATTGTGTGACCAATTTATGATTAGACGGAATTATGCCAAATCTTTTCAAGGTTTTAAAACAAGGATTTTGGCTAAAATAACAGCATTAACTTTGGTGCAATTTATCAATAAATTTATCTTTGAAAGACCAATAAATAATATTAAAACACAAATAATTTAATTACACCCAACGGGTAAATTAAAGTTATTTTTTATTGTACAGTTCTTTTCCTGCAGCTTCATAAGTGTCACCACTTACCCAAAATGGTGTTTTTGGGTTGTTACCGATTAGTCTTCCTGAAAGCACATAGGCTTTAAAAAACTTCACTAAATAATCAAAATCTATAGAATCAGCCTCATCGCTTGGCTGGTGGTAATGGTCCGTTACATTTCCAGAAAAAGAAGTAAACCCTAACGAATAAGTTGGTGCAGGAATTCCTTTTGCAGCAAAATGCACATTATCACTTCTATCAAAAAGATTTTGTTCAGGTGCAGGGTCATCCTTAGCTTGTAAGCCAAAAGCCGAAGCTGCTACTTTTATATCATTTTCGGCAGTGGTTCTTCCTAGGCCTACAACGGTAATAATGCTAGTATCATTATATCCGGCATTATCACTATTAAAACAATAGACCATTTGGTTTAAAGCAATTAAGGGGTTTTCTACATAATATTTACTTCCCAAAAGTCCTTTTTCTTCTCCTGTAAATAAAATAAAAAGAGCACTCCGTTTGGTGGGATACTTAGCAAGGTTTTCTGCCATACTCAAGACAGTGGTTACGCCCACAGCATTGTCTCTAGCACCGTTGTAGATGGAATCGCCAGTTGCATCTGGTTTGCCTATGCCCACATGGTCATAATGTCCGGAATAAATGATGTATTCATTTTTTAGTTTAGGATCGGTACCTTCGACCATTGCAATTACATTTCGGGAAATTATTTCTTCTTTTTTTATACCTGAAATAGTAATCTCAGCAAAGTTTTTACTCTTTGATGCGATAGAGTTAGCAATAGCATTATTAGTGTCTAGCACCCAGAAATAGTTAAAATCTTCTTTTTCTTCGTCTTTTTCTACTAAACCTATTCTATTTTCGGAATAAGCATGGTCTATAAAACTCCATATTGCAGGGTTGATATTCGCCAACTCAACAATGGCCACAGCGCCATGTTTTTTAGCCAAAGCTTTTTTCTGTTCTATTAGTCCAAACATTTCTCGAGCAGAATCTATCGTTTCACTTCCGGCTTTTACATATACTAGCTTTCCTTTTACATCTTGTCCCTCATAATCTTTTTCAAGACCGTAGTTTACATACACAGCAGCACCGTCATAACTAAAGTTTCCTCCTTCTATGGGAGCAGGAGGTGCATGCTCTTCACCATTTATATGAATACTTCGTTTGGTTGCCGCAATAGTTTTTGATAGTGGTACGTTCTGAAAAAAGCCATCAGCATTGGGCACTTGTTTTGCACCATAGGCATGCAACTGATTGGCTAAATATTGTGCTGCAATTTTTCCTTCATTAGTTCCTGTTTCTCGACCTCGCATTTCATCGCTAGCAAGAAAATAGATGTGTGCTTCAATTTTGTTTTTTGTGATAAGTGAGGAGGCTATTTCTTTATCAGTTTGGGCAAATGAAATTAAAGAAATGAAAAGTATAAGTAATGTTAAAATGTATTTATTCATCGAATGATTTTTAGAATAACAAACTTAACCAAATAGAAGAAATAATAACCTGGTATTAAGAACTTTTTAGAATATTTTTTAATGGAATTGAAAAAAGAAAAATACCACAGCCGCCCATTCTTTTTTTATATTTTTAGCATAACCTATAGTACTATAGCTACTATTTTGGATTGTGCCGTCTTCTTTTACATAACCTATTGTGGAATAACTACTATTTTGCACGTTACCATCTTCTTTTACATATCCAACTGTGCTGTAATTGGAATTTTGAATAGTGCCGTCATTTTTTATATAGCCAATTGTGCTGTAACTAGCGTTTTGAATAGTTCCATTTTCTTTTATATAACCTACAGTACTGTAACTGCTATTTTGTATGGTTCCATCCATTTTTATGTATCCCGTAGTGCTGTAACTGCTGTTTTGTATGGTTTGTGCAGTACTATTGTAAATGGTAAAAATAAATACCAATGTAAAAAGGAATAATTTCATTGCTTTATGTGTTGTGGCTTATTACAATTTAATATCAAGTACTTTGCCATAAATGTTTACAATTGATATTTCTTAAAACAAGGTTTTTTTGATTCTTTAAAAATTCTAAAAATAGGTATAAAAAAATACATCCAAAGCTTTAAAAGCTAAAGATGTATTTTATGAATATTATTAAGGTTGAGCAAAGTATAAACCAATAAAGGTTTATTTTATCATCTCATAACTACGTTTAATAAATGCTGTCAATTCTTCTCCTTTTAACAAGTTTTGCGATAGTCGCGCAAGATCTAACGCTTGCGTGATTAGGCGTTCTTGTTTTTTCTTGGTTTTTGTATTTAGAATTTCAATTACTAATTCGTGATTAGTATTCACAACAAGATTATACATTTCGGGCATATTTCCCATCCCAAACATGCCGCCACCGCCGGTTTGACTCATTTCTTTCATTCGTCGCATAAACTCTGGTTGTGTGATGATAAACGGACTCGCATTACTATCCATAGCCTCTAGCTGTACACTGAATTTTTGTTTTGGCACAATTTCTTCTAGGATAGTTTTTAAGGTAGTTTTTTCTTCCTCATTTAGCTTTGATATAGCTTCGTCATCTTTCTTGATGAGGTTGTCTATATGGTCGCCATCAACCCTTACAAAACTTACTTTTTCTTTTTCGCTTTCTAGTTTTTGAATTAAGTGCGAAACGATAGGCGAGTCCAAAAGCAAAACTTCATAGCCTTTTTCTTTAGCAGCTTCAATATAGGCGTGTTGTTCGTCTTTATTACTTGCATATAGAATTACCAACTTTCCGTCTTTATCGGTTTGAGTATCTTTTATTTTTTCTTGCAGTTCTTCAAAAGTGAAATAAGTACCATCTACCGTTGGGTATAAAGCAAATTTATTTGATTTTTCAAAGAATTTATCTTCAGAAAGCATGCCATACTCGATGACAATCTTAATATCATTCCATTTCTTTTCAAAATCTTCACGATTGTCGTTGAATAGAGAAGTTAATTTATCGGCTACTTTTCTTGTGATGTAGCTGGATATTTTTTTAACGGCACCATCAGCTTGTAAATAGCTTCTAGAAACGTTTAAAGGAATATCCGGTGAGTCAATAACCCCGCGAAGCATGGTTAAAAATTCAGGAACGATTCCTTCCACATTATCGGTTACATAAACCTGATTTTGGTATAACTGAATGCGGTCTTTTTGCATATTCATATCCTGGCCTAATCGTGGGAAATATAAAATTCCGGTTAGGTTAAAAGGATAATCTACGTTTAGGTGAATATTAAAAAGTGGCTCTTCAAATTGCATAGGATACAACTCTCTATAGAAACTTTTATAATCTTCTTCATTTAAATCGGCAGGTTGCTTTGTCCACGCAGGATTTGGGTTATTGATGATATTATCAATCTCTACTTTTTCTTTTTTGTCGCCTTCTTTTGTATCTTCTTTCGCCACATTTGCCTCTTTGGTTCCAAATTTAATTGGGATAGGCATAAACTTGTTGTATTTATGCAGTAAACTGTCAATGCGACCTTCTTCTAAGAATTCGGTCGAATCGTCAGCTATATGCAAAATAATTTCGGTGCCTCGTTCTGTTTTGTCTGTTTCTTCTAGGGTATATTCTGGTGAGCCATCACAAGTCCATCGTGCTGCAGGTTCGTCTTTATAGGATTTAGTGAGAATTTCCACTTTACTTGCCACCATAAAGGCGGAATAGAAGCCCAAGCCAAAATGCCCTATAATTCCTGTATCTTTGCCATTTTTTTCTTTGTATTTTTCTAAAAATTCTTCTGCTCCAGAAAAAGCAATCTGGTTTATATATTTTTCAACCTCGTCCTTGGTCATTCCAATTCCTTGGTCAATAATGTGTAATTGCTTGTTTTCTTTGTCAATTTTCACTTCAATTTTTGGAGAGCCATAATCCACTTTGGCTTCGCCAATGTTTGTCAAGTGTTTCAATTTTAAAGTTGCATCTGTTGCATTCGAAATAAGCTCACGAAGGAAAATCTCGTGGTCGCTGTATAAAAACTTTTTAATTAACGGAAAGATATTCTCTACCGATACATTAATGTTTCCTGTTGCCATAATTTGTTTTGTTTAATACTGTTTCATACACTAAGGCAAAAAAAGTACCAAGTAAGGTGTGGGTGACAAGATGGCATTTAAGGAAATTAAAACGATAAGGTCTTTTAACCTGTTATAAAATTTTAAAATTGAATTAATTTTTTGGTAATCGTATGTGCCTTTGATAAGGTACATACGGTTTCTTATTTTTGGTGGGTTTATCCAAATTATTTTATACGATTTTTTATGTAACGCCTAAAATGAATTCATTATAATGACATTTTATTTTGCTGCTTTGAAACTAAATCCTTAAAGCATTGAAAAATTCAATATTTAACAAAACTTTCTGTTTAACTAATCATCTATTTACATTAAACATTCAGTATCTTTGATTTCTGATATTATTATAAAATTAGAAAAAACCAGTACGCTATGGCTGCAACAAAAAAAACAAAAACTAAAATGAAAGCTGAGGTTATTAATGACAAAATAACACAACAATATGTAATTGATATGTACATAAATTATGTACTGGACCAGGAACAAGCGCCAAAATCAGTTTATAAATTTGCGAGAGACAACGGTTTTTCAGAAGCCGAATTTTATCAATTTTTTGGCTCTTTTGATGGTTTAAAAGCTGCTATTTGGACTACATTTTTTGAAATGACTATGGATTTGGCTCATAAAAACAAAAATTATGAGTCCAATACCAATCAGGAAAAAATGCTAACGTTTTTCTTTACCTTTTTTGAATTGCTTACGGCAAACCGCAGTTATGTGCTATTCACGTTAAAAGAACACACTGAAATACTGAAAAACATGCAGCAACTTTCTGGATTGCGTAAAAAAATTAAAGTATTTGCCACAGACTTAATCGAGAATAAAAATGACGAAAAACAGTTAAAAATTTTAAAACAACCTGCTATTATTTTTTCAGAAGGGGCTTGGTTACAGACCATTTTTATTTTAAAATTTTGGATGGATGACAATTCGCCTGCATTTGAGAAAACAGATTTGGTTATTGAGAAATCTGTTAGAGCAATCTTTGAAGTGTTTGCCACGTCACCAATAGAAAGTGTGATTGATTTTGGTAAGTTTCTTTGGAAAGAAAAAATGGCATAACATTTTTGAAATAAAAGATTAAAAAGGCGTTGTTACCTAATTTTTTTTAAGTTAAAAACACCACTTTTAATCTTTCCTTTAATCTTCGAAACAATTGTAAGGGTAAAGAATAGCAATTTTTTTTAAATAAAAAGTACCCATAAATTTATGTATATAAGTAATTCATGAAAACATTAGATTCCATTCCTACAGGAAAAATTAAACGTGCTTCTCAATTGGTAAAAACCGGGGTAAAAGTTGGTGGTAACTACTTAAGATATTATGGTGAAAAATTTGTAAACCCCGAGTTAACAAAAGATAAATTAAACGAGAATAATGCCGAAGATATTTACGATAGTTTAAAGAGTTTGAAAGGAAGTGCTTTAAAAGTTGCGCAAATGTTGAGCATGGAAAAAAACATTATGCCAAAAGCCTATGTTGAAAAATTTTCTTTGGCGCAGTTTCAGGTACCGCCACTTTCTGCTCCGCTTGTGCGAAAAACTTTTAAAAAATATTTGGGTCAGGAGCCAGAAGCCTTGTTTGATACCTTTGAAGCAGACTCAGTAAATGCGGCTAGCATAGGACAAGTGCATCGTGCTACCTTAAACGGTAAGCAACTGGCTGTGAAAATTCAATACCCTGGAATTGCTGAAAGTATAAGCAGTGACCTTGCATTGGTAAAACCCGTTGCCCTTAAAATGTTTAATATTAAAGCCAAAGATTCTGATAAATATTTCAAAGAGGTAGAAGATAAGCTCATGGAGGAGACAGATTATAACCTCGAGCTACAACAAAGCCATGAAATCACAGAAGCCTGTGCTCACATTCCTAACTTAAAGTTTCCTAAATATTTTGAAAACCTTTCCAGTGAACGCATACTCACAATGGATTGGATGGATGGCGAACACCTTTCTGAATTTACAAAGCGCAATACAGATAAAGTGCTGGCAGACAAAATAGGTCAAACACTTTGGGATTTTTATATGTATCAAATGCACGTTTTAAAAAGTGTACATGCAGATCCACATCCTGGAAATTTTTTGGTAAGTAAAGAGTTTCAATTAATTGCTATCGATTTTGGATGCATAAAACGGATACCTGAAGAATTTTATGTACCCTACTTTGAGTTAGCAAAACCCGAATGTATAAATAACCCAGAGCTATTTATGGAACGAATGTTCGCTTTAGAAATTTTACGTGCAGAAGATACCCCTGAAGAATTGAAGTTCTTTTCCGAACTTTTTCATGAAATGTTGAGTTTGTTTACCCTTCCATTTCACAGGGATACTTTTGATTTTTCAGATCCTGTTTTCTTTGAAAAAATTGCGCATTTGAGTGAAAAATATTCAAAAGACACAGAAATTAGAAAAATGGATGGTAACCGGGGTTCTAAACATTTTTTATATATTAATAGAACTTTTTTTGGGTTGTATAATTTAATGAATGATTTGGGATCAAAGGTGCAAATTAATGCATATATAAAATACATAAATTTATAGTGGAATAGTTTTTTTGAAAGCAAAAAGAACCACTTAATTTTTTTTGAAATGATATTTAATATAAATCGTTCATAGAAAAATACATTAGAAAAAAATTAACAAAACTTTCTGTTTATTTATTTGATTTAAATATTAAACAAAGTTATTTTTATAGTCTATAAAATATCTGTGTGGGAATCAAAATTGCTATGAATCCTTAGAAAATATTTTCAAGCACAATTAATTTTATTTATTGGTTAGGTTGTTGAAGAGGCAAATTTCTTTTATATGAAATTTGCCTTTTTTTTGCGTTTTGAAAGTCACTTCAGTAACCACCTTTTTTGAACAATTTTCACAATTGCTCACAATCTTTGTCTTTTATTATTTGTTATAATCTAGATAAGCCCGATAGATTTAGAATGGGCAATAGCCTCTTTGCTATTTTTAAAATACATAGTAGCAATTTGTAAACTTTCAATTGTTTGTAAAGAGGTTTTTATGGAGGGTTTTTGTTTTATTCCAGTTTGTCTAATATAAACAGCTTTAATACTTAAAGGAAATATTTTAACGATACGTTCATAAACAAAAACATCTTTTTGTGAATCATCTCCTAAAAGTACGTACTTTATATTTGGGTAAAAACCGATTATATCTTTGATTTTTTCAAATTTATGATTGGAGTATCCCGAGCCGGAAAACAAAAAACTTCCAAGGCCAGCCTTGATTTTTTTAAGTTTAATTATCGCTTTAGGTAATTGATGTATTTTAGCAAAATCATTAATAAATTCATATAAATTCCATTCGCTGTTTGAAACATAAAAAAAGGAATTAAAGGAATCTTGTTGATGACCAAAAGAACTTAGTGCTTTGTAATGTTCCACAACATCCTCAAATACTTTTCTTTTATGAATGTTTTTTAGAAGTAAGATGTATATTTTTTTAAAGAAATTGTTACTGTGGGAAATTAGAAATGTATCGTCAATATCTGAAATAATTCCGTAGCTGCTAATATGAGGTTTTAAAAGTTCACCTTTTCTTACAATGTTTAAATTTTTATAAGTACAGCTTACCTGATATTTGTGCCATCCACTTACTAAAAAAAAATCAAATGGAATTGTAAATCTAAAGTAACCATCCGATAGTGTTTTGGTATTAACTTGTATTTCTTTAAAATTTAGTAGTACGTTAATATTGGTAATAGGCTTAATTCTGTACATATGAAAAATTGAAAATGCATGCCGAAATCCTTTTCTGTCTAAACGAAATTTATCAGGTGCATTGGAACGAAACACATGTCCATACACAACTAGTTGATTGTCATTTACATATCCCCTATATAATTTTAAATCTAATTTGTTCATTTTTTAATATTTATATATAACACGAAACGCAAGAACTTATTTAAATTTAGCATTAAATTTACAAATGATGAACTTTATTAAAAAAATTCTTTTTATTGTAAATCCTATTGCTGGTGATAAAGATAAAACGGAGAGTATTGCTCTTGTACAAAAATCTTGTGATTTTAGAAAAATAGAGATAATTACCTATTTTACTACTGGTTTTAATGACGAGGAACAAATTACGGCTTCAGTAAAAACAAACAATCCTGATCGTGTTATTGTTCTTGGGGGTGATGGAACAATACGTTTATTAGCAATGGTTTTAAAGGGAACGTCAATACCCATAGCAATACTTCCTGCAGGTTCAGCTAATGGTATGGCCGCAAGTTTAAACTTGCCTAAAAATATAGAACAACAACTGGAGTTGGCTTTTCAAAATAGTACAGTAACTATAGATCTTCTAAATCTCAATAATGAATTGTGTATGCATATTGCTGATTTAGGTATCAATGCAGAGCTTGTTAAAAACTATGAACTTGGTAAGATACGCGGAAAATTAGGCTATGCCTTGAAAACCATTCCAACTTTATGGAATAGTACCTATCCATTTACCTTTAAAATACATATAAATAATACCACTTTTGAAAGAAAAGGTGTTTTATTGGCTTTTGCTAATGCCAGAAATTATGGTACAGGAGCGACATTGAACCCTTTGGGGAGATTAAATGACGGCAAATTTGAGATAGTCATTTTTAAAAATCTTAATTTTATTCAAATGCTAAAGACATTAAACAGCATAAATGATTTTGACCCCGAAGTTGTTGAAATTATTTCAACAGAGAGAGCTATTGTGAAATGTAAAAAACCTGTACCCTTTCAAATGGATGGGGAATATATGGGCGAAACCAAAATGGTAAGAGCATCTTTATATCCCGAAAAATTATTGTTTGTAGTTCCGGATCCTATTATTGAAAAACCTTTTTTTAACTTAAAATCCTAAATTTTTTTATTTCCTGTTTCTGATTAATTCTAAAACACCATTAATAAAAGTTAAAGGATGTATTGGGTTTCCAGGAACATATAAATCAATGGTATGGGTTTCCAGAAAATGTCTGTTTAATGCTGGACTATCGGCAAAAATACCGCCGCTAATGGCATCGGTTCCGGCAAGTATAATAATTTTTGGTTCGGGTATAGCATCATAGCAAATTTGTAAAGGCTCTGCCATACCTTTAGTAATGGGGCCTGTAATTACAATCCCATCAGCGTGTCTAGGTGATGCAACAAATTCAATTCCATAACGGCCCATATCAAAGTTAACATTACCGCAGGCACCAAGTTCTAACTCGCAGCTGCCATCGCCTCCTGCACATACTTGACGAAGTTTTAGAGAGCCGCTAAAATAATCACTGATTTCCTTTCTTATGCTCTCGGGATTTAATTTAATTGGTGATTCTACTCCTTGTTTTACAATCAATGCTTCACGACTATTACTTGCTATTTTATAGTCTTTTGTAAATGTTATTTTTTTTGGAAAAGCCATAGAACACTCTCCGCAAAAGGTACATTTACCTAAATCTATCTGCAAAGGATTGATAGTTATGGCCTTTGTTGGACATAGTTCTTCAAGTGCATTTACATCAACCTTTTCGTTGCTAATAATAGGCAAACCACGAAAAACACCTGGAATTTCAATTGTGGTTACATCTGGTATGTATTGTTTTCCTTGGTGAAAGAGTATTTTTAAATTGTTAATCATACGTTCGTTTTTAACTTGAAATTATAAATCGTGACCGGCATAAGATAAATTAAAGCTTTTATTGCTTATTGGGAAATCTGAAATTTCATTATTTCTTACCGCTAAAGCCATTGCTAGCCAATTATGAAAAGAAGGGTCTTTTATTTTATAGTGAACCAATTCTCCTTGCGCATTGGTAATAGCGCAATGGCAAATTTCACCTCGCCAGCCTTCTATCATTGAAAGTATAAAGGCATTTGGAGTAGGTTTTGGCATTTCTATTTTAGTAGTATTATGTGACGGTATGGCATTTAATAGGGTTTTAATATAGGTAATAGATTGTTGTATTTCTCGATATTTAATTCTTGCCCGCGAATATGCATCGCCGTGATGTTTAAGAATTGGTTGATGCAAAATGGTTGAGTAAAGGTGGTATGGGTGAGAACTTCTTATATCTCGGTTTATATTGGTCATTCTTGCTGCCATTCCCACAAGGCCAATGTTTTTACCTACTTGATTGGTTATGATTCCTGTTTTCTCCAGTCTACCTAAAACGGTAGGAGCAGCAAAGGTTGCTTTGCTTATTTCTTCAAAATCGGTTTCAAAGGCTTCTAAAACTGTTTTTAATTTTTCACCTAATTCGTTAGTGAAAGGAAAATTTGAATATCCCGAACGAATTAACCCTTTCGCAATCCTGTTTCCACACCATAGTTGAAAAAAGTTAATAATGGGTGTTCTAAGCCGGCCATAAACGGCACTGCCTAATTGATATGCCACATCGGTACACATACCGCTTAGGTCGCCGGTATGAACAGCAATGCGTTCTAATTCTAATGCTAAAGTTCGTTCAAAGTGTGCTTGTTCTGTAGTTTCTACATTACATAAAGACTCCCATAAATTTGCAAAGGCTGTGGTGTGACCAACAACAGAGTCGCCAGAAATATTTTCGGCTAAAGTGTGTCGTTCTATTAATTTTTTCTTTTGCAGAAATAGGGTTTCAATACCGCGATGTTGATAGCCTAATTGGATTTCGAGATGCAAAATTTGTTCGCCATTACAAAGAAAACGAAAATGGCCGGGTTCAATAATTCCTGCGTGAATGGGCCCAACGCCAACTTCGTGCAATTCTTCACTTTCTATTTTGAAAAATGGATAATTGGCAATGGTATTGTTTTTATTTGAAGCGTTAAAAGGATATCTAACCGGTTTTAACCAAGGATGATTAAGGAAGGGAATACCGAAATTTTCGTGAATTTCCCGTTCAAATTTTTCAAAAGCTAAATGATGTTGTGCAAAACATTCCAGAGGTGTTTCAAGCCCCACCAAAGATGATGATAGAAGAATTGTAGCGTCTTTATCGTTTGCAATACAGCAAATGAGTTTTACGTTCTCTTGAACAGCAATGCCGTAATAATTTACGCAATGACAGTCTTCATTTTGCAACAAAGCGGTGTTGTATTCCAAAAACTTGTTGTACTCCAAAGTAGGAATCGAATCAAAAGGAATTTGCTGGTTATTTTTTATAACAATAGCGTTCATATCTATAAAGGTAAGTTTTTAACGGCTTCATTAATCAAATCAACCATTTCCTGTGGTGGATTTAATCCGAGATACACCACAAGACCCAGAAAAAGGAATTGTGAAATAGACTCATAGGGTTTTATGCGTTCTAAATTGGTTTCATCAAAATCTACCGCTGGGGAAAACAGGAGTTTGAATATGTTTTTTCCAAAAGCCCAAATAATGATGGTGAGTAGAAATAAAACCAAAATAAGGACGAAAAAGTAATGCGCTTCAAACAAAGAGCGGAAAATTAAAAATTCGCTTACAAACAAACCTGACGGTGGCATTGCCGTTGCTGAAATGAATCCTAAAAGAACGACCATTGCTCCGGTAAGGTTATACTTAAAATAATTGCCCACATCATAAATGCTTTTGCTTTTGTAAATGCGATAAATTTGCCCCATTTGAAAAAACAAGCTGGATTTCACAAAAGAGTGAAGGATAATATGTAGTATGGCGGCATAATAGCCAATGCCACCGGCAGCAATACCCAACATTACGATACCCATATGTTCAATACTGGAATAAGCAAACATTCGTTTTATGTTTTTCACTTTTATCATATAAACGGTGGCGATAAATATGGAAAGTACCGCAGAAATCATAAGGATATTATTGGTCCAAGAAATTAATTTTGTTTGTGCAGTAATTTCGTAAAAACGAAAGATGCCTATAAATCCTACATTCATTAAAACACTAGATAATAAGGCTCCGGCTGGCGAGGGTGCTTTATCTTTTGCATCAATCCCGGCAGTGTACATAGGCACTAATCCTATTTTAGCGGTATAACCGGTAAAAATAAAAATGAAGGCTAATCGAAGCCAAAACGGGTCTAACTCATTGGCTCTTTGTATTAAGGAGGTAAAAGTTAAATCACTTTGACCCACTTGCTGAACGGCAATACTTAGAAACAAAATGCCTATAAAAACAAAAGTAATACTTATAGAACAAACAAAAACATATTTCCAAGTGCCTTCTAAAGTGCGAACATTTCTGCGGTGATAAATGAGGGCGGAAGCTGAAAGGGTGGTTAATTCTACAAAAATCCAGGTTACAGCAATATGATTGGATAGGTATGCTAAACTTAATGCAAAGAGGAGTACAACCATAGAGGCATAATACATCGCTCTATTTCTTGGGTTATCCTCATTTTTTGAAAAGAAAACATAACTATGGTAAAAGGCTGGGATGGCAATGATACTAATGGTAAAAAGCAGTAAAATTCCTATAGCATCGGGTAGGAAATAACTGTATTCTTCTATGTTTTTATGGGTGTATTCATAGATGGTAAATAACCATTGAAGAATTATAAAAATAGCCACCAATGTATAATTCATCTTTTTGTTTCTATTAAAAAAGAGGGACACACATATAGCAAATGCTCCGATTAAATAAGGTATGGTCATATTTTGAGTGATAGTTTATTAAATTTTTTACAACAAAATCAACAAAGGTTAATCTTTTAAATTTCTTAATTGATCTACATCTCCGCCTCCAAGAACATCTCCAATTTTATTTACAAATATTCCAAGAAGCAATACGGTAATAAAAAGGTCAAGAAGAATGCCAGTGTTTACAAGTAATGGCATTTCGTTACCTACGGCTAGGGATAAAATAAAAACGCCGTTTTCAATCACTAAAAAGCCCATAACGTGCGTAAGGATTTTTTTTCTGGTGCCAATGATATATAAACCCGTAAATAAAGCAGACAGAGCTGCAACAAAATACACTTTGTTTAATTGGGAGTCTTCAATGGTGTTAGACAACAAAAAAGTGGACACAACTATGGATGTTACAATAATAAGGGAAATAAAGTTGGGCACATAAGGTTCTGCTTCTCTAGTAATAGCATTTCGATTTATTACATAATTAAGAAATAAAGGCACTGCAAGTGTTTTAAAAATAACGGTTTCTAAAAGGATAAAAGTAAGGTTTAAAGGGTTCATTTCTCCCAATTCAATAAAGCTTACTCCAAACAATAGAATGCCTTGAAAGGCAATAATTTTTACATAACTCATCAGCCGGTTTGCTATACTTAAATAGATAAGCGACATGGAAAATACGATTAATAATACGTTTGTCATTTTTTAAAATTTTTTAAATCAAATTGTTTTATTCCAAATCTATAAAATAGATTATAAAAGCTCTTCTTAAACAAATTTTCCCATTATCAACAACACCCCAAAAAATATTAATATAGAAATAGAGGTAAGTGTAAATATAAACTGGGCATTGTTTCCCATTCTAAATCGTGCTGAAAAGGATTCTAAAATTCCAACCATAATAGCAAACAGGATTTGTACCGATAAAAAGATTAAGATGGAAATAAGTATAGAAAAAGTGCCAGTAAAAAAATTAGCAATAAGAGCACCGTACATTGCAAACTTTAGGTTTGTGCCATATAGAATCAAACCTAAATCAAAACCACTGTTGTCCAGAATCATTACTTCGTGCACCATCGTTAATTCTAAATGCGTTTTAGGGTCATCTACCGGCATACGGCTGTTTTCAATCATGGCAATCATAATTAATACGAACGTTGCTAAAACACCCAGACCATAAGAGATATAAGAACCAAAATGGAGCGATGTAAATATTTCGTGAAACGAAGTATGACCCGTGTACAAAGCAAAAGAACCCATTAAAATAAAGAAAGCTGGTTCTGCTAACATCGAGTATAATGCTTCACGACTTGCACCCATTCCTTCAAAACTACTTCCGGTATCTAAAGCACCAATAATGCTGAAAAATTTTCCCAGAGCTAGCACATAAGCAAAAAACACAAAATCGCCATCAAAAGATACAATGCCTCTGTACTGTCCAAATGGTATTACTAAAATGGCCATAATAATGGAAGCAAAGTAAATGCTAGGCGCTATCTGAAAAATAAAACTGGTAGTACGGCTAAAAACAGCTCCTTTTTTCCACAATCGAATAACATCTTTCATGGGCTGAAATATTCCGGGCCCTTTTCTGCCAGAAGTGATGCTTTTAGTTCTTATTACTATCCCCATAAAAAACAAACTTGCAACGATTATTAATACAAGACTTAGCATATTATATTTGGTTTAAAAAGTAAATTATTTTTTTTATTACATCCTGTAAAATAGGAAATCCAATTATTAATGTAATGAATACAGCCCCATAAAGTACATAAAACTGGGCATTACCGTTTTGCAAAAACTGAAATTTTCCGAAGAAATATCGCATTCGTTTCCAGGGTTTTTCAAAGAGCCATATTTCTATTTTGTCGTGTGGATGGGTTTCATGTTTTCCTAGTGTAGGGAAAACACCGTCAATTTCAATTTTATGTTTTTTAATGGATAAAAGTGGTTCTGCAAGTTTTCTGTACGATCTTATAAACGAACTTGCGGTATATTGCATATTTTTGGTTTCCCCTACATAACCACAACCCCAAGTGGCTAGTATTGGTTTTGGTTTTTTGTTTGTAACCAATTTTCTAATAAAGAAAATTAAGGCTCCTAAAACAATAAACCCCATGGCACAAAATCCTATATATTGAAGTGTATCACTAATTTGAATGGAAGTTTGATTATTGCTTATGAAATTCATTTTATCCCCATACAATTTTATAGGTTCAAGCAAAAGAGATAAGAAAAATTTAGGAAATAAACCAATAGAAACAATACCGGCTGCGGCCATATACATTGGCACGAGTTTTCCTGATTTGGATTCAGAGGGTACTTCATTATAATCCTGACGTGGATTCCCTAAAAAGATGGTTCCAAAGGCTTTAGTAAAGCATAGTAGCGCAAGACCTCCGATTAGTACCAATCCAAAAACTGAAAAAAGTAGGGTCATTATATTCAGCATTGCAATGTTTTTCATTCCCTGAAATAGTCCTGAGTATATAAGAAATTCAGATACAAAACCGTTAAAAGGAGGAAGCCCGCAAATAGCAAGCGAAGCAATCAGAAATAATAGTGTGGTATGGGGCATTCGTTTTACAAGCCCTCCCAAATGTTCAATATTCATGGTATGAGTAGCTTGATACACGTTACCGGCACCATAAAATAGTAGCGATTTAAATAGGGAATGATTTAGAACATGAAGCAACGCACCGCCAAAACCGAGAAAAACCAGAATACTGTTTTCTTGTCCTATTCCCAGGGTTCCCAACCCGATGCCGATGCCGATAATGCCAATATTTTCAATGCTGTGGTAGGCGAGGAGTTTTTTTAAATTGTGTTGTATTATAGCAAGCATTACCCCATAAATACCTGAAATAACGGAAAACACAAGAATAAAATATCCCAACACCAAATAATCGGTTTGAATGAGCTGCAACATTCTCAAGATGCCAAAAATTCCAATTTTAATAATAACCCCGGACATTACCCCCGAAATATGAGAAGGGGAAGCAGGATGTGCATACGGAAGCCAAGTATGAAAAGGCACAAATCCGGCTTTGATAGCAAAACCAATAAAAAATGTAAAAAACAAACCCAAACTCACCACAGAAGGAAAGGTGGTGGAAAACTGTCGTATCGCTTCAAAATCATAGGAACCGGTTCGATAATACACCCAAATAAAGGCTAAAGTAAGAAATAATACCCCAACGTGCGATTGTATTAAAAAAGTGATGCCTGCTTTAAGGGTTGCTTGTTTTTGGTATTCAAAAATGATGAGAACAAAACAAGAAAGCGTCATAATTTCCCAAGCAAATAAAAAGATTAAGGAATTTTGAATGAGGCAAAT
>MNYN01000082.1 GCA_001873105.1 Flavobacteriaceae bacterium CG2_30_34_30 | reverse complement strand
AAGTGGTGAACTTTTTGGTATATCTATCGCTATTGCGCTTTTTAGCTGTCCGATAAACATCTTTGGGATCAATGAAATTTAAAACTTGTTTGATTATGGGTTGTCCGCTAAAGTTTTTACTTTTGTTCATATATCGAGTTTTGTGGTAAAAACAAGATATAAAATAAGCGGGAAATCCAACTAAGGAAATCCCGCTTTTAAAAATGTTTTATCGGACACTACTGATAATTTATAAAGAATTAATTTATTCCATAAGGTTTTAAATTGCTCCCTACGTAAACTTGATTTATAAAGGAATTATAACGGGGCATATTCACAGGAGCTGACATTTGAATTTGCCATCGATGGGCATTAATTTCAGTTCTTGCTTTTGCTCCATCTGGACCAAACCTAGTACGCCAAATAGGATAATTGCCATAAAAATCAATTACATGAATCAATTCATGACCAACGGTTGATCCTAATTGCATCCAAGATTTAAATGTTTTATGAGCAATTTTAATAGGATAAACTTCTCCTAAGCTACCGTCTTGATAAAATCCAGCAGAGGCTTGACCAAAAGCATTTGTATTTCCTATCTGTTCTACTATTTCAAATTTAGGTTTTTTTGCCTTGTTAAATAGGTCAGACAATGCCTTAGTAACTTTTTCTATTGACTTCATTTCAATAGGTGCAGGATCATCAGGATTTGAGATACCTCCATTTTTCTTGGTTCTAGATTAATTATCTTGACATAAATATCTATAAAACTTCCAATTTTCAAACTCTTTTATCTTTATATCAGTATTTTTTATAACTTTTAGGAATGTTAGAGGAGCCAATAAAAATTTCTATTGAGTTTTGTATTAGCAATTTTGCAGAAATTTCTTCGTTGGTAATATCCTTATTTCCAATATATGTTTCAATTACTTCAGTGTCATTTAAATTATTCAATAATCTTATGGTTTCATGATATTCTACTCCAGCACACCAAACTAAAAATAAAAATACTAAAAGATGATAGGCGTTTTTAAATACTATAGCCCTAACGGCTTTGTTAATAATAACGCTATAGCTCTTTTAAAATAATTATTGGTTCAAAAGTAATATTTTTACAATGAAAATACATTTCGTTTATTATACTTAGATTTGTTTCATAGTTCATATACCCTTCTTTTTTTACTTCCAAAATAGATTCACAAATGTTTGTAGGTTTAAAAATTGGCATTAGAAACCATTTATATTCTATCACTTCTTTAAAAATAAAAATGCCCTCACCGTTGGTAAATTGTTCGTCTAAAACAACCATATTTTTTTCTTCATAACCAAAATCTGAATTTTTAATATTTATGTCCATTAAACGATAAACAACCACATCTTTGATAGGTAGACCATTTGTGTCGCTAACTTTTCCGGAAATATATGGTTGTATTACAAATTTTTTTGGTAAAACATATATAAATAACAACCAAATTAAAAGAATAAATAAAATTATTAATAAAACTTTTTTTAATACATTTTTATAACTTTTCATAGTTTAAAGACCAAAAATATGTTTGATTATATTGTTATGATTAACTAGGCTTCCATCTCTATAATAATGTCCTGTGTAATTGACATTATTTATTATAGTAGAGCCATACTTTTCATTATATTGTAAAGGACTACCCTTAAATGGATTAGTGGGATACTTCCCATTAAGAACTCTACTCAAATCTGTATTGTTGCGTTGATAGTAATTATTTACTACCCTCACATGATTTCCAGTCAATGTAAGCTGACCACCTAAAATTACAGGATCATAAAGATTAAGTTCTACAATTGGTATTTTCAATGAGTTTGAAATTCTAACCGCTGCAACTGCACCTCGGCTATATCCAAAAATTTTAATCATTTTCCCATCATTGTATTCATTTAATATATGATCTATAATTTCAGAATCTCCCTCCCCTGCAGTACTGGTAAACATTGTTCCACCCCGTCTTTTTATATATCTATTTAAATCAGCATTTCCTTCAGTACCCTCTGGTCCTGCACCGAATATCCCAGTTATTGAATATTTAGATTTCTGAATTTCAATAGCAATTGAATGCAACGCATGATTCAAAGCACTCACCGTAAGCCCCGTTGCAAATCCCTCAACAAAATTACCTCCGGTTAATTCAGCAATGGCACCCCCGGTAAAAGCACCCATTGCCATTTGTGCTACTGGTCCGCCAGTCACTGTGAAAGAAGCAATTCCCGAACTTGCAGCACCTATGGCCGCGCCTTGTAAGAAATTATTAATATATTATTATAATTAGCAATTCAAATAGAAATTTAAATTCTATCTATGAATATGTACTTAAAAAAACTCAATTCCATTATCAATTATTACTCTTTCTTGTGAGATTTTAAAAGACTTATTACTTAGTAAAATTCATTTTCTGTAAAAATAATATTCAGCACTTCATCTTTTGTAAAAAGTTGTGTGAAAATAGTATCTCCCGTGATATTTTTTATAAATAATGGGAATCTATCTATGATAGTTACATTCCATAAAAAATAATAACCTTCAAATTCAATTAAATCCCATTCAAAACTTGAGCCATTAGATAAATCATAACCACTTTTTTCATCAATAAATTTAATGAGAGTTTTATTGCGTTTTGTATTTACCATAAATTCTTTTCCAATAAAATAGTCTTTATTTATTAAAAAAGCGTTGGTGGTTTTTTCTTTTAACTCTTTAAATTGATATTTAATATTACCACTATAAAGTTTTAGTGAATCCTTAAAATATTCAAGACTTAATTTATCTATTTCGGTTTCAAATTTATTGTGCTTCAATTTGCCAAGGTAATTAGGTTTAAATTGTGGTGCGTCAAAATGTAAATAAAAAAGAGAATCATTTTTTAAATGAAGGATGAATAAAGAAGTTTCTTGAGAATAATCACCGGTCACAGAAATATTATAGTTTGAAATGAATACTTGCTCTTTAGGCTTAGAACAAGATTGAAATATAAATACTAGAAGTAAAACCTTAAAAATTATATGTTTCATTTGCTATTTTTTTAATTTTTAAATTGACCAGAAAGAATAAACTATGAGTATCAAATGGTATGTAAGGCAAATTAATGGAAAAATAAATGAATTAGTCCAACCCCCAAACATAACGATACAAATCTCTATACTGTGTTTGATTGGGTATTGACATTCTTAAAACTACCCCTGAACCTTTAAACTCTACCATATTTTTTACTTTTAGGTTTGAATAACTTTCTTTTGTTCCTTGAAAAATAATTTTATTTACATAGTTAATTTCTCTTGCTAAAAAATCGACAAAAAAGGAAACCTCTTTTCCATTACACAAGGTGAAAGTGCCTTTTAAATGGTAAGGAGTTGTCGTATATGAACCAAATGAATTATCTCTAGGATATTCTTTAAAATTAAAATCAATTTCTTCTATCTGAGTAAGATCTAAATTTCTATAATCCCCATCACTATATAATCCAAGTTCCAAATTTTTTTCTCTCATCATCTCTACTACTGATTCAATTTTTTTAATCATTTGACGAGAAGCCACTTTTTCTGCTACATCATGCAAACCATGATTTAAAGCACTAACCGTAAGTCCTGTCGCAAAACCTTCCACAAAATTGCCGCCGGTTATTTCAGCAATAGCACCACCGGTAAAGGCGCTCATTGCCATTTGTGCGACAGGACCACCACCAGTAGTGAAAGATGCAATTCCAGAGCTTGCAGCACCTATGGCCGCGCCTTGTAAGAAACTGCCACCTTGTGCAGCTGCAAGTCCCCCTTGAAATAACCCATGGGCACCCGCCTGTGCCAAAGGTTGCCAAGCACTATTTGCCAAAACAGCTCCCGTTCCGGTAAAAGCACTGCCTATACCTGCACTAATAGCACCTGATATGGCGCCTATGGCAGTTCCGGTAAATATATCCCCAATACCAAATCATCGAGCTTAACCAAACTAAAAGCCGTGAAACTCAAATTGATTTTTTTCGTTATTTAATTCAATAGTATATTCAATTTTTTTTAAATCTCTAAAATTATATTGCTTATAATATATATTAACATTCATATTATGTATAATTAAAAAGTGAATATTTTTATTAGGAGGTAACCTTAGAGCTTCCTTTTTATTTTTATAATACAATATTTTGCCTTTAGGAGTATAGGTGGTATCTTTCTCCATTTGTTCTATACTATTAATTTCAAAAGCCTCATTTCCACTTGAATTAATAGTAAAGTTATAATCATCAATAGCAATTTCTTTATTTGAAGTATTCTTTAATATTAAGGTGCTTACTATATCAAAATTATTTTTTGGAAGATGTCTTAGATAAACATTTCTTATTTTAATGCTAATAATATTTTTATTATAAGAGTTTTTATTAACTTCTGTATATTTGTAATGAACAGGACTTGGAGGAACTAAACATCCATTCAACACAAAAATAATAAGTGCTAAAACAAATAAATTTTTCATGTTTTTCTATTTTTTAAAAACCATATTTATAAAGTAATCGGTCTGCTTCATATTCATTTGCTCCTGGCGTTTGATAAGGATTACCCCTAAAAAATAGCTGCTCAAACAGCCCTCTTCCCTGAAAGTTGCCCCAGCCTTGCATATGGTTCTGAATAATATGCCCATATTCGTGACCAAATGTTTCAGAATCAGTATCTCTAAAAGTAGCGACAGTATTGCCCCATGTAACCTCTCTTTTATAACCTTGTGACCAAAGAGGTTGTAATACTTGGTATAAACCGCCTTTTCTCCAAGCAACATCACTTGTTGAAAGACCAAATGCACTTGCCATATTATTAGCATACTTCAATTGGTCGTCAGAGGGATTATATGTAGCACCAAAAGTAGCTATTAATCCTATAGTTTGTGAAGCTCCTCCTATTGCGCCATTTATCATGCCATTTTTGATTCCTTTACCAATATTACTTCCATCAATGGCAGCACCAACTCCTCCCGAAAAAGCTCCTCTTATTCCACCTCTTGAAGTATTAAAACCAATTTCTCCCATAGCATTTTTAAGGTATCCCCCTTCTACTCCCTTCCATTTAGGTAGATTTCCACCAACAATCCCTCCTGCTATGGCACCACCAACTGTTCCAACAGATATCCGATTACCTACAGCTAGACTTGTCCCTACTTGTGAAGCTGTTTCTGATAAAATATTAAACGAGGTACTCTGCCAAAAAGCTCCTGATCCTCCATTTGCTATGGCTGAAGCACTAAGTCCTGCGGCACCTGAACTTAAACCAGCAGATATTGCTCCTGATATTGCTCCTGTTAAAATAGAACTTCCGAACGCTTCAATATTCCAATTTCCTGTTGCTAATGCAGGTAAAGAATAAGTAACAGCAGCAGTAGCAGCCCCAATTACTGCCCCAATTAAAATTGCAGATATAAGCTCCTCCCCATTAGGATCCACAAACATAATAGGGTTGTTACCCATCGCTGCAAAGGGTGACATTATATGATACCTTTCTGCTTGTGGATCTACATTAAACCACCTGCCCAATTCAGCATCATAATTGCGTGCCCCAAAGTCCATCCAGCCTATGCTGTTTTCTTCCTGCAACTCTTTACCACCAAAGCCATACTTGAACATACTGCCCAACGGGAACTCCACATTATTGTAACCCTGGTGCTGTAAGCCAAATGGGTAATAGTTTCGTTCTTTTACTATTTCCCCGCCCAGGTCAATACTTCCGCTACCGTCTAGATCGGTATAAGAAATACGCACATTGCCAAGATGGTCTGTAAAATTATGAACATACTGGTTGGTCTCTGTTCCATTAGTGGCTACCGTGTGAACCACATACCCTTCCGGCTGTCCAAAAAATAGCAACTCTCCATTTTCATACTGGAAACCATGTAGATAATCTGTAGTGACTGTCTGACTATTGGTGATGAAACGTTTTTGTAATTTAACGCCGCTTGCGGTATAATCGTATTCAATACTGTTGCCATTTGTAAAAACCACCCGTTCCGGGAGGCTGAGGTAATTGTATTCAATAAGGTCAACCCCTTTCGACGAGTCTGAAATCATATTGCCGTTTACATCATAACCATAACTCCTTACCACCGGCATCATTTGTCCGTTAATGGTTTGTGTGCCGTTTATGCTATGCACTTTATTGCCTTCATATTGGTACTGAAAATTATGAAAACCGTTTTGAAGGTTCCGGTGTAATGCGGTAATATTTCCGCCTTTGTCATAGGTTACCTGATTGAGGTGGTAATCACTTTGTGAAAAGGAGGCTTTTTTTAACCGGTTGAAGGAGTCATAGCTATATTTATAGTCCCTTTTCACCAGGTCACTCGCAGATTGCCACGTTACTTGAGCAACATTACCATAATACATTGGCTTAAAATCCGGGGATATAGTTAACCCCCCCTGTCCTTCAATCACATCATAATTTAACTTATAGGCAAATACATCATCCCCCAGATTTCCCGGTTCATTGACATGGGTCACCATACCCCTTGCATTGTACTTATAATCAATTTTTTGCAATGCATTGTCTTTGTAGTGGGATACATATTGCTTTCACAGGTTAAGTTTTGAGATTGTATCCAGATATAACTCCTGTTAGAATTAAATGTTAATACATTTTGTTCCTCACATTTTCCTGTTTCTATCCAATCTCCTAATAAAAGGTTGAAATTCTGGTCATCGTCTGAACTACAAGATGCAAAGAATGCAGTTATAATTATTACAGAAATGAGTTTTATTTTTGTGTAAATTTTCATTTTTTTCTTTTTAAATTTTTATCTAAAATTGCAATGCCAGTGAAAAGCCATTGACTGTATATACCAATTTAACCGATTGGATAAAAGCGGTATTTTTTGATTTGCCAAAACCTTTATTGTATGATTCCACAGCCTTAGTACTGTTTTTATTTGTTGCGACTAGAAAAGGGATGGAAAGAGCCATGATGCCTCCACCAGCTATGGCAATTGCCCACTGTGGATCTCCACCTCCCAAAGAGGTTCCAATAGGATAACCCACCAAGCCTGCTCCGGTAAAAGCAAAGATTTGAGAAAAGGTGTAATTGGTTCTTGCTTTTTTCATATAATCTACAGCTTCATAATTTGGTTTCATTAACAGGACGAGTTCTCCCATTTTATATTTTTTACCGTTTTGATAAAAATCCGGGGCGTCTAACGGCTTTTTTACCATTTCCATTTGTTGTGCTCCCATTGTGGAAGTACAAAAAATCAATAATAGGAGAAAGAGTATTTTAATTTTCATCATTTTAAGTTTGTTGTTTTTAATTTTACCAATCCGGTTGCCAGCCTTGCAAAAATTCAATAGGAATGTTTTTTTTGACATAAAAAACTTCTATGTCTTTACCATTAATTGTTTGTATGTTTTTTTCAATCAATGTGTCATTTTTAATTATGAATTCACTTTTGTTAAAATATCCGTAACAATTTCTATGTCTTACAAAAAAATTAAAAAATATTTTACCGTCATAAGCATAAAAATAACCCATTGCCGATTTAGCAGGGTCAAAGTCATTTCTGGATAGTTCGGGTTCAGGGTTTGATGAAAATGGTTCTCCATCAGTCCTTATTCTTCTAAAATCACTTACCTTTCCATTTGCATAAAATTTTAAATAATTATATCCATATTTATGATCATCATAAGGATAAAATTCATTATTATTTAGGTCAAAAGTCCCCACTCTTTCATATACCTCTGTGGTGTCGATGATATTATAGAGATTTTTATCAATATCAAAGTTTTCAGGTTTATAATCTTTTCTAAAAAAACCAAATTCTGAAACAGGCCCTTTGTAACAAGAGCAACCTGCAAAAAAAAGTAACAATAGAAAAGACCTTACCATGATGTAAAAGGGTTTCTAGTTTGGTATTGAAAATAGCGAAATAAATTATTAGAAGTAGTTTCAAAACCCGGTTGAGGCGATAAAAAATAATGTGCAAAAATATTTTGAATGGGATGACCAATATGCCTGTATGATTCTGCACCTATTCTCATATTGTTCCACCCAAAATACAAAGAGGCAAACCTGTGTTGAGTACCCTTTTCATTAACCAATCCATAAGGTAAAGTGGCACCATAACCACCAGGTTCCCCTTGTGGTTTAAACATACCTACCATTCTTTTCAAAGGACTAACGGGGTTTTCAGGATTTTCATTTCTTACATATTCTCTCTTTCCAGTAAAAATATTTGCTCCAAGTCTATAATCCCCAACTCCTATACTTAGATGAGCTGATCTATGGCTATCTTCGCCATCACCAAGAATATTGAGTAATGGTGTACCTTTTTTTCCATCTTCACCCGGCCCAAAAGGAGCTCCATCATTTTCATAAGAAACGTTAAAATCTCCTATCCTTCCTTTTATTAAACCTGTTTGTTGATTAAAACCGCTCATACCATCTTTTCCATTCCAAAAATTTGTGCCAAGACTAAATCCTGTTTTACCATCATCAAAACCTGCCATTAACGAATTTCTAAACTCCGTGCCGTTCACTCCTAAACCATTATAGCTACTGTATGACATAATCCCCACACCACCTGATAAGTTGAAATTGCCGCTTTGATAATTAAAACCAAGATTAGCTCCAAATCCTGAAGAATAACTACCAAAAGCAAAGGCTGGTGAAAGGTTAAAAGACAAATTACTTCCCGCTGAAACATTTATAGTGCCATATCCAAAAGTAAAAGTGTCATAAGCTGATCCAACAACTGCGTTTACACCTCCAATTGCACCTGTTACTCCCCCTTTTGCGGCACTTAGACCAATATTCGCCCAATTACCGTGAAAACTATTACCTTTCATTTGATTTTGTATCATTCCTTGCATCATTCCGAGATAAATTCCAGCTATTATAAAAGCAAATTCTCCATCTGGATCAACAGAAATTACCGGGTTGTTAAATGCATATAAGTAGGGTGAATCAAACTGGTTCAATGGATCTGTATTAAACCAACGGCCAATTGCGGCATCATAGTTTCTGGAACCAAAATCATACCATTGCAAGCCCAATTCTTCCTGCAACTGTTTGCCACCAAACTTATACTGCTGGGCAATGACATTGCCGGCACCGGTAATAGCTGTATTATATCCTTTGTGCTTCAAGCCAAAAGGGTAGTAATGGTTTTCTTCAATAATTTCTGTATTAGGGTCAATTGACCCATTTAAATCCAGATCTGAGTATGACAAACGCACGTTACCTAAATGGTCTTTATATTGGAATACATAGTTATAACTTGAATATGTTGTTGTCCCTGTACCAATATCAAAACCTTTAATAGAATCATTTCCATCGGCAATTGGGGAAACATACCCCTCGGGATGACTAAAAAATTGCAGTGTAACCTCACCGGTTACTGATTTCTCATAAATAAAATTACCATCATATTGTGTTACAATACCATTAGGGTTTACACCGGTAGGGGTGAAGGTTTTTGAAAGTTTTACCCCGGTTGCAACATAAACATACGTGATATAACCACCCTCATTGTTACCATCTAAAATAGTAACACTAACAGGCAAATTCAGATGATTATAACTAATATTAACTATATTTTTTCCGGTATCTGATTTTAGGTTTCCGTTTGCATCATAGGTATATTGTGCCGTGGTTAGGGGAGATCCTGGGACGGGTTTACCATTAAAACCTTCCTCATCATTGCTCAAATCTGATACAGATGTTAACTGATTCCCTTCATAGTTATATAATAACTGGTCCCACGGTACTGGAAAGTTAACTCCTTGGTGAAACCCAAACCTTATTAATGATGTGATATTTCCATTTAGATCGTAATTCACATCTTCCAAAGAATGAAAGTCCTCAGTATTTAAATCGCTTCCTTTTCTACTAAAGGCCGCATTTAACCTGTTCAAACCATCGTATTTATAGGCATAGGAACGTTTTTGTTTATCTGTATTTTCAGATTTCCAAATAACCTGGGATATGTTTCCATTAAATAATGGTTTGGCCATACCCTGTCCCCCGGCATTACCTTGAATAGCCTTATTATAATTAATGGCATAGCTAAATAGGGGAGGGTTTCTCCATACGTTTTCTGATAAATCGTTCATAGAAACCAGCCAACCCCTAACATTATATTTATAGGATATATTCTGAAGTTTTTTATTAATATTTGGGCCATATAAAACTACATTATCTATACTTCCACCCGGTCCTGAAAAAGCAACTTTAGAGGTTAAGGATTCATTATTTCCTACATAAACAACTGTGGCAATAATACTTCCATTTCTAAAATACTTAACTTGATTTCCTTCACGTTCTACCTTGAAAATGTTACCGGGCGAATAGGTATAAGATGTGCTTTGAAGGTTGCCATTATTTATTATATTAACCCTGTAAGTATCTGTTGCAGTAATATATTGAAGATAAAAACCATAATCTAAATATTCATTGGCGGCATTACTGTTTTGTGGCTTCAAAAGGCCTACTCTAACATGGTTGTTTATTCCAATCAGCTTAAACGATATTCCCCCATCATCTACAATTGCTCCCTTGGTTTTTAATTTCGAAGGCCAATACCAGTCATTGGAGGCATGAGTTATAGTTCCATCAAAGGTGACATCCATATTCACTATATCAGTATAACCGTCCAAAACTGTTTCCCCGCCCACATCTTTTCTGTGAAGTTGGCCTAGTTCATCATAAAAATTTTCACTAATAAGTTGAACAGGTTCATTGTCAATTTTTTGTTTTTGTGATTTTAATCTTCCTGAGTGGTCGTAATGGAAATAATCCCTTATAGTAATTGTGGGTTTTCCCGTTTTTAAGTGACTTGAATGAGTATCTTCAATTTTACCAGTATAATCCAGTTTCAATCTTGTGATGACCCTTGAATTTAAATGGTCGTTTTTTGAATCTATATAAATTTCCCTAGCTTTATCATCATAAGTGCTGAGAGTGGTAATCCAATGATTTGTATCCAATACCCTTACTTTACTAACCGTTGGGAGTCCTTGGGTCCTTAGTGTCATGTTGACCCCAAAAGTAGTTGTTGGCAAAGAAAGCCCGGCATGATCAACATAGGTGTCATAATAATTAACTGTATGGACATCTATGTTAGAGTTCGGAAATACTTGATTAGAATAATGAAGGGTTGAGCCATTTATAGTTGTTGAGGAGGCAACACGGTTTTCAAAAATAGTATTTTGCGCATTAGCTAATGTTTGTAATGCTTCTCTTGTACTACTTGAACTAAAAATACCGGTATAAACAATTCTGCCGAAAACATCATACTTGGTATATAACCATTTATTTTGGTTTTTTAGATTGGCATCTTGGGATAAAATAGGTCTGTCTAATTTATCATAAACCATATACTCCCATCCCTTTCCAGGCGTTTTTTGCTTTATAAGTCTATTGTATTCATCATATCGGTATTCAAAAGCATAATTGGAAAGGTCTCCTTCTGACAGAACCAAGGATAGGTCCACAGTAAAATTAAACTCCAAAAAGTTGATCAATTGATTGGATGTTCTGTCAATTATTAAATTTCCATTTTCAATTTTGGCAATCCCTACTTGTATGCTAGAATTATTACTTGTGATACCCATCACAGGTCCTAAATGTAAATTTGGTAATATTGGAAAAGTATTTAAACTTTTCACAGTTTGAATTTTTAAAACTCCCTGTACATTAGGGTCAAAAATTCCTACCTGAAACATATTAATTAGATTATTTGAAATTGTAAACCTTACTGTACCAGAGAGGTTGGTTCCAGGTTCAAAAAAATCATTAACACCCCATCCTTGTACATAATAATCATAATCAATTAAATCTCCATTGCTAACTAGTTGAGGGGTAAGTTTGTAAATGAGTCTTCCTAGGTCATCATAAACAAAATAGGTGGAAAGTTTTACTATCTGTGAATTTTGTTGGATATAACTATTTGTTAAAATAGTTTTACCATTTTTGTCTGTGAAAGATTCTGAAGTGTTTAATAAGCCCGATATCCAATTTTCGTCTTTGTTAACACTCTTAAATAAAACCCCTGGGTCATAATATCCTTCTGAAGTTAGTATTTGTTCATTATCATTACTTGCATTGTATATTACTTTAAACTTTTTTACTTCCGTATCCGCATTTGTTCCATAGTCAAATTTCTTGGTGTGTATGCCACCATTTCCTAGCCTCCAATCAAACCCTGGTGAAGACACTTCTTTAACTTTGTTTAGAGGGGAATCATCATACAAATTTTCAAAATAAGGATTATCCCAATCCCAGTTTGAATTTGCGGAATTAAAGTCATCGGGAAATTTATTACTGTAAAATGTTTTCAACTGGGACTCAATGTTTCCGGTATAGTAATTGGCTCCATTGTCTATGACTGTTAAGGGTAAATAATTTTTGACCTTCCTACCAAATTGATCGTAAATTATAGGAGTTATTAAATCCTCCCGGTTACCACCCGCACGAAGAGAAATGCCTTGTTTAGGTTTATTTAGTCCATCATAATATGTAATCGACTCAATCTTTTGGTCATCTGTTACGTTTCCATCGCTGGTTTCAATCAGGAAGGAGGTGGTTTTAATATAATTTTCTGTGACGGTTTGACTATTTAATAAAAAAACAAGAGAGGAATATTGCAAATTGAATGAGGTTTTTCATTTATAATAATTTAATAAGTAACTAATTAGGCCTTAATTAATTTTTAAAACTTTGTACAGCAAATAAAACACTTTATATTAATATTTTCATAGATTTGCCTATTAAATTTTAACAAATTTTTAAGATGAAGTTTATAGGTTTCTATAATCTCTATTATTTTTGGAGCTTTATATAGGGAAGCAATAAGATTCGTAGTACTGGATGAAAAAATAAAATTATTAAAAAACCAACTATTTAATTTAATTATAATTCTATTCTTAGTGCTGCTTTCCTTGAGTTTTTCTATTTCATTAGTGTTGACCGTTTT
>MNYN01000072.1 GCA_001873105.1 Flavobacteriaceae bacterium CG2_30_34_30 | reverse complement strand
ATATGGGCTTGACGACCCGGGATATTCTGTTCAAGCCTACTTTTTTGATATGGACGGCGATGGCGATTTAGATGTATATATACTAAACCATCCCGGAAATTTTAGAGAATCTAATACCATTAAAATAACACAAAATAAGGATGGTGAACTAGGATTAGCTACCCCAACTTCATTTGAATTTGTGTCGGACAGACTGTATAAAAACACCAATAATAAATTTACAGACATATCAAAAAGTGCAGGAGTTCTTAATGAAGCATTTGGTTTAAGTGCGGTTATAGCCGATTTTAATAACGACAATTTACCCGATATTTACGTGGCTAATGACTATGTTATGCCAGATCGATTATTAATAAACCAAGGAAATTCTACCTTCATAGATGAATTAGACAAATACCTTAAACACACCTCCTTTTCTTCCATGGGTTCAGATTATGGCGATGTTAATAATGACGGTTGTCTAGATTTAATTACTGTGGATATGCTTGCCAAAGACAATTATCGTCGTAAAACACTTATTATGGCGCAAAATTATGACAAGTATGAAAAAATGCTGAAATATGGTTTGAAAGTCCAGTTTACTTCAAATATGCTTCAAATAAACTCTTGTACTGAGAACTTTTCAGATATCGCTTTTATGGATGGCATTGCTTATACCGATTGGAGTTGGAGCCCCCTTCTTGCTGATTTTGATAACGATGGATTAAAAGATATTCACATTACAAATGGGTATGTTAGAGATATTACCAATAACGATTATGCTAAATTTGAAATGGATAAATTGCAAAAACAATTAAACGCCAAAGAAATCACTTTACTTGATTGGATTCAACAAATACCAAGCGTTGCAGTGTCTTCATTCTTTTTTAAAAATAATGGAAATTTGTCTTTTGAAAACGCATCTACTTTATGGAATAGTGGTCCTCCCGCATTTTCTAATGGCTCTGCTTATGCCGATTTAGATAATGATGGATTTCTTGATCTCGTTGTAAGCAACATCAATTCTTTACCATTTATAATGAAAAATAAAGGGAATGAATTAACTAATAATAACTATTTAGCAATTAATTTAGTTCCTATAAAAGGCAAAACAAACCTAGGCACAATGGCAAAGGCATACCTTTCTGACGGCTCCATCTTAACCGAGCACTATAACCCAACTAGAGGATTTTTATCGTCTTCACAACATCGATTGCATTTTGGCATTAAAGAACACCTTACAATTCAAAAAGTAGAAATAATTTGGCCGGACAGAAAAATGCAAATCCTAGAAAATCCCGAGTTAAACCAAATTCTTGCTGTTGAAAAAAATCCAACACAAGATTTTAAACCGGAAACCATCGAATATAGTTATTTTGAAGATGCCTCTAAAGTTCTTCCAAAAGAAGCATTTCATACAGAAAATGAATATATCGATTTTAAAAGAGAAGCCTTACTTCACCATAAATATAGTCAAGAAGGACCTGCAGTTTCTGTGGGAGATGTAAATGGCGACGGGTTAGAGGATTTATTTTTAGGAGGAGCCTTAGGATTTCCCGGAAAGCTTTTTCTTCAAAACAACCAGGGAAATTTTACACGAAAAGTAATCATTGATTTTGAAAAAGACAAAAACTTTGAAGATGTAAATTCGCTATTTTTTGATGCAAACGGCAACGGATTTCTTGATTTATACGTAGTGAGTGGTGGAAATGAAGAACTTGCTAATAACCCAAACTACCAAGATAGACTTTACCTAAACGATGGCAAGGGAAATTTTACCAGAGCTATAGATGCCTTACCTCAGCTTTATGAAAGCGGAGCAGTAGTAAAAGCCTCAGATATTGATGGTGATGGACAATTAGACCTTTTTGTAGGCGGAAGAGTTACCCCTGGAAGAAATCCAGAAACACCCAAAAGCTATTTGCTTAAAAATAATAATGGAAAATTTACCGATGCAACAGCATTGTGGTCAGAAAATCTTTCTGAAATAGGGATGATTACCGACGCTGTTTTTGCAGACATAGATAACGACAACAAGAATGAACTTATTCTTTCCGGAGAATGGATGCCCATTACTGTTTTTAAATATATAGAGGGAAAATATATAAATGTCTCTGAAAAATTTGGATTGCACTCCAAAGTGGGGTGGTGGTACTCCTTAGCTGTAGAAGACATAAATGGCGATGGGTTTTTGGATATTTTGGCTGGAAATCTTGGCTTAAATTCGCTATTAAAGGCATCTCCAAGCGAACCGATTTCTATTTTATACAATGATTTTGATAACAATGGAAGTTTAGATGCTGTTCTTTCATATTACATGGAAGGAGGTAGTCATCCCTATCCTATTCGAGATCGCATGCTTACACAAATGGTTATGCTTAGAAAACGGTTTACTAGATATGAACCTTATGCAAATGCAGGCATTAGCGATATTTTTACACCACAAGAGCTTAGTAATGCAAAAAAATTAGAAGCCAATCATTTAGAACACACGCTTTTTATAAACAATAACGGAAAGGATTTTAGCAGTATGCATTTGCCTAAATATACTCAAATATCCACTGTAAAATCTATACAACTAGCTGATGTAAATAAAGATGGTAATTTAGATATACTTTTGGGTGGAAACTTCTATGGCACCGATGCAGAAATTAGCAGATATGATGCATCTATTGGCGCGGTTTTATTAGGAGATGGAAAAGGAAATTTTGAAGTTATTCCACCAGTGGAAAGTGGATTTATAATTCCGGGGAATGTGAAAGAAATTGTGCCTATAACCATTGGAAGCAAACCATATTATTGGATTGTTAGGAACAATGATACTAGTAGCCTGTTGCAATTAAAGTAATTTTTTCTTAAAGTATCCCATCCCACTCGTTATAAAATTGCTTTAGAAATTGCTCCATAAAGAGATGCCTTTTTGCAGCTAATTTCTTACCGGTTTCCGTATTCATTTTGTCTTTTAAGAGCAACAATTTTTCATAGAAATGATTAATAGTGGGTGCGGTTGAGTTTTTGTATTCTTCTTTGGTAAAGTTTAAATTTGGAGTCATTTCAGGGTCGTATAGTTTTCGGTTTTTAAAGCCGCCGTAATTAAAAGCCCTTGCAATCCCCATAGCACCAATGGCATCTAATCGATCGGCATCCTGAACGATATCTAACTCCTTGGAACGAAATACTTGTTTGGCATGACCGCCTTTAAACGAAATATTTTCAATGATTTTGATTACGTGCTCACGGATGTTTTCTGCAACCATTTCTTTCTCTAAAAAGTCTCTAGCCATAGAAGGACCAATACGTTCATCGCCATTTTGAAATTTACTGTCTCCAATATCGTGAAGTAACGCTCCTAATTGAACTACGAGGATGTCACATTTTTCGTTTTCTGCAATCAAGCAGCTATTTTTATAAACCCGCTCTATATGAAACCAATCGTGACCCCCTTCTGCATTTTTCAAGATTTGTTTTACAAAAGCAATTGTATTTGTAATAAGAATTTGCACTTGGGTTTTGTTCATTATTACTGTTTTATGGCACTTTTTATTTGGGTTTCTAAAGTATCAATAATGACTTCGGAAGAATAATCAGAAATTTTAATAAAAGGATGTACAGTGAATTTTAAATGCACCCCTAAAGGAATAGGAAACATACCATAGCGTTGTAATTTCCACGAATTGTTAATGGAAATTGGAAGAACATATCCTGTTGGTATGTGCTGTATAAGCGTTTGTAATCCTTTGCGATGAAAGGTTTTAGGTTCGCCTGTTCTGCTGCGTGTGCCTTCAGGAAAAATAACTCCACTGCGATTGTTTTTCTCCAGATAGTTAGCAAATTCAATCATTTTTGACAGTGCTTGTTCTGGGTTTTTACGATCAATAAGTACCGAACCTCCGTGTCGTAAATTAAAAGACACACTTGGAATTCCCTTGCCTAGTTCTTTTTTAGAAACAAATTTAGGATGAAAACGCCGCAAACTCCATATAATAGGAGGAATATCATACATGCTTTGGTGATTTGTAACAATAATAAAAGGCACATTTTTAGGAATGTTGTTTGGCACAGAAAAGTCAAATCGGGTGCCCAAAATGCGCAAGGCGCCAACGGTGAAAAAGTTCATATAGTCCACACTTTTTTTGTGCGCTTGATAGCCAAAAACATTAAAGCAAAACCATTGTATGGGGTGAAAAATAGCCAAAACAGAGCCGAAAGCGAGATAATAAATCACACTTAAAGGATAACTAAGTAAGTGAAGAAGCTGTTTCATCTGTTATTTTTTATTTGTTTTTTAATAGTCAGATGTAATACCCTAAGAACAATTAGTTGGTTAGATAAATCTGTTAATGGGCATTTTATATACATGCTATAAAAATAAAAAAACCACTCAGCAAAAGTGGTTTTTTCTTGAATAATCTCAACTATATGCTAAAGATTTTTAGCAATACTCATTGTAAGCATTCTTTAAATTTTCAGCAATCAATTCTGCAGGACGACCTTCAATGTGGTGACGCTCTAGCATATGCACCAATTCGCCATCTTTAAATAAAGCCATAGAAGGAGAGCTGGGTGGAAAAGGAGCCATTTCTGCTCTTGCAGCTTCTGTTGCTTCACGATCTACACCGGCAAAAACAGTAACTAATTGATTAGGTTTTTTTGCATTTTGCAAAGACATTTTAGCGCCTGGACGTGCATTAGCAGCGGCACAACCACAAACCGAATTCACTACAACTAGGGTAGTACCTTTTTGGTGTATGGCTTTGTTCACTTCTTCTTGGGTATGTAATTCGGCAAAACCTACATTAGTAAGGTCTTCGCGCATGGGCTTAACTAATTCTGGTGGATACATATATTTCTTATTTATAATTATTCTAAAGGGCAAAGATACTAAATTACAAAAAATCAGGGGATATATTCTCGTCATAAATTCATATTAAAATTAACGATTTCAAAGATTAGTGTTCAGTGTTCGGTGTTCAGTATTCGGTGTTCAGTGTTCGGTGTTCAGTGTTCGGTGTTCAGTGTTCGGTGTTCAGTATTCGGTATTCAGTGTTCAGTGTTCGGTGTTCAGCGTTCGGTGTTCAGTGTTCGGTGTTCAGTGTTCGGTGTTCAGTATTCGGTGTTCGGTGTTCAGTGTTCGGTGTTCAGTGTTCGGTGTTCAGTATTCGATGTTCAAATACTTCCTTCTCAATACTCAATACTAATTCTTATCTTTGGCAATTCATTACAAGTTTAATTAGCAGAGAATATGATTCGTTGGATTGCAGCAATAGCTGGATATATTTTTTTTAGGTTTCCTGGAGCTATAATTGGGTTTATTTTGGGAAGTGTTATTGAGGGTTTAGGTAAAAAAACAAGAGTTAGTAATAGTTCCGGAGGACAACAAGTAACTCCTGCCGATTTTGAGCTTAATTTACTTTCTTTAGCCTCCATGGTGATTAAGTCTGATGGAAATGTAAGTGCTGCTGAAATGCAATTTGTTCAGAATTATTTTGTACAGGCTTATGGTAAAGAAAGGGCTAACGCAACCTTCCGGACTTTTAATGAGGCAGTAAAAAACAGGGAAGTTACCACACAACCTATTTGTGAATATCTGCGAATGCGCACCCGCTATGAATCCAGACTTCAAATTATTCATTTTCTTTTTAATATAGCGCAGGCAGATGGACTAGTTTCACAACCTGAAGTGGAAAAAATACGGGAAATAGCCGGATTTTTAGCAATAGGGTATCGCGATTTTGAAAGTATTAAAGCGATGTTTTTCAAAAATCCGGATAGTGCTTATAGGATTTTGGAGATAGAAAAAACAGCTACTCCTTCCGAAATCAAAGCCGCTTACCGCACCATGGCAAAAAAATACCATCCGGATAAACTACAGCATATGGATGAGGCCTATCGCAAAGGTGCTGAGGACAAATTTCGGAAAGTGCAAGAGGCTTATGAGCATTTGCAGAAGGAGAAGGGGTTTTGAAATAAATTTTTTTTCTCGGGACAAATGTCCTATATTTGAGGACAAATGTATGAATGATGAAAACGGTAAACAAACAAATCCATCAAGTCAATGAAGCTGCTGCTGTTTATGTTGCACAAACGCCTCTTTCCATTAGGAGAGGCCGTGTAAATAAAAACTTTTCATTTCAGGATTTTTTAGATAATAAATTGTTGGTGATTCATTCTATCAGGACAGGGATCACTTTTGACTTGTTTTCTGAAATTACAAAAATCACCCCATTTTCTGATGATGATTGGGCTGAAATACTCAATATTTCTTCAAAGTCCTTACAACGTTACAGGGCAGAGAAGGACTTTCGCTTTAAACCCATTCATTCTGAAAAAATCATTGAAATTGCTGAAGTGGCGCTTTTAGGAAATACTGTTTTTGATACAAGCAGTCAGTTTTATTTGTGGTTGCGCATGCCGCTTTTTGCTTTGGGCTCCATGAAACCCATCGAGCTACTTAAAGATTCTTATGGCAAAGAGATGGTGCTTGATGAACTGCACAGAATTGATCAAGGCATCTTTGTGTAATGCAAGTTTTTAGGTTGTCCCGAAAAAAATATGCAAACGAGCTCTCAGGAAAAGGGGCGGGATTCTCCGGTAACCGCTGGAATACTAAAGGAGTCGAAATGATTTATTGTGCCGAAAGCCGTGCACTGGCAATGGCAGAAGTGATGGTGCATTTGCCAGTTTATTTTCTTCCGAAAGATTTTGTAATGCTGGAAATACGGATACCTGACTCCGTTAAAATTAAAGAAGTCCTTCCAAAGGAACTCCCTGAAATGTGGAATGGATTTCCACATCATCCGAAAACCCAATGGATAGGCAATCAATTTATAAAAACCAATGAATTTGTTGTCTTAAAAGTGCCTTCAGCGGTTGTGCAGGGGGATTTTAATTTTTTATTGAACCCTTTTCATTCCCAATTTAAGAAAATCAAAATAATATCGCAATCCCCTTTTATTTTTGACAGCCGCTTTTTTGAATGATACCGATTAAAGACTGCCACAAGGACACCGAGAAAAAATTCCAAAAAGTTCAGGAAGCTTTTGAGTAGTTGCAGAAAGAAACAAGGCAATAGTTTTAACAAAAATTTAACCTTTAATATTTGGTTTTTACAGGGGGGGGGGTAGATTAGCTGTATATTTAACTATTAAAACCTTTTATTATGAAAAAATTATTTATTTTAACCAGTCTTTTGTTTTCATTAATTTTAATAGTTTCTTTTACTCAATTTAAAAAAAATGTACAGATTAAAAAAGAAACTGTTATAGAGTCAACTGCCGATTATACTATTTATAAAGTTGGTGGGATATGTTATCTTTGTACTGGTTGTAAACCTGATGGTAATGGAGGTATGAATTGTGTAGAATGCCATCCCGTTACATGTCCTGTAGTTGAACAATAAAAATTATACTGTTTCCAATGAAAAAGCCTGTTTTCTTTATTTTCTTTTTGTTTTTGAATCTACTGTATGCTCAACAAGAGCAAAACATTATAATAACTTATTCGGAATACTACAATACAAGATCAGATTTTGCTTGGGAGCATCAACTTATTGTTGAAGGTGCAAATGCGTTGTTTATAGAACAAATCGAAAAAGACAAACCTGCCGAAGAAAGAACGTATAATGAAGATGGCTCTTTTTCTTTACGATTTAATTATACGGGTGGCATACCAAAGTTTGTATATTATAACAATAAACAAAAAACAATATTTTTTAGAAAAATAGTTGGTGGAGAAATGGTTTTGGTTAAAGACAAACTAGAAACTATTGATTGGCTGATTACTGATGAAACAAGAACAATAAGTTCATTTTTATGCAACAAAGCTATAGGTAAATTTAGAGGCAGAACCTACCAAGCTTGGTTTACTACCGCAATTCCCATAAACTACGGCCCTTGGAAATTACAAGGCTTGCCGGGTTTAGTACTAGAAGCAACAGATAACGATGGTTTTTATCATGTGGCAGCAACAACGTTTCAATTTAATGATCAAAAAATTATGTTGCACGATGAATTACTGAAAGATGTTAAATGGGAAAAAGCAATAGAATTTGAAAAATTTTTAAAACTCAACAAAACAAGTGCTGAAATGAGCTTTAAAAAACTTCAAGCATCCATGCCTAGAGGAACAAAGCTTGAAATGAGTGATGAAAAAGTGCCAGAGTTAGAATTATTTGATGAATAAGTTGAAACCATTTTGTTTTTCTTTAAAAATGTATTGCCTGATACTCCTTTTATCAGGCAATTTTGCTTTTACACAAAGTGAAATATCTGGAGTTTTATTAGATAGCACGCAAAACCCTATTGCTTTTGCTAATGTAATTTTAAAAACCAGTGACACAAAAATAATTGTAACATATACCGCTACAAATTCTGAAGGATACTATTTTCTTAAAACAGACAAAACAGGTCACTTTGGATTAGAATTTATTGCACTTTCATACCAAAAAAAAAGTATTCCAATTACACTTGAAATCCAACAAAACAAAATAATTAATGCCACCCTCGCTTATGAGCCGGTGTCGCTCAATGAAATTATTTTACATACAGAAGCAGCCATAAAAAAAAGACTAGATACCACTACTTTCAAGGCAAGTGCTTTTACAAAAGGCAATGAACAAGTGGTTGAAGATTTACTAAAAAATATCCCAGGCGTCACCGTGGAAGAAGATGGCACTATAAAAGTAGGAAACAAAGCAATAGAAAAAGTAATGGTAGATGGCGATGATTTTTTTGAAAAAGGATATAAACTACTTACCAAAAACCTAAACGCCGATGCCGTTGAAAATGTTCAGGTATATGAGCGTTATTCAAATAATAAATTGCTAAAAGGCATTGAAGAAAGTGAACGAGTAGCACTAAACCTAACTTTAAAAGAGGGTAATAAGCAACAGTGGTTTGGCAATATGAGTCTAGGGTATGGAGTAACTACTGAAAACACTTATGCAGTAAGAACAAACTTGATGTCCTTCGGCAAAAAAGCAAAATACTATTTTTTAGGAAATCTAAATAATGTAGGCACTGATGCAACTGGCGATTTAAACAGCCTCATACGGTCATCATCAATAGCTGAGCCGGGAGGTGTAGGAAGCGCAGAAAATGCAAAATCACTATTAAGATTAAATAGTTCAGGACCCAGAATACAAAGGAGTAAATTTAATTTTAACAATACGGAGCTCGCCTCTATTAATGGCATTTTTACTTTGTCAAACAAGTTAAAACTAAAAACACAAGGGCTTTTTAATTGGGATGAAAATAAGTTTTTTAGAAATAGCGTACGAGAATTTCAAGTGGAAAACCAAAGTTTTATAAATACGGAAGACTTTAAAATGCATAAAAATATTTTTACCGGTTTTGGTAAAATAGATTTTAATTTTGACATTTCAAAAACTAAAACACTAGAATATACTGGCAAGTTTAACGCCTCTACTAACACCACAAATGCAGATTTACTTTTTAACACCACTCCAACTATTGAAAGACTAAAGGAACAAAATGAGTTGATAGACCATAAACTTACTTTTACCAACAAGCTTGAAGACACCAAAGTATTACTAACCACGGCGAGAGTGATTAGCGAAAAAACACCCCAATATTATAACAATTCTCAATTTCTTTTTGCAGAACTTTTTCCTGATGCTGGTCAGGTAGAAGGTGTGTCACAAACGAGCGAAAACAAACTATTTTTTGCCGGCACAGAAACTCATTTTCTAAGCCGATATAAAAATGGAAATCTACTAGAAATTCAAGCAGGTCAAACCTACAGAAAAGACAGATTGATCACTAGGTTTTCTTTTTTTGAAAATGAAACAGAACAGTTTCCAATAGGTTACTCCAATAACCTAACGTATGAGGTGCTAGATTTTTATTCAAAAATAAACTATTTGTATAAATATAGAAACATAAACTTTATTACTCAATTAGCGGCACATCAATTATTTAATAAACTTAATACACAAGAAGAATCACAGAATCAAAGTCCATTTTATGTAAATCCTATGGTTGGGTTTAATTGGAAAATTAATGGTAAAAACAAAATTACATCACAATACAGATACACTTCCACCAATAGCAACTTGGAGCAAGTATATCCTAATCTTGTGCTTACGAGTTTTAGAAATTTCTCTTCCGGAACCAATGATTTTAATCCATTAAACAAGTCATCCGTTTTTGTAGAATATACTTTAGGAAATTGGGGAGATAAGTTTTATGCGGTAACTAGTTTAAATTATTCAAAAGACAACGATTTTTTTTCTACGCAATCCCAAATAACACCCGATTTTTCTGTTTCTGAAATAGTAAAGTTTAGCGGGCGTGAAAATATAAGTGCCAGTACAACTATAGATAGATATATAAAACCCATTTCCTCAAATATTAAACTGAATATAGCAGTTACCAACGCAACTTTTAAAAATAGCGTAAACAATGTCTTTAGAGATATTAATAGTTTATTTAGCCGGTATGGAATGGAAGTGCGCTCTGGATTTTTAGGGTCGTTTAACTTTCATCTTGGCTCAAATTGGTTGAAAAGTGAGATAAAATCTAATAATTTTTCTTTTAACTCCACAAGAAATACAAGCTTTTTAGATATTACGGTAAATATTAATAAGCATTTAAATTTTTATCTTCAAAATGAACGGTATTACTTTAAAGAATTAGAACGCACAAATAATACCTACTATTTTTCAGATTTTACAGCAAGATATACACCAAATAATAAAAAATTGAATTTCATGTTAAGTGGTCAAAACCTCTTGAACACAAAAACTTTTCGAGATGTTTATATAAACGAAATCACAAGCTCTACCACTAAATATAGTTTACGAGAAAGAACAATTTTGTTGTCTGTTGATTTCAGGTTTTAATTCAGCTACTTTGCCAAAAATTAAAGCCGCTTACCGTACAATGGCAAAAAAATACCATCCTGACAAACTACAGCATATGGATGAGGCCTATCGCAAAGGTGCTGAGGACAAATTCCAAAAAGTTCAGGAAACTTATGAGCAACTTCAGAAAGAGCAGGGTTTTAGATTATTTCAACGTAAATCTTATTCCCATAAAACCGCGTATTCCCTGGTTTGGCGCGTACATATATGAAGGGTCAAAGGTCAATGCATACGGGTTATTTGGCGTAGCAACAGCATTGCCGGCGCCATCAAATACCACCTCTTGGTCAAAAGGGTCATCTGCCCTTGCAATTAAAAATGGGGTGCTCTTGGTGGGTGTCCAGTTCAGGAGATTTTTTACACCACCATAGATTTCAAAATTTTCAAATCCCCCATAGGTTATTTGTATGTTTTGTATGCTCCACGTTGGGCTATATTCGGGTCGCGGGTCTGATTCCCCGAGAAGCGGAAGTCGCATCGATCCGTAAATGTTTCCTGTATAATCTATCCAGGTGTTGAACTTGTAAAATTTATAACTGAGGGCCCAGGTGCCCATAAACCGCTCCGTTAGAATTTGATGTTCCAGCACACCCTTTTCTTTTGTGGTGACATCCTGAAAGGTGGCTCCAACCATAGCCTTAAAACCACTACCTATAACCGCATCCAGACCAATACTGAGTCCTTTGGAAGATGCGCTTCCGTCAAGGTTGTTATAAATAATCTGGTTGGGATTGGTGTCATAATCAGGTAAAATGACATTGGTGAAATGCGTGTACCAGACCGAAGCGTCTAGTGTAATGATCTTTCCGGTTTTTTGATAGACCTTTTTCAGGTAATTGAAATTGATGTTGAAAGAACGTTCCGGTTTTAGGTTTTCTGCTATGATAAGCTCACGAGCTCCGGTTAATGCGGCGTGTTCTTCGGTAAAAATATTGACGACCCTAAAGCCTGTCCCGGCATTGAAACGCAGCAAATCTTCTTTCTCTGATTTGTACCGGTATGCTAACCGTGGCGTAAAAATATGTCCATGACGCGAGTCATAATCATACCTACCGCCAAGGAGAACTTTATGTTTTTCGGATAAGGTAATTTCATCCTGTACAAATAAAGATGGAATCACAACTTCATCAGGTTTTGCTGTAGCGAGAGTATTGTCATTGTAGTAGTTGTACCGAAATGCCGTTCCGAAAAGCAAATCATGCCGGTTAATTTTTTTATCCCAAATAAATTGACCGAAACCAATGCGCTGTTGAGCAAGGAATTTAACATCACCATACACGGAGTTTTGGTCGTGGTCTGTAAGTGAAAATTGAAAAAACATTTTCTCTTCCACGGGAAGTTGGTAGTTGCCAAGAAGTTCCCATCTTGTGGTATAAATACTTTCGCCATACACTTCATCACCACCTCTGAAGGATGGGTTCCATTGCATTTCCCCACCCCAGCGGTCTTCATAAAAAAAGCGTCCCGCCAGGGAAAGTTTCCGGCTTTCCTTTCGGGCAATGTCCCATTTTTGAAAGACAGATATGCGGTCTTGTAAAGTCATGTCTGTGAAATTGTCCTTGTTTTTATCCACGGGATTACTGTAATTAAAATAATTCAACCCCAGCAACATGGTTGCATTTTTAAATGCAATCTTATAGGAAAGATCTGTATTTACTTCGCCCCAGCTGGTGCTGTTTACATCTGCTGAAAATTTGGGCGCATGTTCCGGCAGTTTTGTAATAACATTAATCAAGCCACCTACTGCTTCGCTACCATATAAAGAGGAAGCAGGCCCTTTGACTATTTCCACTTGCTCGATTAATGAATTCGGGATGCCTGAAAGCCCATAAACCGTTGATAAACCACTCACAATGGGCATGCCATCTATCAATACAAGAGTGTAAGGTCCTTCGAGTCCGTTGATATGAATGTCTCCGGTATTACATACATTACAGTTTAGCTGTGGTCTTACGCCGTTTATATTTTGTAAAGCTTCAAAAATATTAGGAGTAGGGTTTTTTCTGAAAAACGAGGGACGATAGACTTCAACAGGCACCGGACTCTCCAGCCGGTTTATCGGTTTTAAGGTGCCGGATATGACAATTTCCCGCAAAGATTCATTGCCCGTTAAAGTAAAATCGAGTTGCATGTCACCATCGAGTAGGGTAATAATTTTCCTTTGGGAAGTGAAACCTGTATGGGAAGCTATCAACGCATATTTGCCAGGCACAACTCCTTTTAACGTGTAGTTGCCGTTTATGTCTGTCGTTGTGCCTTTAGTAGTTCCTTCGATATACACATTAACAAAAGGCAAAGGTTCTTCTGGGGTTTGTGTCGTTCCGGAAATTGTAAAGGTTACCTGTGATACTACTATTTGACTGATAAAAAATAAAACGATAATTTTTTTTTCATTTTAAGAATAAATATTTGGCAAATTTATAAAATATTTTTAGACTTAACTAAAAATG
>MNYN01000078.1 GCA_001873105.1 Flavobacteriaceae bacterium CG2_30_34_30 | reverse complement strand
TTTCGGTATAGACCGGGATGGCTTTTTCCTTGTCCGGTGTAAATGACATTTTCTTTTACATCGGTTTCAATGATAAATAAAGGCTCTTTTGTACCGCCTACATTCAGCCCTTTGCGCTGTCCCTTGGTGTAATAATGAGCCCCTTGGTGTTTTCCAACAATTTTACCATCATTTAAAGTATATTTAAATTTTCTGCTGGCAACTTCTAAGGGATTTTCAAGGGTGTTTATGGTAGTAGGTGTAAAAAGCGCATTATCTTCAGGCACTTCTATGATAAGTCCTTCTTTAGGCTGCAATTGTTGTTGTAAAAATTCTGGCAAGCGCACTTTGCCTATAAAACATAAACCTTGCGAATCTCTTTTTTCAGCAGTAATCAATTTTTGCTCTTTGGCAATTTTACGTACTTCGGGTTTTAAAAGCTCGCCTATTGGAAACAATGTTTTTGCCAATTGTTCTTGGGATAGTTGGCATAAAAAATAAGACTGGTCCTTATTGGGGTCTTTTCCGGCAAGTAATCTATGGATTTGTTTTCCATTTTTTTCTATGGTTTCCTTACGACAATAATGTCCTGTGGCAACAAAGTCAGCACCTAAGTCTATTGCGATTTTTAAAAAAGCGTCAAATTTTATTTCCCTATTGCACAACACATCCGGATTTGGGGTTCTTCCCCTTTTATATTCGCGAAACATATAATCCACAATACGTTCTTTGTATTGCTCGCTTAAATCGACGGTTTGAAATGGAATTCCTAATTTTTCTGCTACCATCATAGCGTCATTGCTATCCTCTAGCCATGGACATTCATCAGAAATAGTGACCGAGTCATCGTGCCAGTTTTTCATAAACAAGCCAATGACTTCATAACCTTGTTCTTTTAAAAGAAAGGCTGCCACACTGGAATCAACACCTCCGCTAAGTCCTACAACTACTCGTTTCATTTCCTTACCCTAAATTCCTCTCTAGATGAGAGGATTTTAATTGTTATTTAATATTCATTTTAACGTTTGCAAAATTACGAAATAAAAAAAAGGCAGTGTAAACTACCTTTGACAATATATTCTTAAAATTTTCTGAATTATTTGTTTTCGATATTTACTTCTTGTACTAGGTTTCCTTCACTGTAATATTTCCAAACGCCGTATTCCTTATTATTTTTATAGTTTCCCTCTATCATAATTAATCCGGTAGAGGTATAAAATTTTGCTATACCGTGTAATTCCCCATTTACATAGTTCAGACGTTTAATTAAAGTGCCGTTGTTGTCGTAAAAAATAGTTTCGCCTTGAAGTTTCCCATGTGCATAGTTTGCTTTTTCTGTTACCTTTCCGTTTTCATAGTAAGTAATTTTTTCGCCGTGAAGGACACCATCTGCATATTCTTCGGTAAGTAGTAACACATCAGAATTATTTTGATAGTAACACCACATTCCAATTCTATTTTTATCGTTCATTTCTCCCTCGGTAAGAAGTTTTCCATCCATTGAAAAATATTGGATGCGAGCGATGTTGTTTTCAGCGTTAAACTCTTTAATTACAGAAGGTTGTTTTTTACAGGTTTCACAATAAAATGTAAATGTGCCTATTTCTTTTCCATTTTGAAAAGTACCTTCATAACGCAATTGATTGGTTCCCGGATAGTATTGTTTCCAATGTCCATGACGGTTTCCGTTTTCGTTTAGTTGATTGGATTTTCCTTGGGAAAAAACAATAGAAGAACTACTAAAAAATAAAAGAAATACAACAAATTGTAGCCTCATAGTAACAAGTAAATAACTTTTAGTTTACAAACGTAACTAGCTTGCTATTATTTTTTCTTTTGCAGATTTTTCTGTTGTTCGGCCTGTTCCATCATTTCTGCCATTTTCTTTTGAAAACGATTTTGCTTTTTAGGTTTCTGCTTATTTTCTTCAATTCGAGCCAAAATTTTCTCTTCATCTAAGATGAAAAATTTGATGAATAACATAATTCCGATTGTAATAACCTGAGAAATAAAATAATATAAAGAAAGACCGCTGGCAAAATTATTAAAGAAAACGAGCATAAACAGTGGAGACAGGTACATTAAAAACTTCATGTTTGGCATTCCGGGTTGTTGCTGCATTTGCATGGATTGTCCCATAGTCATCATCATATACACAAAAATAGCAATAGATGCTAAAATAGGAAACAAACTCACGTGATCACCATAAAATGGAATATAGAAAGGAAGGTTAGCTACACTATCATAACTAGACAAATCGTCTGCCCAAAGAAATCCTTTTTGTCGTAATTGAAATGCGGAAGGAAAAAACATAAACAAGGCATAAAACACAGGAAGCTGCATTAATGCGGGGAGACATCCTGCCATTGGGCTTGCTCCTGCTTTGCTGTAAAGTTTCATGGTTTCTTGTTGTTTTTTCATCGCATTATCTTTGTACTTTTTGTTAAGTTCTTCTATTTCCGGTTTTAGAACTTTCATTTTTGCTTGCGATAAATACTGTTTGTATTGCACCGGTGAAAGGGCAATTTTAATCAATATCGTCATTACGATGATAATGATACCAAAATTTGAAATCCAACTGCTTAACCACGTAAATAAAGGCATGAATAGAAACTTGTTTATCCATCCGAATATACCCCAACCTAATGGCACAACTTCATCTAAATTGCGATTGTAGCCATCTAATATTTTAAAATCAGTTGGCCCATAGTACCAGTTCATGGTTTGTGCTAGTTCACCCGATTTAAATTCTAAAGGAAATTTAGCTACAAAATTCTTTGTATAAACGGTATCTATTTCTTCATCTTCCACTAGGTTTTCCGATAAAAATCGTGTCGTTTTAAAAGGAGTGTCCGTAAGTAAAATGGAAGTAAAGAAATGTTGTTTAAAAGCAATATAAGTTACGTCTTTCGCTTCATCTTCTTTGCTTTTACCTTGTCCTAAATAATCGTCTTTTCCGCCCTCGTATTCCCATAGTAATTCAGCGTATCGATTTTCATAAGTAACACTTTTGGCTTTGCGATAGGCTTTTAATTGCCATTCCATTTGTGCAGGCTCAGAGGTATGTATAACCGAACTTAACCCTTTGGATTGAACCGCAAAATCTAACATATATTCGCCAGGTTTCAGCTCATATCGGTATTCTAGATAGGTGTTTTCAGAAGTTTTTAGCTTCATGGACAACACTTTATTTTGTCCATTTTGGCTTAGGGTAGGTTCAAAATAAAGCTCTTTTGTGTTAAGTACTCTATTTTCAGCTTGAAATTGAAGATTTAAAGAGGCATTGCCATCTTTTATTAAATAAATAGGAATAGAATCGTAGGTTTTAAAATTCTTTAAAGTTGCTTCAACAATGTATCCCCCTTTATTACTAATTTTTAGTTCTAATACGTCATTTTCAAGGGTGGTAATAGCATCTGTGGCAGAGGGTAAAGAAGCCGCATAAGCAAAAGAACCTAGTTTATTTTGAAGTTCTAAAGATTGTAACGAATCAGAAACTATTTCTATACCGTCTTGTTCTTTTACAACAGTGGTATCTATTGATTTTTGAAGTTCTTGTTGTTTCTTTTGTGCCTCAACTAATTCTGTTTTGGTTTTTTCCGCTTCGATTTCTTCAGGGGTGGGTGCGTTTTGATACAGCATCCAAATTAAAATTCCGGCTATTAATACAAAACCTATAAGGGAATTAAAATCAAACTTTTTTTCTTCCATGCTATTTCTTATTTCGATAGTAATCGAAAAAAATTATTTAATTAATTTTTAGTATTCTTTTTGTTTTTAAAATCGTAAGCTGCTTGAACAAAAGCAACAAACAATGGATGTGGGCTTGCTACTGTACTTTTAAATTCTGGGTGGTACTGAACTCCTACAAACCAAGGATGTGAGGGAATTTCAATAACTTCTACCAAACCTGTTTCCGGATTAACTCCTGTTGCTTTAAAACCTGCATTTTCTAATTGGCTTTTGTAGGTATTATTATATTCGTAACGGTGGCGATGACGTTCTTGGATATTTTCTTTTTTATATGCTTTTGCTACTAAACTGCCCGGAGTTAATTTACAATCCCACGCACCTAAACGCATGGTGCCACCTTTATCGGTAATTTTCTTTTGGTCCTCCATCAAATCAATGACAGGGTTTTTTGTATTACTAACCATTTCAGTTGAATTAGCATCGTGGATTCCTAAAACATTACGAGCAAATTCGATAACTGCCATTTGCATTCCTAAACAAATTCCGAAAAAGGGAATGTTGTGTTCACGAGCATACTTTACTGCTTCTATTTTTCCTTCAATGCCTCTTTCGCCAAATCCTGGTGCTACTAAAATACCATCCAGATGTCCTATTTTACTTTCCAAAGTATGAGGATGAATATGTTCAGAATGTATAGGGATAACTTTTACTTTTATTTCTTTTTCGGCGCCGGCGTGAATAAATGATTCTAAAATAGATTTATAAGAGTCTTGTAATTCTACATATTTTCCTATTAAGCCAATAGTCACTTCCTGTTTCGGATTTTTATGCCGTTGAATGAATTGATTCCATTGCTTCAGGTCAGGAATCGTTTTTGCACTTAAGTTTAATTTTTCAAGTGTTATAGTGTCTAAGCCTTCCTCTAACATTAAATTAGGTACATCATAGATGGTAGATGCATCAATAGACTCAATTACTGCTTCTTTTTTTACATTGCAAAACAATGCTAATTTGGTGCGTAAATCGTCTGATAGATGGTATTCTGTTCTACAAACTAAAATATCTGCTCGCACACCGCTTTCCATTAATAATTTTACTGAATGTTGTGTGGGTTTGGTTTTAAGTTCGCCGGCAGCTGCCAAAAATGGAACGAGAGTGAGATGGATAACCAAGGCATTTTCGTCTCCCAGTTCCCACTTTAATTGTCGTACTGCTTCAATATATGGTAAGGATTCGATGTCGCCAACGGTTCCTCCTATTTCTGTTAAAACAATATCATAGTCACTACTGTTCCCTAAAATTTGTATGCGTTCTTTTATTTCATTCGTAATGTGTGGAATAACTTGTACGGTTTTTCCTAGAAATTCACCTCTGCGTTCTTTTTCAATAACGCTTAAATAAATTCTACCTGTAGTTACATTATTTGCTTGTGAGGTTGCCACGTTTAAAAAACGTTCATAGTGGCCCAAATCCAAATCGGTTTCTGCTCCGTCGTTTGTTACGTAACATTCGCCATGTTCATAAGGATTTAATGTTCCAGGATCGATATTAATATAAGGATCCAGCTTTTGAATGGTAACGCGATACCCTCTTGCTTGCAGTAATTTTGCTAGTGAAGCTGCGATAATTCCTTTTCCAAGTGAAGAACTTACACCTCCTGTTACAAAAATATATTTGGTGTTTGCCATTTAATCTTTTGGTTGTGGTTGATTTTTGCAAATAATGCGCAAAAATACAAAGAAGAAATGATAATGAGCAATGAAATTAAGGTTAATATCTTTTAGTTTTCAGAATATAGGTTACTCATTTATTTGGGATATTTTCTTCTTATGGTGTAGATAAGTTCTTCTAAACCATTTAGTTTTATTTCATACATCTGTTCCAGCATTTTTCCTAATTTACCTTCCGGGAATCCTTTTTGCTTAAACCAAACGTAGTAATATTCTGGGATATCAATCAAAAACCAGTCTTTGTATTTTCCAAAAGGCATTTTATAATGGGCTAATTCTATCAGATGATTGGCGTCGGGTTGTAACAAAATTGTGGTTTTATTTTTAGTGAATGTAAAAAATATAGTGTTAAAAGACCTGAAATAGGTGTTGATTTTTTTCAAAAAATTATTTCCAACTTTTTAAACGATACAGTTCCTTTTGAATAAATACTTCCCAATCTTTTTGCTTTTCTAAAATTCTTGAATGGTTAGTTTCTATGTCGTATTTATTTTGCATTGCATTTCGGTTATTTTCTGTTTCGGAATACATGCTTTGTAACTCATTTTTATAATTTTCAGTGAAGGTATAGAAAGCAAATTTTTTACGAAGTTCTCTAGCATGAATTTCTGAAATATCAAAATGCCCCTGCTCGTGTTTCAGAATGACAGCATTAACTGCGTTAGGAAAATACCAAGAGTTTTTAGGGTAAAAATTAGCGGTTACTAAGGTGGTTAAAGAAATTGTACTATTTGTATTTTGTGTGGAATAGCTAAAATAAATACCCGATTCTGTGCTTGCCACAAAGGAACTTTGTTTGGGCGGAATACCTTGAAAATCTTCCCAAGAAAGTTTGTAATTTTCCTTCCATTGTATTGCCACAGGATTTTCTGCAATGAAGAAAAAGGATATTGAAATTACTACAATTTTAGCGATCCAATGCATTTATTTTACCAAGTAAAAGTAATTTCTCTTTCTATATCGGGATGCAAACTAAAGTGAACAGGGCAGGTACGTGCGGTATGCTCTAATATTTGTTGGTGTTTTGTTGAAATACCTTTTGGCATTGTAAATTGTACTTCTATTTTTGAAATACGTCGGGGTTCGCTTGCCATTATTTTAGTGACTTCAGCAGTAGTACCTTCTAAATTAACCTCTAAGTTTTCTGCTTTTATTCCCATAACGGTAAGCATACAATTTGCCAAACCGGTTGCAACGGTATCGGTAGGCGAAAACGCTTCTCCTTTTCCGTTGTTATCTATAGGTGCATCTGTTATATAAGTGCTTCCTGACTGCAAGTGTGTACATTCTGTGCGCAGATTGCCTTTATAAACTACTTTTGATGTGCTCATTTTACTTCTTCTAATTTTAAATCTTCATTATACTTCAATATATAAACAGAAGTATTGTAATAGCCACCTTGGTTATTTTTTTTGTAATTAAATTTATTTTCAAGATAGGTGGTTTCTCCATCCATCAAATCATCATTCGTTTCAAAAAGACTTTCAGAACAAGCTAGTCGTAATAACATATCATACGTAATGTCAAAACCCCTAACGGCAAAACGATTTGGCAATGTGCCATAAGTTTCTTTGTAGGCACTTATAAATGGATGTTCCTCTTTATAATCAAACGTTTTACTTACCGAAGGATAGGTAAATCCAAGACGCGCCAAATGTACATTGGATATTTCACTAAAATCATACGATTCATTTTTATCAAGGGTAAACAGGCGAATGGTATTATTTCTGCGAAGACCATTAAGACCACTAATAACACTATTTACTAAAGTAGCTTTTGTGGATTCGAGTATCACCCAATTTTCCACATTTTTACTTAACTTATCAGATACTCCCTGCATATTTAAATAGCCTCCTTCGCTGGGATTGATGATGATAATACCGGGTATAGCATGTTGTAATTTTTGTTGTTGTACAGATTTACTCCTGTCAGCAATAAGAATAATATTTTTACCCATACTATTTTCTTTTAAAAAGGAAATCATAGCATCTTCGAGTATATCATTAGAAGGTATGCCTTGTATAAAGTTTGCATACATCTTACTTTGTCTATTACTTAACGGAGAAAGCACCGGAATATTTTTACTTTCTAAATCAGCGGCTACTCGTTCTACTTGTACTTGCCTAAGAGGGCCTAAAACAACATCTACTCCATTTAGGTTTTTTCTATTAAAAAGAGCATTAACCCCAGATTGCATTTCGTTGGTATCAAACACGTGAAGGTTTGCTGAAATTCCTTTTTGTTTGGCAAAATCTGCTGCAAGTAAGACACCCGAATAAAAATCTAAAGCAATACGCAAGGAAGCGCTATTACTTATTAGATTTTCATTTAATGAAGTTGAATCAGAAACAACTTTGTCTAGTTCAAAAGGCAAGAAAACAACCACATTTTTGGTTTTAAAATTGGTTAGTCTGTTTTCAATGCTTATGTTTTTAACTTGTATTGTAGTAGCAACTTCTGTAGTTTCCTCAAGCACTACCTTGTCTTTTTTTGGTATTTTAACTACCATGCCTTCTTTCAAGCCATCTTTAGTTTCCGGATTTAATAGAATGACCTCCTCTTGGGTAACTCCAAATAAAACCTTAAGCCGATAAAATCCTTCTTTTGGTTTTATGGTGTAATAGGTATAACCTTCCTCGTTAATTGTGGTATTTTCTATTGGTAATTTTGGAACATTTAAAATACTGCCCAAAGGCAAATTATCGGTGCCATAAATACTTGGGTTAAGTGCTTCTAATTCGGCAACACTAATGCCATATTTTTTTGCAATACCAAATTTAGTTTCTTGTGCTTCTACCAAATGTTTGCCGGCAGTAGTTTCTAAATGTTTTCCTTTATCAGAAGGAATTGGATTTGAAAAGATGGTAACTGCCCTAATTGGAATTTTTATTTTTTCTCCTTTTTTAACTTGAGAAGAATATAAATGTTTGTTGTATTTTTTTATATCATCCACAGTCACACCATAAGTTTGCGAAATGCTAAAAAGGGTTTCTTTTCGTTTCACCTTATGCTCTTTAAAAGTGATATTTTCTGTAGTATCTTTTGCTACTATTGAAGGAATTATAAGAACTGTATTGTTTTTCAATCCGTTTTTAACTTCCGGATTCAAACGATATACTTCTTCTTCTGATATGTTGTATTTTTGGGAAATACTAAATACGGTTTCCCCTTGCTTAACATAGTGACTTTGGTAACTGGTTTGTGCAAATGCTACAGATTTTCCCAAAATGAAAAACAATAAAAGGATGCTAAAATTTTTCACGAATTATTTTATTAACTATTATTTAATGAAAATTCTCTTAGTAAAAAACAACTTAAACCTAAAATTTTGACTACTCCCACTCTATAGTTGCCGGTGGTTTTGAACTGATATCATATACTACTCTATTAACGCCTTTTACTTTATTTATTATACTATTTGAGGTTTCTTGTAAAAATTCATAAGGTAAATTTACCCAATCTGCCGTCATTCCATCGGTTGATTCTACGGCACGTAATGCCACTACTTTTTCATAAGTTCGTTCGTCTCCCATCACTCCAACAGAATTCACAGGTAGCAAAATGGCACCCGCCTGCCACACCTTGTCATACAAATTCCATTTGCGTAAGCCTTCAATAAAAATGGCATCCACTTCTTGCAAGATACGCACTTTTTCTTGGGTAATATCGCCTAAAATACGTATTGCCAATCCCGGTCCGGGAAAAGGATGTCTTCCTAAAAGGTCTTTTGAAATTCCCATTTCGGCACCCACACGACGCACCTCATCTTTAAAAAGCATACGCAAAGGTTCTACAACTTTTAATTTCATAAAATCGGGTAATCCACCTACATTATGATGCGATTTAATAGTAACCGAGGGTCCATTTACAGAAACCGACTCAATCACATCCGGATAAATAGTGCCTTGTGCCAGCCATTTCACATCTTGTATTTGGTGTGCTTCGTCATCAAAAACTTCGATAAAGGCATTGCCAATGGCTTTTCTTTTTCTTTCCGGATCAGCTTCACCGGCAAGGGCTTTCAAAAAGCGTGCCGATGCGTCTACCCCTTTTACGTTCAACCCCATGTCTTTGTATTGATGCAACACATTTTCAAATTCGTTTTTACGAAGTAATCCATTGTTTACAAAAATACAATACAGGTTTTTTCCGATTGCGTTATGAAGCAAAATAGCAGCAACTGAGGAATCTACACCGCCGCTCAAGCCCAGTACTACTTTATCGTTTTGTAATTTTTCTTTTAACTCGTTTACCGTGGTTTGCACAAATGCTGAAGGTGTCCAGTTTTGTGAAACTCCAGCAATGGATACTAAAAAGTTTTCAAGAAGTTTTTTTCCATCTGTGGAATGATAAACCTCCGGGTGAAATTGAATAGCAAAAGTTTTTTCACCATCAATACGATATGCCGCGTTTTTTATACCTTCAGTACTTGCTAAAAGCACTCCGTTTTCGGGAAGTTTTGCAATGGTATCGCTATGACTCATCCATACTTGGCTGCCTTCAGCAATGCCTTTAAATAGCCCGTTTGCTTCTAAAATATCCGTTAATTTTGCTCTTCCGTATTCTCTTGTTTCAGAAGATTCCACGCTACCACCACTAAAGTGCGCAAAATATTGTGCGCCATAACAAACCGCTAAAACCGGCACTTTGCCTCGTATTTGTGATAGATCAGGATGTGGTGCGTCTTGGGCTCTTACCGAAAATGGACTTCCTGATAAGATTACTGCTTTATATTTTCCTATTTCTGAAGGGACTTTGTGATACGGATGTATTTCGCAATATATGTTTAACTCTCGAACACGACGTGCGATAAGTTGTGTGTATTGCGATCCAAAATCTAAAATAAGTACGTTGTTGTTTTGCATAGGCAAAAGTAGGGTATTTTGGTTTTTTGAGCAACGGAAAAATTGGTAATTTTTTAATAAAATAATTTATTTTTTAGGTTAAATTATTCAAAATAAACAAGTCGACCCACTGGGGCTTTAATCCAAACTTTTTTAAAATATTCTACAAACATTTTGCTACTACGAAGCTGTTTTAAGTCCCCTCGGTACGCCCTGTTTGCAAAATATAGAATTTCGTTAAAACAAGACCCATCAGGTCGGCCTGCTTGTCAAGTAGCATTTAGGTTAAGATGGATTAGTTTTTTTTAATTTTTATCGGACAAAATTGAATAAAATAATTTACAAATATTCTTATTATGCAATATGTTTTTATTGTAAATTCGTTAAAATTAAAATTTTTGTTTATGAAATATATAACAGCTATTATTTTCTCATTTGCCATAGTTTTGGCTGCTATTTTTCTTGGTAATGCTTATGTAAATCGTGCCAATCCTGATGGTAAAATAACAGTTACCGGCTCTGGATCGGCAGATTTTATTTCCGATTTAATAGTTTGGGAGGGTCAGTTTTCTAGAATGAATCCTAATTTAAAAGCCGCATTTGACCAACTCATCCTTGACAAAAAAACAGTAGAAGAATATCTTGTATCTAAAGGTATTCCAAAAGAAAATATTATTTTTAATTCTGTACAAACTAGCGAACGAACAGAAAATCAATATCAAAACGGTAATTTTGTTGGTACAACTTTTATAGGTTATGATCTTACCCAAACAGTAAAAGTAGAGTCTTCGGATGTGGAAATGGCGGAAAGTGTGTCTCGTGAAGTCACCGAATTACTTAATAAAGGTGTACAGTTTAATAGTTATGCCCCCAGATACTATTATACCAAACTTGCTGATTTAAAAATAGAAATGATTTCCAAAGCCACAGAAGATGCTAGGCTGCGGGCTGAAAATATTGCAGTAAACAGTGGCGGCAAACTTGGTAAACTTAGTGATGCAAAGCTTGGTGTATTTCAAATTACAGGTCAAAATAGTGGGGAGGACTATAGCTGGGGAGGTAGTTTTAACACATCTGACAAAAAGAAAACCGCATCCATAACCATGCGTCTGGAATACAATATCGATTAAAGTACAATTATTTTAAATTTCTGTTCCATAGGTTTTAAATTTGAAAATAGCATAGGTATTAATTCCTCCCCATATTCCAAGTACCATTTCGAAAAATTTTCGATTCGCTCCTGTAAACTTCTATTGGGAAACAATTCTTCCTGCAAAGTCAAAACACGGTTAAGATGACTGCTAATTTTTCTTTTTTGTGCTTTTAGCAAACGTTTTTCTAACGCATCAAGTCCATTTAATTGCTTTTTTTCCTGAGCAGCAACAGCTCCTATAAAAGATGGGTCTGTTTGTTTTGCAAGCTGATACAAGTCCTTAAATTGCTGTTGTAAGTACATTTTCTGTGGTGAAAAATCAATGTTAATTTCAGAAATTTGTTTGGTTACTTTGGTTTCTAGTTCAAATGTGGGAAGAAAAAAATCTTTTATGGATAGCTTTAATTTTTTAATTTTTTCAAATTGTTTTTTTGAAATCAAAATTGCCGAATTTCGTAACAATAATATAGGGAAAGTTATTTTTACTTCTTCAAAAAAGCTTTTGAGCTGCAACCAATAAGCTATTTCTCCACCTCCACCTATATAGCACAAATTGGGTAAAATAACTTCTTGGTATAAAGGACGAAGCATTACATTAGGGCTGAATCGTTCCGGATGTTTTTCAGCTTCGTTTTGTATTTCTTCTGAAGAAAAAGTAAGGGTACTATGGTTAATAAAGTAAGTATCCTCTCTTTTAATAATTCGTTCTCTCGTATTATTTCTTAGATAAAAAAGATTAATTTCTCTTGGATTTACTTGTAGTTTATATTTTGTGTTCGGAATAGAAGCAATCTTCTTGTTTGTTTCTTCAATAGTTAATGACGAAGATTGCTCTTCTAATTCCTTTTTAACGAAAGGAATAAAAAATTGTTTGAGCTCTTTTTTATTGGCATCTAAAATCACTAAACCATCCTTTCCAAAAAGTTCATTTGCCAGATAACGGGTAGCGTCTGCTAAATTGTTGTGGTAGATATACGCTTTCTCAAAAAGCGATTTTAAATAAATGGCGTTTGGAGAATGCCCTAAGCTTTCTGAAAAAATTGCACCTACCTCTTTCAAACCTTCTGTGGTCAGTTCACCCACTGCACCACTGGATTTACGATTCCAAACTACTTTTTTTTCATTGAAATTAAAATAATTTATTTCTTCAAAATCATGGTCTTCGGTTGCCATCCAATAAATAGGTACAAAGTTATTTTTAGGATATTTTTGTTTTAACTCTTTGCATAAATTGATAGTAGAAATAATTTTATACAAAAAATACAACGGTCCAGTAAACAAATTTAATTGGTGCCCTGTAGTTATGGTAAAGGTGTTTTGTTCTTTTAAAATGGAAATATGGTTTTGTGTAGCTTCTGAAACGGTTAAATTTGTATATTGGTTTTGCAAGGCTTCCACGAGTATTTTTCTTTGCTCTTTTGGGTAGGAATTTCCTTTTTCTTCCATTTGTTTAGCAAAGTTTTCAAGAGTAGGAAATCGGTTATAAAGGCTTTTTAACGCCCCTTTTTCTTCTAAATAATCTTCTATAAGTGATGAAAAATATCCGGTTTCTCGATAAGGAATGCAGTGTGTTGGCATAATTTAATTTAAATAAAAACCAAAGATAAGAGGATTGTTAAATTATATTCAATAAATATACGTTAATCTTCTGTGTACAATTCCCCACTTTTTTAGTAGATTTAGCATCTTAAAATATTCCTATGAAAAAAATAATATCCTTTTTTTTATTTAGCATTATTGTCCTCTCAATACAAGCGCAACAAGTGCAATCGCCTTCTGAGTTTTTAGGATATGAAATCGGCACCCAATTTACACGTCACGCCGATGTATTATCTTATTTTAATTATGTTGCAGAAAAAAGTTCGATGGTAACGTTTTCCACCTATGGAAAAACCAATGAAAGAAGACCGCTAACCTATGCCGTAGTTTCTTCGGTAAAAAACATGCAAAATATAGAAACAATAAGAACCAATAATTTAAAACAAATAGGCATAACCGAAGGTGATGCAAACCCCGAAATTGCAATCGTTTGGCTAAGTTATAATGTGCATGGCAATGAAGCGTCCAGTACAGAAGCCTCCATGCAAACCCTTTATGAATTGATTACACAAAAACAAGCGTGGTTAGAAAATACGGTAGTTATAATTGACCCTTGCTTAAATCCCGATGGTCGTGACCGCTATGCAAACTGGTACAACCAAGTAAAGGCAACGCCTTATAATAGTGCTCAAGTAGCAGCCGAACATAACGAACCCTGGCCGGGTGGAAGGCCCAACCATTATTTATTTGATTTAAATCGCGATTGGGCATGGGCAAGTCAAGTGGAAACCCAGCAACGACTTAAAATTTATAACCAATGGATGCCTCATGTACATGTAGATTTTCACGAACAAGGAATTAACGAACCCTATTATTTTGCTCCTGCTGCTGAACCTTTTCATGAAGTTATTACCGATTGGCAACGTGATTTTCAAACAGAAATAGGTAAAAATCATGCGAGATATTTTGATGAAAAAGGATGGTTATTTTTTACTAGAGAGCGGTTTGACTTGTTATACCCTAGCTATGGAGACACCTATCCAACCTATGTTGGTGCCATTGGAATGACCTATGAACAAGCCGGTCACGGAAGTGCAGGACTAGGTGTTGATACGGATGAGGGATATGAACTCACTTTGGTAGATAGGGTGGCACACCACACCACCACAGGACTTTCTACTGTTGAAATTTCTTCAAAAAACGCAAAAAAACTAAACTCAGAATTTAAAAAATTCTTTCAAACCAATCTTAAATATAAAAGTTACATCCTTCAAGGCGAAGACGATAAAATAAATGCCCTTGCTGCGCTTTTAGACAGACATGAAATAAAATATGGTTTTTCAAACAGTGGCAAAGCAACCGGCTACCATTATGGAACTAACAAAACCGGAAGTACGGATATGAAAAATGCACTGGTTGTAAGTACAAACCAACCAAAAGGTAAAATGATACAAGCCCTTTTTGAACCGGAAACAAAGCTTAGTACACCGCTCACTTATGATATTACAGCATGGAATTTACCTCATGCCTTTGGATTAGAAACCATTGCAAGTACTACGCTAGTCACTTCTACTCCTTCTAAAACGGTTACTAAAACAAATACAATTCCGAATCCAAATGCTGCCGGATACATCAGCAAATGGAATAGTATGCAAGACGCTACTTTTCTGGCTGCACTATTACAAGAAGATATAAAAGTGCGGTTTACCGAAAAACCATTCGCTGTGAGCGGACAAAGTTTTGACCGTGGGAGTTTGGTTATTACAAAAAGTGATAACCGCAAGAATCCAAAATTCAATGAAACAGTCACTAAAATTGCAAATGAGCACAACCGAAACTTATTTGTTGCAACCACTAGTTTTTCTGATAACGGAACAGATTTTGGATCGCCCGATATAAAAATGATTCATGCACCAAGAATAGCTGTGTTGCGAGGAAAATTTACCTCCTCATTAAATTATGGTGCTATTTGGCACTTTTTTGAACAACAATTACACTACCCAATAACCTCGGTAGATACCGATTATTTTAAGAATATCGAATTAACCCGTTTTGATGTTTTGGTTATGCCTAGTGGTTATTACAAAGGATATTTAGACGAAAGTACTTTAAAAAAGTTGCAAGAATGGGTTAGCAATGGAGGCACTTTAATTGCTATAGATGATGCCGTTAGCGCATTTGTGGATAAAGATGGCTTTGGTTTAAAAAACAACAGCGAAGAGGAGGATGAAAAAGAAGATAAAAAAGATAAAAATTTACTTGTTCCCTACAACCAACGAGAAAATGAAAGTGTAAAAAACTATATAACAGGAAGTATTTTCAAAACAAAAGTAGATGTTTCACACCCTATGGCATTTGGATATGCTGATACCTACTTCACTTTAAAAGCCGGAAATAGCTCCTACAGTTTTATTGAAAACGGTTATAACGTAGCCTATATTGAAGGAGATGCAGAACGCGTAAGCGGATTTGCAGGTGAGGAAGCGTTAAAAGGACTGAAAAATTCCTTAGTTTTTGGAGAACAAAAAATAGGAAGAGGAAGTGCAATTTATCTTGTTGATGACGTTTTGTTTCGCTCTTTCTGGGAAAATGGAAAACTTTTCTTTGTGAATAGTTTGTTTTTTGTGAATAATAAAGTGGTGGTGTTTTAATACGTTCTTTAAACCTCATCTTAGCCCTCTCCAAAGGAGAGGGGCCTCTTCATGAAAACACTTATTTTAATAGGAATTGCTCTCGCTCCGGTTGCCGTAATAGGAACTTTTATTTGGTTAAAAGACTACGATGACCGCGAACCTTTGTGGCATGTTTTTATCAGCTTTTTTTAATGCATTTAAAGCACATAATAATCGGTCTCCATTTAAAATGGAAGTTTAAACTTATTCAAACCGTATCGCTTTCACCGGAGAAATTTTAGTAATAATATAAGAAGGCACTAAAAGCATCACCAAACATAGAAAAAATGTTCCTGCATTTAGTGCTAAAATATATCCTAAATCCAAATAAACTGGTGCTTCGGTTACATAATAAGTGTCTGGGTTTAAGGGAAAAAGTTTGAAGTATTTTTGAATAAGTAACAATCCTATACCGATGACATTTCCCCAAAATAATCCTACGCCAATAAGATACATAGCATTGTAGAGAAATATTTTTCGAACGCTCCAATCGTTGCTTCCTAAGGATTTTAAAATGCCTATCATCTTAGTACGTTCTAAAATTAAAACCAATAAGGCAGTTATCATATTAATACCTGCTACTAAAATCATTATACCAATAATAAGAGCAATATTAAAATCAAACAAATCCAGCCATTCAAAAATTGCGAAGTACTTATCTCGAACGGTTTGCGTATCTAGTGTGGATCCAGTTTCATAATATACTTTATTGCCTATTTCTTGAATCCTGCTAAAATCGTTTACAAAAAGTTCAAAACTTCCTATTTGGTCTGCTTCCCAACGGTTTAATCGTTGTATATGGCGTATGTCTGCTATAAGATAACTTTCATCAAACTCCTGAAAACCGCTATTGTATATTCCTACCAAATCAAAACCCACACTTCGCGGTGCTTTTTCCTTGTCGTCATCAAGGAAATACGTTACCACTTTATCGCCTATTTGCAAATGCAATCGATTGGTTAAATATTCCGAAAGTAAAATTTCAGCATTTAAATTTTCGTCAAAATTGGGCAACCTGCCTTCCACTAAATATTCTTCGAAATACTGCCAGTTATAATCCTCACTTACTCCTTTTACTACAACTCCTTCAAAATCGGTTGCAGTGCGAACAATTCCTCCCTTAAGTGCCGTAATTTGTATATGCCTTATGCCGCTTACAGATGTAAAATTAGGGTAGAAATCCTGATTTTTAGAAATTGGCGTTTGCGAATCTTTGGAAAAATTAGTATCAAAATTAGAAATGATAATGTCGCCATTAAAAGCAGATACCTTTTCACGTACTTTTTGCTGCAAACCAACTCCGGTGGCAATAGAAACTAACATCATTATAACACCCAATGCAATTGCAGTAATGGCAATTTTTATTATTGGTGCCGATATACTACTTTTATGGTGTTTAGAACCTATTATTCGCTTTGCTATGAAAAACTCAAAATTCAATATCCTCTTGTTATTTAGGCTCAAAAATACCATTTTATTTTTGATGGGAATTGTATTCCTTCCTATTTCCTGTAAAGGACAAGAAAAGAATTTTAAAGTAGAAACCGTTTTTGAAGAAAATACTCCTGCAACCTATCCTAATGTGGGTGCAAATCAAACTTCCAACTATTTAAAATTACTTAGAAATAAAAAAGTGGGTGTTGTAGCAAACCAGACCAGCGTGATTTTTAACCCGCAAAGTTTTATTTATAAACAAGAGTATTATGATCAAGAAACCAAAACCTATAAACAAAAGCAAGTACAGCAATGGAATTTCAGCAAGCATACCCATTTGATAGACTCTTTACTTTCGCACAACATTAATATTACTAAAGTATTTGCTCCGGAACATGGTTTTCGTGGCTCTGCAGATGCCGGTGAAATTATAAAAGACGATAAAGACACTAAAACCGGCTTGCCTATTATTTCCATTTACGGAAACAATAAAAAACCTACTGCCGCGCAAATGCAGGATATTGACGTAATGATTTTTGACATTCAAGATGTTGGTGCCAGATTTTACACCTATATTTCTACTTTACATTATGTTATGGAGGCTTGCGCCGAAGCAGGTATAACGTTACTTATTTTAGACAGACCAAATCCAAATATTCATTATATAGACGGTCCTATTTTAGAAGAACCATACAAAAGTTTTGTTGGCTTGCATCCTGTGCCAGTAGTTCACGGAATGACCATTGCAGAATACGCACAAATGATTAATGGCGAAAAATGGCTTGAAAATGGAAAACAATGTAACATAGAAATCATTAAAGTAGAAAATTATAACCGAACCACGCCCTACTCGCTTCCTATAAAACCATCGCCAAATCTACCTAATGATCAGGCAATCCATTTATACCCGAGTTTGTGTTTCTTTGAAGGCACACCATTAAGCGAAGGTCGCGGTACCGAAATGCAATTTCAAATTTTTGGGGCACCAAATTTACCTAAAAACCTATACCCTTTTACCTTTACTCCACAACCCAAAGAAGGGGCTAAAAATCCTAAATTTAATGGTCAACTATGCTATGGTAAAGATTTACGAACGGAAGAAAAATTAAACCACTTAAATTTAGAATGGCTTATAGAAGCGTATGAAGCAACTGGTAAAATGAACAGTTTTTTCACTCCTTTTTTCACCAAACTTGCAGGAACAAAAAAACTTCAAGAACAAATAGAAAGCGGTTTTACTTATCGTGAAATTAGAGCAACATGGCTAAACGATTTAAAAGAATATGATGCCATGCGAAAAACGTATTTGCTTTATGAATAAATTGAAATATGGTAATTACAATGCCAATTAATATTCTTGTTTTATTTATTTAGTTCATATCGAACTCAAAGCCTCTTAAAAAAACTTATAAATAACATAACAAAAAAAAATTTTTTTAAATCTCTTTCAGAAATTTTGTACATAATTTTACTTTTTGCATACGTTTTAAACCATTAAAATTATATAAATAACGTATCTTTATTTTTATCAATAATGATGAATTTATGGATATAACTTTTTCTATGATTGCCGGATTGATTGCGGCAATGCTTCATGTTATAACAGGCCCTGATCATCTTGCTGCCGTCACACCATTTGCTATTGAATCAAAAAAGAAAGCATGGAAAATTGGACTTTTTTGGGGTATTGGTCACCTAATTGGTATGCTCTTCATTGGTGTTTTGTTTACTATTTTTAAAACACTGATTCCTGTAGATACTATTTCAAATTATAGCGAACAATTAGTAGGTATTGTGCTAATAGGAGTTGGGATATGGGCTTTTTATAAAATATTTAAGACAGAACGGAATCACAAACACCTTCATATTCATAGTGAAGATGCCCCTATAATTCATAAACACGAACATATACATATACAAGAGCATTCACACCAACATAAACATTCTGCATATCTGAATCAAAGTAACTTTGCTTCTTTATCCATTGGTTTTCTTCACGGATTGGCTGGTATAGCCCATTTCTTATTGTTTATACCTGTACTAGGTTTTGAAACACGCTCTGATTCATTATTATATATAGGCGGTTTTGGTATTGGAATTTTGTTAGCTATGACTACTTTTGCCTTTGTAATAGGTAATGTTGCTTCCATTTCAAAAAACGGACACTACGTTGTATTTTTTAAAGGAATCAGGCTTGCTGGAGGTCTTTTTGCTATTATTATTGGTATTTACTGGCTATTCAGCAATTAACAAATACGAGGTAATTGCTCTCCTATTAAAGCACTTACAATACGCTTTCCTCCTATGACACTATGCATAACTACTTTGCTAGGATGCTCGTTAGTTATTTCACCAATACAAACAGAATTTTTTCCTTTTTCATCATTTCGCATTAGCGCCACTACCTCTTCAGCAATTTCGGCATCTACTATAGTAATAAACACCCCTTCATTAGCAACATATAAAGGATCTAAACCTAATATTTCGCATGCAGCTGCAACTTGTTTTTCAATTGGAAAATCAGCCTCAAAAATGGCAATTCCTTTGTTTATATCAGTTGCTATTTCTGATAAAACACTTGCTACCCCTCCACGTGTTGGGTCTCTAAAAAAATGAATTTTATCGCCAAAAGTGTCTAATAAATCTTTTACTAAAAAATTCACGTTAGTAGTATCACTGACAATGTTTGATTCAAAAGCTAATCCTTCTCGTTCAGACATAATAGCCATACCGTGTTGAGCTATACAACCGTTTACGATTATTTTATCGCCATACATTATTCGGTCAGTTGAAATATTTGCTTTTGGATGAACTTCTCCAAATCCTGTGGTATTTATAAATATTTTATCCCCTTTACCTCTCTCAACCACTTTGGTGTCACCGGTAATTATAAGAACCCCACTTTTATCAGCGGCTTCTTTAATAGAGTTAACAATAGTAAATAATTCTTCCATTTTTAATCCTTCCTCTATTATAAAAGCAAGCGAAAGATATTTAGGAATTGCCCCACACATTGCTACATCATTGACCGTTCCATTTACTGCGAGTTCTCCAATGTTTCCTCCTTTAAAAAAGATAGGTGAAATAACAAAACTATCTGTAGAAATAGCTATTTTGTTAGCAAACATTACAATAGAACCATCATGTTTTTGATTTATAAACGGATTGTTAAAGGTTTTAAAAATTAATTTATCTAAAAGTTCCCGAGTCATCATTCCGCCACTTCCGTGACCTAAATTGATGGTGTCAAAACGTAATTCCGAATCATTCATTTTTTATGGTTTAATTAAATTTGTTGAAAAATGATAATAAGCAGCGCAAGCACCTTCCGATGAAACCATTGGTGCTCCTAAAGGATTATAAGGAGTGCATTTTTTTCCAAACTGACTACATTGGTGTGGTTTTTTTATACCCCTTAATACCTCACCGGCTATGCAATCAGGATTTTCTGGAACGTTTATATTGCTGATTCCAAACTTGGTTTCTGCATCAAAATTTATGTAATTTTTTTTTAGTCGATACCCACTATTAGGAATATTGCCAATGCCTCGCCATTCTCTATTTCCGATTTCAAAAACCTTATTGATTACCTCTATAGCAGCTCTATTTCCTTCAGCTTTTACTACTCTTGCATATTGATTTTCAACTTCAAAAACACCTTTTTCAAGTTGGCAGATTGCCATATATATGCCCTGCACCAAATCGAGAGGTTCAAAACCAGTAATGATAATGGGTATTTTATATTTTTTTGCCAATGGATAATATTCTTGAAAACCCATAATAGCACAAACATGTCCTGCGCCTAGAAAAGAATCTATTTTACAAAATTCATCATCTAAAATGGCTTCCATAGCAGGTGGTACTAGAACATGAGACACCAAAATGGAATAGTTTTTCAAGCCTTCGTGCTCAGCGTGTAAAACGGATAATGCGTTGGCTGGAGCAGTTGTTTCAAAACCTACTGCAAAAAAAACCACTTCTTTATCTGGATTTTCTTTAGCAATATTAACTGCTTCAATTGGGGAATAAAGGATTCGTAAATCACCCCCTTCTGCTTTTGCTTCAAGTAAGCTCTTTTTGCTTCCTGGAACACGAATCATATCGCCAAATGAGCAGACAATAACATTGTTTTCTATAAGCTCAATGGCTTTATCAATAAGATTTAAAGGTGTTACACAAACCGGACATCCGGGACCGTGTATCATTCTAACTTTATCTGGCAATAATTCTAAAATTCCATTTTTCACCAAACCATGGGTTTGGCCTCCACAAATCTCCATGATATTCCATGGTTTTGTAACTTTTTTTTCTATAAGCTTCAGATATTTTTTTGTGTCTTCTAAATTTCGATATTCCGATAAGTATTTCATATTCTATTAATTTATGGAACTAGGATCTATTAAAATAGGATACCTTTTTTAATTCTGTCATTTATGAAGTGTCACATCTACTTTAACCTCATTAGGTTTAAATTTAGAAATTGTATCTATGTGATGCAAATAATACATCATTTGACCAAATGAAATGTTTTCATCATTAGGAGCTAAGTTACTATTAAAAAATAACTTGTATTGATTACCAGCCATTTCAATTAGCATATCGACTAATGTGGTATTTTGAAAAACACCTCCACTAAAAGCAATATTTTTATAGTGAAAGCGATCTGCCATTTGAAAAACAATCGAGGCTAAGGTGTACATAAAATTTACTACAACATTTTCTTTTGAATTGCCGTTAATCCAATCCATATATAAATTTTTAAGGAGTGTTTTAGTAGGAATAGTGTTATTTTCTGAAATAAAACAATACGATTTACACCGCTTTATATCATACTCTTTTACAAAGGTTTCAAGCAAAATAGCAGCTTCGCCTTCATAGGAATTTGATTCACAAACACCTAATAAGGATGCAACCGCATCAAAAAGCCTTCCAACAGAGGATGTTTTTAAAGTGTTTTTTTTTATTAAAGTAGCATAAATAGATAACTCTTGGCTGGAGAATTTAGCAACAACTTCTTTTTTCATGCTTTTATCTGCTAGAGCAAATAAAGAAAGTTTTGGCAATTGTGACATTTTATCTCCCGCTAACCAATTAAAATAATCAAAATGGGCAATACGATCCATTTTATATGACTGATAGTTAAAAAATTCTCCTCCCCAAATTTGACCATCATCTCCATAACCAGTTCCATCCCAAATAACCCCTAGAACTTGTTCATTAAAAAGATTGTGTTCTCCTAAAACGGATGTAAAATGTGCTTTGTGATGTTGAATTTTAAAATGATATGCTTGGTGTTTTATAGCAAACTCAATGCCGTATTGTGTGCTTTGGTATCCAGGATGTAAATCAGTTAAAACAACCTCTGGTTTTTGTTGAAATAGGGTAAGAAACTTATCTGAAGTTTCGGAAAATCTTTTGTAAACATCAAAATTATCTAAATCACCAAGGTATTGACTAATATATAAAAAATCATTTGGCAGAAAACAGATAGTACTTTTTAAATGCCCTCCCATAGCCATAATTCTCTCTTTCGATTTGGGTATTTCTCCAAAATAATTTGGTGCATACCCACGTGATCGTCTAAACAAGACCTCTTGCTGAAATTTGTTGCTAATTTTAAGTACAGAATCATCCTGAGCGTTACAAATTTCTAGATTATGATGCAAAAAATAATCGGCCATTTTGTTTAAAACAGAAACTGCCTTCTTTTGCATACTCAGTACAGGTGAGCCATGTAAGTTACCACTTGTTGCGACAATAGGTATGTTCAATTTGTTAGCTAATAATTGTAAAATTCCGGAATAGGGTAACATCACACCAAGATGATTGAGTTTAGGTGCCAATTCGGTTAAGGCTAAACGGCCTTTAAAATTATTTAATGGCAGGATAACTATAGGACTCTCTGAAGAAGTGAGTGCCTTTTGCTGTTTTATTGTAATTTTTATATGTTTTTTTAAAAGAGAAAGCGAAGGATACAAAATGGCTAGGGGCTTGTTTGGTCGGTTTTTTTTGTTTCGCAATTTATGAATAGTTTCAACATTAGCTGCATCACAACACAACAAATAACCACTAGTATTTTTAATAGCAATTATATTTCCTTGCTTTATTAACTGGGCAACTTTTTCAAAAACATTAATTTTTCTTATATCTATTTCTAATCCGGCGGCATCTGTTAGGGTTAGGTGAAATCCACAATTGGAACAACTATTGGTTTGTGAATGAAATCTTCGGTTTTCTGGATTTGAATATTCCATTTGACAATCATTACACATACGAAACTTTTCTATACTAGTGTTATTCCGTTCAAACGGAAAGTTTTTGGTAATAGCCCATCTAGGGCCACAATGCACACATGTTATGAAAGGATATTGATATCGCCTGTTTGAGCTATTTGATAGTTCTTTACGGCAATCTTCACAAATAGCAAAATCGGGGGTTAGTTGTAGGTTGAGCTTTTTTACTTTTGGTGATACTATAATTTTAAAATCATCAAAACTGATGTAAGGAATTTCTTTTAAAAAACTCTTGCTTATTTTTGATACTACAGGCGGATTTTCAATAAGACTTGTATAAAATGGCTGAATTTTAGTATATAATCCAGAAACAAAAATACTTACTCCTTCTTCCGTATTTGAAACGGTGCCTTTCAAATTAAATTGAAGCGCTAATGCATAAACAAAAGGGCGAAAACCAACGCCCTGAACCTGTCCAGAAATACCTATTTTATATGTCTTTTGCATGGCTATAAAACTGGTGTTTTTTAAAAAAATCAGAACACCAAAGTTTTGTTTAAAATTTACTGTAATTCTTTATTTAATTGTTCGGTAAGAGCTAATATTTGAGAAATTAATTGCGGTATGGCTTGTTTTACTTTAGGAGATAAGCCAACCGTCATGGGAATAATTTCCTTAATAGAAACAGTAAATAACCAAAGATTAGGTTTCATATCCATAAGATAGACAGCCTCTATCATATCTTTTAAACCAACATCGTGAACACTAAGTGCTGAAGGAAAATCGGAAGCGAATTTTGGGCGAATTAAAATAATAGTCCCTTCTGGATTGCCATCCATTGTTGCGTCTACAAAAATGATGTTTTTATAAGCTTCAAAACAATTAAGGAGTAAAAACCCGCCAGTCCCGCCATCTAAAATATCAACATTTTTTGGAAGCTTTAATTGTGCCATTTCTTGAATAAGATGAACGCCTATCCCTTCATCTCCCATTAAGTAATTTCCTACGCCTAGTAGAAGTGTACTTTCAGACTTATCTTTTTCAAAAAAAAAGGCATCACTACTAATGGCAACAGGCATCTTATCAAAATTATTCACTTTCCTATTTTTGTTTATTTTTTAAAAGACAAAAAATCTTTTTTTAAATTTTTTCGGTTTCCACAATTTTTTTAGATTTTTTTTTGGAATTAATTCGTTTTTTATTAACAAATTTATAACCTCCAAACATAGAAGAAACCTCACCTCTGCCCTCCAACCAATCATGATAAAAAACTAAATAAACGTGAATGAATATAAATAATATAAACCCCCAAGTGGCTATGTGGTGCAGGGTTCTAGCCATAAAATCGCCACCTAAAAATGGTACAACCCAAGCAAATAATTGAGGCAACCACCATTGAGAGGTTGACGAATACAAACCAAAACCGGTAAATACCTGAAGCAATGCAAGTAAAAAAAGAACTACATAGGAAATACCCGCAATGTTGTTATGTCCAACACTAATATCAGAAAACTCCGGATTTTTTTCATTTTGTAAAAGGATATCTACTTTTAATACGTGAAAAAAATTTTCAAACCAATTTTTATGTAAAGGTAGCATAGCTCGCCAACTTGCATATTTGTTTCCCACAAAAGACCAATAAATTCTGAATATCATATTAAAAAAGAATATATAAGCCGCTGTAAAATGTATAAATCTAACTGTTCCAAACCAATATATTTCACTTGCTTCTGCACTGGATAAAATTGCTAGAGGATTAGAAATAAACAATCCTGTAGTTATTAATACTAGAATAGCTAAAACATTCACCCAATGAAAAATTCTCACGGGTAATTCCCAAATATAGACTCGTTGAAAGTTTTTTGTTATCATGATTAAGTAATTAATAAATTAAACATCACAACTTGAAATATTCTGCACTTGAGAAATTTGTTTTCCATGTTCGTCGTAAAGGTGAACAGCACATGCAATGCAGGGGTCAAAGGAATGGATAGTTCTTATAATTTCTAATGGTAATTCTGGATCTGCCACTGGCGTACCAATAAGTGCAGATTCATAGGCAGATAGTTGGCCCTTTGGGTCTCTAGGAGAGGCATTCCAAGTACTAGGAACAACTAACTGATAGTTTTCTGTTTTGGCATCTTTAATTCTAATCCAGTGACCTAATGCCCCTCTTGGAGCTTCAGAAAATCCTACTCCTTTTGATTCTTTTTCCCATTTATTTGGTTCCCATTTGTCCATGTTAGCCATTTTACTATCTCCATTTTTAATGTTTTGAAGTAATGTGTTATAAAACTCCATAGTCCAGTTTGCTACCAATTGAGTTTCAATTCCTCGGGCTGCGGTTCTTCCCAAAGTAGAAAATAATGCATCCACCGGAACATTTAAATGCGCTAACGCACCATTTACAGCTTCTTGAATTTCTTTATTTTCTCTTCCATACCCTACCAGTAATCTGGCAAGAGGTCCTACTTCCATTGGTTTACCTTTCCAACGAGGTGTTTTAATAAAGCTATATTTTTGATTTACATCTAATTGATCATAAGGTGGTTTAGGTCCGGAATAATTTATTTTAGTTTCACCATCCCAGGGGTGTTTTCCTACATCTTTGCCTTCAGCATATTCATCATACCAAGAGTTGTTTATAAACTCTTCAATATCTCCATTTCGGTGGTTTACATCATAAACTTTCGACAAATCTCTATCTAATATAACTCCTTGTGGAAATTTAAAACTAGAAATATCATTGTATCCATTTGTTGGGAAATCCCCATAAGCCATATAATTTCCAAAAGCTTTACCTATGCCTCCCCAGTCTTTATAAAACGAAGCAATTGCTAATAAATCGGGTATATAAACTTGCTCTACAAATTCTTTTCCTTCTTGAAGTAGTTTCCCTACATAAGCCAAGCGTTCGGCGTTAAGACCACCGGGACTTTCAATATTTATTGCACATGCCATTCCCCCAACTAAGTAATTTGGGTGTGGATTTTTACCTCCAAAAATAGTATGTACTTTCACAATTTCTTTTTGCCATTCTAAAGCTTCTAAATAATGAGCTACTGCCATCAAGTTTACTTCAGGAGGCAATTTCATTTGAGGATGTCCCCAATACCCATTAGCAAAAATACCTAGTTGTCCACTTTCAACAAATTTGGTAATACGTTTTTTTACATCTGAAAAATAGCCTGAAGAACTTTTTGGCCAATTAGAAATACTTTGTGCTAATTCAGAGGTTTTAATTGGATCTGCTTTTAAAGCATTTACAACATCTACCCAATCCAAAGCATGAAGATGGTAAAAATGCACGGTGTGATCGTGCATGTACAAAGCTCCTTCCATAATATTTCTGACCATTTCAGCATTGGGCGGTACTTGAATTCCTAAAGCATCTTCTACAGATCTTACAGATGCCAATGCGTGAACTGTGGTACAAACACCACAAGCACGTTGTACAAAAGCCCAAACATCTCTAGGGTCTCTGCCTTTTACTATATTTTCAAGCCCGCGAACCATAGGACTAGAACTAAAAGCGTCAGTGATAACACCATCTTTAACTTCTACTTCAATTCGTAAATGACCTTCAATTCTGGTAATCGGGTCAACAACTATTCTGTTTGACATATTATTTTATTTTAAGAATCTATTTTTTTTTCATTTTCAATACCTCTTGAAGCTCGGCCCTCAAGTTCTTTTCGTTTGGATACGTTGGCAGCAACAGCATGTACTGCAAGACCCCCTAAAACAACTCCTGCAGCAACTTTTCCAATTGTGTCTGCAGAACTTTCAATACCAAAACCAGCTAATCCAGTCATTCTTTCATAAAATGGACCGTTATCCCAGAAATTTTCTTCACTGCATCCTATGCAACCATGACCCGATTGTATTGGATAGCTCACTCCATTGTTCCATTTAATCGTTCCACAAGAATTGTAAGTCATAGGACCTTTGCAACCAACTTTGTATAAGCAATAGCCATCTTTTGCGTTTTGATCATCAAAAGTTTCGGCAAATAAACCAGCATCATAATAAGGTCTTCTATAACAACTATCATGTACCCGTTTAGAATAAAATGCTTTAGGCCTTCCTAGCCCATCTAATTGGGGTAATTTGCCAAAAGTAATTAGATGTACAATAACACCAGCCATAACTTCGCCAATAGGAGGACATCCAGGAACACGAATAATAGGTTTGTTTTTGATAATTTTATGGATAGGGGTTGCATCTGTTGGATTTGGGTACGCAGCTTGCACACAGCCATTTGAAGCACAACTTCCCCAAGCTATTATTGCTTTTGCTCCAGCAGCAGATTCTAACAAAATATCTTTTGCTGACCTTCCCGCAATACAACAATAATTACCATCATCACCCAAAGGCACTGAACCCTCAACACAGAGAATATATTCTCCAGGATATTTCTCCATGGTAGCATGTTTGGCTGCTTCTGCTTGATGACCAGATGCGGCCATTAATGTTAAGGAATAATCTAAAGAAATTTTATCTAACAAAATTTCAGACACAATGGGGTGGTCAGAGCGGATAAAAGATTCACTACAGCACGTACACTCTTGAAAATGTTCCCATATAACCGGAACCCTATATGTAGTTTCTAGAGCCTTGGCTACTTGACCAATCATAGTTGTTTCTAACCCCATATATGCTGTAATATAGGTGGCAAATTTCATAAAATCACGCCGACTATACCCATGGTTTATTATACTTTCATAATACGTTTCTTTAACATCTGCTTTTGTTGCCATAACTAGAAGAAATTTTTATTGGTTTATTTTGAATAACTTATAGATAATTAAAACCAAATTTTAAGATATAAACTTATGAAGTAATTATTTTTTAATAAATGACATTTATCATAAATCAAAAAATACTTACCTTGTACTTTTATGAGCTAATTACTTAATGTAAAATAACTCAAAAAGTAAATTATGCATGAATTGTCTGTGGCTTTGGGAATTGTAAAAATAGCTGAAGAGGAAACTGCCAAAGCACAAGCAAAAAATGTGGAATTGATTGAACTTGAAATTGGTGCGCTGGCAGGTATTGATTTTGAATCGTTAGATTTTGTTTGGCCTGCCGCTGTAAAAGATAGTGTTTTAGAAAATGCTATTAAAAAAATTAACATCCTTGAAGGAATTGCTAAATGCGTGGATTGTGGTACCATTTTTACAATAAACCACATGTATGATTCATGCCCAAAATGCAAAAGTAATTTTAAAGGAATTCTTCAAGGAAAGGAACTGCGTGTAAAAGCGCTTGAAGTTGTTTAACTTAATTATAAATAAAATAATATGTGTGGAACTTGTGGCTGTGGAAGTGGAGAGAATGGTGTGCGCATTCAAAATCCAAAAGATATAAAAACTCATGAGCATACACATTCTCATGTAGATGCAAAAGGGCATGTTTTTGAACATTCCCATGATGGACACTTTCAAGAACACGCGCATACCCATGAGCATGAACACGTTCAAGAACATCAGCATCAACGAAAAATAATTGATGTAGAGAAAGATATTTTGCACCATAATGACCTTATGGCTGCTAGAAACAGAGGTTTTTTTGAAGCTAAAAATATATTTGCCCTAAATTTAGTAAGCTCTCCTGGTTCAGGAAAAACCTCTATTTTAGAACGAACCCTAAAAGATTTAAAAGATACCATACCGTTTTTTGTTATTGAAGGTGATCAACAAACCCTAAATGACGCCAATAGAATTGCCGCTATCGACATTCCTGTTATTCAAATAAATACGGGAAAAGGTTGCCATTTAGAAAGTGACACTATTTATGAAGCCATAAAAAAACTAGATATTGCAGACCAAGCAGTTTTAATGATAGAAAATGTAGGAAATTTAGTATGCCCGTCCATGTTTGATTTGGGTGAGTCAAAACGTGTAGTCATCATCAGTACAACAGAAGGTGAAGACAAGCCTATCAAATATCCCGATATGTTTCACACTTCCGATTTGTGCATTATTAACAAAATTGATTTGTTACCTTATATAAATGTGAATTTGGATATACTAAAACAATATGCCCTAAAAGTAAATCCAAAATTAGAATTTATTGAAATTTCTGCCTCTACGGGTGAGGGCATGGAAGTTTGGTATACTTGGCTTAAAAAAAATAGAAATCAACCCAAAAACTAAAAAAATGTGTTTATCCATTCCTGGTAAATTAATAGCTATAACCCATCAATTAGATGAAACATTTCGAATAGGAAGAGTTTCCTTTGACGGGGTTATTAAAGAAGTAAATTTAACTTTAGTTCCTGATGCAAAAGTTAACGATTATGTAATGGTTCACGTAGGTGCAGCAATTAGTATCGTGAATGAAGAAGAAGCAAAAAAAACTTTTAATATCCTTCAACAACTAGGGGAACTTTACGATTTAGAAACACCAGAAATCTAATTAAACCTAATTAAAAAGTGCCTTACTTTGAACTTTCAAAAGACAAAATTACGTTTCCACCTGCCTATTTTGCAGATTTAGATGGTCTTGTTGCTGTTGGTGGCGATTTAAAAGCAGAAAGGTTATTGCTAGCTTATAACAGTGGTATTTATTATTGGCATTACCCTTTAAAACATATAAAATGGTGGTCCCCAGATCCAAGAACCGTCTTGCAAGTAGCATCTTTTAAAATATCTTTTGAGAGATATCAATTTTTAGAAAAAAAGTTTTCAATTGTCTTAACAATTGATTTTGAACGCTTGCTTCGCACCTGCCAGAAATTTTATAATAATAAAGATAAAATGGACAATAACTGGTTGTCTGAAAGAGCTTATAGAACTTTTATGGACTTGTACCAAAAAGGGTTCGCCCTTGGTGTGGAAGTTTGGGAAAAAAACAAATTAGTTGGAGGGTTGTTCGGTGTTGTTATAGGAAAAATCTTTTTTGGTGAATACACGTTTTCAAAAAAGCAAGAAGTAAAAGAAATAGCACTACTCTACTTAATTAAAAAACTCAAAGAAAAAAAATTCATTTTAATAGATATGCAAAAAGAATCTATGATAGTGCCCGGTTTTGATTATGATGAACTTTCAAGAATTGAATATGTTTCTATTTGCAAAGAGAATGCTGATAATTACAATATACCTAACATACCTTAAACTATAAAAATGGGGCTTTCCTTAGAAGATTATTTAAACATTGCCAATTTGTTTTTTCAAGAAAATAACCTTGAAAAATCTATTGAAAACTATGAAGAAGCGTTAAAACTGGTGTCTGCTCCAGAACAGCAAATATACATCAGCAATACCTTAGGCAAATTGTTCCATAAAACGAAAAACTTTAAAAAAGCAATTGATGCTTTTCAACTTTCGATTATGCTTTACGACAAACAATTAGATGCAAATTTGCTAGACAAAGCAGCAGTTTACAACAATCTTGCCTCTGCATTTATGGCCTTAGATATAACAAATGCTATAGAAAACTATCTTCAAGCCATTCAAATTTACAACACTTTAGAAAAATCAGATAATGAAATTTTATCGCCACATCTTGCTAATACCCATTTTGCTATAGGTGAAGCTTTTCAACAACAAGAAGATTTCTATCAAGCCAAAACACATTTTAAACAGGCTATACAGATATATAATACACTTCCCAACTCCAATTTTAATGAATTAAAAGCTATTGCACATTATCATCTAGGCAATCTCTATACCGACGAATTCAATTTGTATGATGCACAAACAAATTATACAAAATCATTAGGCATTTTTAAAAATTTAACGGATTCAAAAGAAACAAAATTTCTTCCATATATAGCTGCCGTTTTAAATAATCTCGGTGTTACATTCAAATCCATGGGGGAAACCCAAAAAGCTTTAAGTCATTTTGAACAAGCATTAGAGGAATACCAAAATTTAACAAACTATGACAAAGCATTTTTCACTCCTTTTGTGGCAGCCACTTGCAACAGTTTAAGCATTTTGTATGCAGAAATGAAAAATAATCAAAAAGCCATTGCTTACTGCCTTGAAACCGTTGCTATTTATAACCATTTAGCAGATCAGTTTCCTGAGGAATACACTCACTATTTAGCTACTTCTCTTCATAACTTAGGTTTGTTTTATTTTGAACAGAAAGATATTTCCTCTGCTGAATCCTATTTTAAACAAGCCCTTGAAATTAGAAAGAAATTGGCAGATAAAGAACCAAACGCTTTTGACGCTGACGTTTGTGCTACTTCCTTAAATTTAGTAGAATTATACCAATCAGAATTAGAAAAAAAAACAGATTTAAAATATAAAAAAATTAGCATAGAGCTGCTTCAAGATGTGACAATAAGACTGCAAAGGGCTAAAGAAAACAGGCCGGTGATAAAAAGTATGCTAAGTGATTGCACTTACTATTTAAATTATTTTAATACCATTACTATGGAAGAGCTTCAACTAGAAAATGCCTACAAAAAAACACGCGATTTAACCGATGAGATTCATTCTACTATTCATCCAGAGGAAAAAATAATTTTTCAAAAAAAAATAGTAGTTCTTTTAGAAGAACAATGGCGTAAATTTTCTGAAAATAGTAAACTAAAAAACAATTTGGCAGATGCCTATACTAATTTGTCCTGGATGCACTTACAACTAAATCAACCAAAAGAAGCTGAATTAACGATAATAAAAACGAAAGATAATGTAAAAGAATTTCCTTCTCTACTATGCAATTTAGGACACAGTTTTTTACTCCAAAATCGATGGGATGATGCTAAAAAAATATATTTAAGTTTGAAGGACAAAAAAAATGAAGCAAATAAATCCTACAAACATATCCTTTTAATAGACATTGAAAAACTAAAAAATAATAGCATTAAACATCCCGATTTTAAAAAAGTTAAAGAATTATTTGCTTAAAAAATAGGTAAAAAAATTACAATAAAAATCCATTCCCATACAACTCCTTCATCTTTTCTACAATGTTAAAAGCAGCCGGACAAATTGCAACATTTTGTAACGTAAGATGCGAAATTTGTTGAAATTTTCTTCTATCGGTATGTGGAAATTCAGCGCAAGCCTTAGGCCGCACTTCATAAATAGAGCAATAATTATCTGTTCCCAAAAAAGCACAAGGAACACTTTTAAGTACATAATCGTTTTCTTCGTCTATTTGCAAATACTTGTCAATAAACTGCTGCGGCTTTAACTGAAAATGTTTTGCAATACGCTCAATATCTTTATTGGTAAAAAGAGGTCCTGTTGTTTTACAGCAATTGGCGCACTTTAAACAATCGGTTTTTTGAAATTCAGCATCATGCAACTGTTGCATCACCACATCGAGATTTTTTGGGGTTTTTTTCTTTAAATTAATAAAGAATTTTTTATTCTCGTTATGTGTATCTTTGGCTCGCTTAGGGAGGCTTTTTAACTCTTCTTCCATAAGGCAAAGATACTAATGCAAAAAGATATTTTAGGAAAAGCATTGCTAGATTATTTTCAGGGTAACTATACCGAAGATATTTTTACCGAAACTAACATTTCAGAAGAAGATGTATTGCCATTACCCTATTTATTTAGGGAATATAAAGACATGCCACAACTTGAACAAAAAGCATTACAACTTGCCAAAGGAAAAGTACTTGACGTAGGATGCGGTGCCGGCATTCACTCTTTATATCTTCAGGAAAAAGGATTTGATGTCACTGCAATTGACACCTCTGCAGGTGCTGTGGAAGTCTGTAAACTTCGTGGCATTAAAGATGTAAGAAACTGTTCCTTATTAGATTTAAAAAATGAAAAGTTCGACACCATTTTATTGCTTATGAATGGTACTGGGATTTTTAAAAACCTAAAGGAAGTTCCAAAATATTTACACCATTTAAAATCATTATTGCATAAAGATGGCCAAATTCTTATCGATTCAAGCGATTTACTATATATGTTTGATACCGATGACGATGGTGGAGTTTGGGTGTCTTCTGAAAAGGAATATTATGGCGAACTCACTTTTAATATGCGCTATAAAGGAGAAACCTCTGAAGAATTTGAATGGTTATATGCAGATTTTTCTACCTTAGATCGTTTGTGTAAAGAAAATGACTTACAGTGCAAATTTGTACAAGAAGGAGAGCATTTTGACTATCTGGCAAAAATCAAAGTAAAATAAACTTCCATAAAATAAGTTGTACTAAATGAAATATGTATTTTTGATAAAATTTTGCAAAATGAATATTAATTTTTCCAAACTACTTTTGCTGTTTTTACTTGTACTGCTGGTTTTTAGTTGCAAAAAAGACGATAAAGAGCCCCAAGCAGATTTAACCTTAGCTAACAAACAAGCATTAGGTACCTCAGCCGAAGGTCTATTACAAAATACTTTATTTAAAAAACTAAATTTAGAGATTGTATATCCCGAAGGATTTCGTCCAGAGCCGGAAACTATAAATAATTTGATCGTTTTTTTAGAACAACGAATACATAAATCACAAGGAATTACGGTGGTTGAAAATGTCATTCCAACACCCACCGGCGCACCTTTTACTATAGAAGAAATAAGAGCCATTGAAGATGACAAACGCACCATCTATAATGACGGCGAAAATCTTGCTGTATATATATTCTTTTCCAACGGAAATTCCAGTAACGACACACCAACAAAAGTTACTTTAGGCACTGCTTATAGAAACACCTCTATAGTAATTTACAAAAAAACCATACTAGATGTTGCCATTTCAAATGGATTAAATATTTCACTTGTGGAAAACACTACCCTACAGCACGAGTTTGGTCACTTATTCAGTTTAGTAAACCTGCAATTAGACGATATTCACCAAATTCATGAAGACAGTCAGCACAGCAAACATTGTTTTGTGGAAGAATGTTTGATGTATTTTGAAACCACCGCAAACCGGTCTGCGCTTGCTAAAATGTTTCAAGGAAAATCCAGCATTCGTCAATTTGACCCACTTTGTCTAGCCGATTTAGCAGCAAAAGGAGGTAAGTAATTTACTTAAAATTTAAAAAATTCTAGTATTTAAAAGAGATGCTAATTAAAGTACTAGTTTTTGAACACCAATTTACCGCCCACAAACGTAGCTTCTACTTTTAAATTGGGTATTTCGTCTTCGGCAACTGTCATAATATCTTTATTTAGAATAATAAAATCGGCAAATTTTCCGGCTTCTATACTCCCTTTTTCTTTTTCTTCAAAATTAGAATAGGCAGCCCAAATAGTCATTCCTTTCAGTGTTTCTTCACGCGAAAGTGCATCTTGTTTTTGAAAACCGCCTTCGGGAAAGTGTTTTAAATCTTTTCTTGCAGTAGCGGCATAAAAAGTGTAAAACGGACTTACATGTTCCACCGGAAAATCAGTTCCTAAGGCAACTATTCCAGCTATATCCAATAATTTTTTATACGCATACGCCCCTTTTATTCTTTCTTTTCCTACTCTATCTTCTGCCCAATACATATCACTGGTTGCGTGCGTAGGTTGCACCGAAGGGATGATTCCGTTTTTAAAATAATGAAAATCTTCTTCTGAAACCACTTGTGCATGTTCTACTTTCCAACGTCTATCGTTTGTATTTCCTAAAACATCAGTATATGCATTTAATACTACGCTATTTGCTGAGTCGCCAATAGCATGCGTATTCATTTGATAGGCTGATTTGGCAATACGTTTTGCTAAATCGTGAATCTCACTAACCGGAGTTATAAAGAGGCCGTAATGTCCGGGATGATCGGAATACGGTTCTTTTAAGGCAGCACCACGAGAGCCTAATGCCCCATCGGCATACACTTTTATGGAACGCACATGAAGTTTATCCGTTTTAATAATTCCTTTGGATAGATAATACTCTAGATTTTCAGGACTGTTAGAAACCATAGCATAAAGACGTATGTCTAATTCACTTGCTTGTTGCAACGTATCGATGAGCTCTATAATCCTCCTGTCGAGTCCGGCATCATTTACCGTAGTCAACCCAAAAGAAAAACATATTTCCTGTGCATCTTTTAATGCTTTAGTTGCAACTTCCTTGCTAATTGTCGGACTAATTACTGCTATTAAATCCATAGCGCCATCAATTAATATGCCTGTTAATTTACCGTCTTTTACTTCTATAATTCCACCTTCAACTTTAGTTTCTGTAGTAATTGCTGCAAGGTCGAGTGCTTTTTGGTTAACAAGGTATGCGTGACCGTCAATTCTAGTTAAAACTATAGGTGTTTCCGGAAAAAGAGAATCCAGTTTCTCTTTGTTAGGAAACTCTTTCACTTCCCATAAATTTTGATTCCAGCCGTGCCCTTCTAAAAAATCTAGTTGTTTTTCCTTTTGAAACGCTACGATTCGGGACACCACCTCGTCAAAACTTGCAGCACCTACCAAGTCAATAACATTTTGGTTTAACCCTAATCCATAAAAATGGGCGTGCGCATCAATGAAACCTGGTACGATAGTTTTTCCACTAAAATCATACGTTTCTGCTGCTTTGTATTTTTTTTGAATGTCTTGTGTTGTGCCCACCTCAACAATTTTTCCATCAGTAATTGCAAAAGACTCTGCCATTTCAAAAGAATCATTTACGGTGTAGATGTTTGCATTAATCACTAAAATATCTGCTTGTTGTTTTGTATCACAGGAGAAAAAAATAAAAGCAAATGCGAAAAGAAGTGTGAATTTATTCATAGTATAAACATTTAATAGCCTGCAAAAATAGATTTTTTAGAGGTTAAATATACTATTATACTTCATTTATCTTAATAAGATTACCATATTACCAATCAAATTTATAGGTGGCGCCGGCTAAAACTTGTATGCCTAATACGGGAAAATTTGCCCATTTTTCATACGTATCGCCTAACAAATTACTTCCTTTTGCAAATATTGAAAGCTGTTCATTTATGCGGTATCCCAAATGAATGTTTGCATCTAAATAACTATCTAAGGTAATTGTTTGGGGTTGAAAATTAAAAACGGTGGTGTTGTTAAATTGATCTTTTCTTTCGCCTACATAAAACAAATTAACGCCTCCATATAGTTTTTCGGTGATGTTAGCATTTGCAAATAAGGAAGCTTTTATTGTTGGCAAATTCCAGGCTTCTTGCTCTACTTCATTGGTGTAGCTAAAAAAATTAGCGTTCATTCCTAATGTAAAATTTGTGTTTACAGCCACTTGTAATTCGCCAAAAACTTCTAGGGTATTCAAATCGTCATAGACTACTTGAAAAGAGTTTCCGTTTTCATAGCCTTCTAAATTAGGATTTGTTCCAATAAAAGGATTCAGTTGAAAGAAAGGTTTGTCGTTTTCGCGTTTATAGGACGCTCTTAAATTATAGGCGATGGTGTTGGTTACTTTTCCTTTTATTCCACCAAAGCCTTCATAGGTCTGGTCCGTTGGCGTAATAAATAACGTTGGAGATACAAAAGGGTTTTCTTGAGTAAAAGTATAATAACTGTTTTGTACTAAATCGCCTTCAGCGCCTGCATAAACGGTTACAAATTCATCAACCAAACGATAAGAAGCATGTACTTTAGGGTAAATAAATAGTTTGCCGTCACTATTTTCAGTATCCATACTATAAAATAGTACAGCTCCTAAATTTACCGAAAAGGCATCTTCCTGTAAAAGGATGTAGGGGTTTATACTCGTATTTAAGAATCCGTAAGAAATCCCTGTATTTGGGTTTGCATATCTTTGATCAAAACTTCCGTTTAAGTAGTTTAAGCCTAAGTTTAGTCCTACATTTTGCCCTCCTAAATCAAATTCAAATTTTGGTTGTACCACAGCATGAATTTCGGAAGAGGAAAAGGAGTCGCTAAAATAGCGCAAACGCACATCCCCTTCTGAAAAAATAGCCTCGTCAAACTTTATATTTCCACCGGCAGACACTCCAAAATAGGAATGTTGTGGGTTTATGGCATTCATTTGTTCCTCAGTAAAAAACAAATTAGTATCCACCCCATACCAGTTAAATAATTGATGTTGTACACCAAAGTCTAACGTATAAGACATATCGCGTTGCAAACTTGCATAGTTTACATCCAATAAGGTATTATAAAATTTATCGTCTAAAACAATATTGTCTATCCCTCCTTGAGAAGAATTGTGTTTTAAGAAAAATCCAACATTATCAGTTCTGTTTATCTGAAAATTGCTATATAATTCTGCAAGAATAGAGCTATAATTTCCGAGCCCTAAAGTGGCGTAATTACTGAATAATTTTTCTTGTTTTTTGCGCTCTATCGTAGTTGCTTTACCTTTTGCCGGAGTAAAGGTAGAGGCTACCGGCACTGAAAATATATTGTAATTAACCTCTTTTTTTTGTGTGGATAAAGAATCGGTTAATGACGGGGTTTCTTTTACTTTAAAAGCATCGGAAACAGTGGGTGAATAGGGTCGAACTACATTGATTACTTCAGTGCCTAATGGGTCTTGCGCAAAAAGTATTGCTGTAATAAAAATAAAAAGTACCGTAGTTTTGATTTTCAGGGTTTGGGAAATCATAGATCTAATTAAAGTTAGTTTTGTTTGTAAAATGTTTTTCCATCCAATTTTTGGATGTGGTTGATTTGGTAAGCCACCAACAAGCTATCTTTTGTAAATTCCATTTCCATTTCTATATGGATGCGTTGGTTATTCTCTCGTAATTCCAAGAAAGAATATTTCGATATTTCTTTAAAATCATTAAGGGTAATATATACTTCTTCCACTGTTCCGGAAGGTGTTCTAACAAATATTTTTGGTTTGTTTAAAAGTTTGTTTCGCATTAAAAACTCATAATTCTTAAGCAGTTCTATTTGTTTAGGGTTTAAACTGTCAAGCTCCGCCAGATGTTCCGCTGTTTCTTTAAAAACGCGCCTTCTGTCGGTATCTATCACATTATAATTTGATGCGTCCAGCAAAACAAAATACAAATCGCCGGTCAATGTGTTTTCTGATTTTTCACACGAAAAAAACAAAAAAACCATCACCAAAAGACTTATGTTTTGTTTCCATCTAGTCATGGGTATCTATAGAGGCGTTTGTTTTTGCTTCTTGTGCTTTTATCCTTTCTAATTCTTGTTTTGCTTCTGTAACGATTTCCGGCAAATCAGAAAAGTTAGTTATTACGCTTTCTAAAATATACGTGGCTTGGAAAGAATCTTTTAGGGCATAGAAGTTTTTTGCCATAACAATGAGTCCTTTTGCTCCATAGTTTTTGTAACCGGAATAATCTTTTGCCAGTTTTTGTACGGCGGTATTCGATTCCGTAAACTTTCCTTCTTTGTTTTTGAAGTAGGCATCATAGTAAAGCGCTTCTGCAGCAAGTTCGCCGGTGGCAATTTTTTGTACTTCTGCATAGGCTGCTTTTGCTTTTGCTTCTTGATTGGTTTGCATCGCCGAACGCGCAATAAAAACTTGTGCATCACTTTTTACCTGATTGTCCATTTTTGCGTTGGCAAGAACTTTTTCTGCATTGGTAACCGTTTTGGTGTAGTCTTTCATTTCGTAATACGACTTCATCAAATTAGATTGTGCGAAAACTATATTTTGTGGAAAATCGGCTTCTACTTCTAACCGTTCTAAAACAGGGATGGCTTTTTGGTAGTTTTTATTTTCTAAATAAATTTGCGAAAGTCTTGCTAATGCTTGTTCTGTATATTCATTGCGTTGCACTGTAAGCACAAACTCATAGTTGGGTATTGCCTTACTTTTTTGATTGTCTGAAAAATATGATTGCGCTAAATAAAAATGAGAGGGAACGCTATTTAAGCCATTTGGAAAATCTTTAATATATTTTTCAAAAAGTGACATTGCTTGACGGGTATCGTTTTGCAGATATTTGCTTTCTGCAGCATCATAAGAAGCTTGGTCTAATTCGGCATCGGCAACTTCTACAAAATCGAGCGTTTTAACCCAAGCAGCATAGTCGTCCACTTTTCCTTGGTCTATATAAATAAATTTTGCCGAAGAAACTGCTTGCAAAGCCTCTTGCGATGCCGGAAAATCGTTTGCTACTCTTTTAAAGATGCTAAGTGCTTCACTTGGTTTGTTTGTATTGGTTAATATTAAACCTTTCTTAAGTAACGCTTTGGACACATAACTACTTTTGGGTTGTGTGTTGATGAGTTTGTCATACGTTTTTATTGCATCTGCATTGTTATTTAAAGCCAAATGGGTATTGCCCAATTCATAAAGCGCATCATCACGATATCCGGAATTTGGAAAACTTCTGTCAAATGCCGTAAGCTCTTCAAGTTTTGTATTTGTGCGATCCACAAAACCGTAACTTATGGCTTTTTGATAGGCTGCATAATCGGCATCAGCACCTCCTATGGC
>MNYN01000014.1 GCA_001873105.1 Flavobacteriaceae bacterium CG2_30_34_30 | reverse complement strand
CGAATTGCGCGCTATTGGCGCAACTACTTTAGATGAATACCAAAAATATTTCGAAAAAGACAAAGCATTAGAACGTCGATTTCAGAAGGTGCAAGTAAATGAACCAGATACAGAAAGTGCCATTTCCATTTTGCGAGGTATAAAAGAAAAATATGAAACCCACCACAAAGTGCGTATTAAAGACGAGGCAATTATTGCGGCTGTAGAACTTTCACAACGCTATATTACCAATCGTTTTCTTCCGGATAAAGCTATTGATTTGATGGACGAAGCCGCTTCAAAACTGCGCATGGAAATCAACAGCAAACCGGAAGAACTAGATGTTTTGGATCGTAAGGTGATGCAACTCGAAATTGAAATTGAAGCCATCAAGCGAGAGAAAGATGAAAGTAAATTAAAAACCTTAGGTGCTGATTTAGCCAATTTAAAAGAAGAACGCAATGAGCTGCATGCCAGATGGAAAAACGAAAAGGAACTTGTAGATACCATTCAAAATACCAAAACTTCTATTGAAGAATATAAACTAGAAGCAGAAAGAGCAGAAAAAGAAGGTGATTATGGCAAAGTAGCCGAATTGCGTTACGGAAAAATAAAAGTTGCACAAGAACAATTAGAAGAACAACAAAAACTAGTATCACAACAAGACAACTCTTTAATTAAAGAAGAAGTCACCCAAGAAGACATTGCCGAAGTAGTAGCTAAATGGACTGGAATTCCGGTAACAAAAATGTTGCAAAGCGACAAAGAAAAATTATTAAAACTGGAGGAACATTTGCATAAAAGAGTCGTTGGACAACAAGAGGCTATTGTAGCAGTAAGTGACGCCATAAGAAGAAGCCGTGCCGGATTACAAGATCCAAAAAAACCATTGGGTTCTTTTCTTTTCCTGGGAACCACAGGTGTTGGTAAAACCGAGTTGGCCAAAGCACTTGCAGAATACCTTTTTGACGATGAAAATGCTATAACAAGAATTGATATGAGCGAATACCAAGAACGCCACAGTGTTAGCAGATTAATAGGAGCACCTCCTGGATATGTAGGGTATGAAGAAGGCGGTCAACTTACCGAAGCAGTAAGACGTCGCCCTTACTCTGTAGTCTTATTAGATGAAATTGAAAAAGCCCATCCGGATACATTCAATATTTTGTTACAAGTATTAGACGAAGGACGATTAACAGATAATAAAGGACGTGTGGCAGATTTTAAAAATACCATTATTATAATGACCTCTAATTTAGGAAGCCACATCATTCAAGAAAAATTTGATACGGTAAAAAACATAGACACCGCTATGGAAGCTGCTAAAGTGGAAGTTTTAGGCTTGTTAAAACAAAGCGTTCGTCCAGAATTTATAAACCGAATAGACGATATCGTAATGTTTACACCCTTGACCAAAACCAATATTAAAGAAATTGTGGGGTTACAATTAAAAGGGTTAAGCAAAATGTTAGCTAAACAACACATCACTTTGGATGCAACCGATGAAGCAATTGCACACCTTGCCCTAAGAGGTTTTGATCCTCAATATGGTGCTAGACCCGTAAAACGGGTGATTCAAAGGGAAGTTTTAAATGAACTCTCCAAAGAAATTCTCGCAGGAAAAATAACTACAGATAGTATTATTTTACTCGATGCTTTCGATGATAATTTAGTGTTTAGAAATCAGGACACAGTATCTTCGGTATTGTAAACAAAGTAAATTTATAAAAAATCTAATCTAAAACGGATTAGATTTTTTTTTGTAGAATAAGTGCTGTTTCTCCTAAAAAAACCTTGTAAAAAAAGGTATATTTGTATTATGATTGCAATAAATTCGTACATAGACCACACCTTATTAAAACCAACCGCTACAAAGAAGGAAATTATTAAACTGTGTCAGGAAGCTAAAGAATATCAATTTTATGCCGTTTGCATTAATAGTTGTTATGTTTCCCTCGCAAAAAAAGAATTAGCCACATCGTCTGTTAAAGTTTGTAGTGTGATTGGCTTTCCTTTAGGCGCTATGAGTACTAAAGCTAAAGTAGAAGAAGCAAAACAAGCAGTAAAAGATGGCGCCGATGAAATTGACATGGTCATGAATTTAGGATGGCTAAAAAGCGCTGATTATGATGCTGTTTGGAAAGATATTGAAGCTGTAAAATTAGCAATAGGCAATAGGGTATTAAAAGTTATCCTAGAAACTTGTTACTTAAACAAAGCTGAAATTATTAAAGCCAGTGAACTTGCATTATTATCTAAAGCAGATTTCATCAAAACATCTACCGGTTTTGGAACAGGTGGAGCCACTATAGAAGCAGTAACTTTAATGAAATCTGTTGTTAAAAACAATGCTAAAATAAAAGCTTCCGGAGGAATTAAAGACAGAAAAACTGCTTTAAAATATATAGCCCTTGGCGCAGATAGAATTGGCACTTCCTCGGGAATTGAAATTGTAAGTACAAAATAAAACTTATATTTTAAAAGTTTTTTTTGCAATGCAAGCTAACTCAATTACTACTTTTAATGAGTAAATTATAACTTATAATAAAAAAATGAGCATTCACATCAACGCAAAAAAAGGAGAAGTTGCTGAAACCATATTACTCCCAGGAGATCCATTACGGGCAAAATGGATAGCAGAAACCTTTTTTGAAAACCCTATATGTTTTAATGAGGTGAGAGGAATGCTTGGTTACACAGGAATCTATAAAGGGAAAAGAATTTCAACTATGGGAACAGGCATGGGGGTTCCATCAATATCCATTTATGCTAATGAATTAATTACCGAGTATGGCGTTAAAAACCTCATTCGTGTGGGAAGTGCCGGCTCCTATCAACCGTATATTCAAGTAAGAGATATTGTTTTGGCAATGGCAGCTTCCTCTACTTCCGGAGTAAATGAATTACGTTTTGGTGGTGCCGATTTTGCCCCCACTGCTAATTTTGAACTTTTTCAAAAAGCAGTAGAAATAGCCAAACAAAAAAACATTGTCATCAAAGCAGGCAATGTACTAACCAGTGACGAATTTTATGAAGACGAGTTTGAAAGCTATAAAAAATGGTCGAAATTTGGCGTGCTTTGTGTAGAAATGGAAAGTGCCGGTTTATATACCATAGCGGCAAAACACAAAGTGAACGCCCTTTCCATCTTAACCATATCCGATTCCTTAGTAACTGGTGAAAAAACCACATCCAAAGAAAGAGAAAGTACTTTTGAAGAAATGATACACATAGCTTTAGAATTAGCATAAAAACAACGCTCTTGATAAACGCATTTTTAAAAATAAAAGACAAAAAAAGAGCGATTACTAAGCTAAAACTCTTTAAAAAATTTATTCCTGAAAAAGCAACTATTGTGGACATCGGTTCAGGTTCCGGCCAGTTTTCTTTAGCCTTGCAGAAATCAGGTTATTCTGTAACATCAGTAGATGTAAAGGACAAAACAAATACCCATGAAATTACTGCCATGGTTTATGATGGGAATACCTTACCTTTTAAAACGAATAGTTTTGAGGTTAGCATGCTCATAACCGTTTTACACCATTGCCCTAATCCGGAACGGGTTTTTGAAGAAGCTGTTCGTGTGTCAAAAAATCGCGTTTTTATTTTAGAAGATGTGTATAGCAATAAAGTGATGAAATACTTGACTTGGGCTATGGATAGTTTAGTAAATATGGAATTCTTTGGTCACCCGCATACCAATAAAACCGAAAAAGAATGGGAGGCACTCTTTAAAGGCAACGATTTGCAAGTACTTCATAAACAAAAAATTAAAGTGCTTTTCATTTTCTCACAAGTACTCTATATTCTGAAAAAAAAGTCATAAAAAAAGAAAGCCCTGTTTATCTCAGAGCTTTCGAACAATCAAAAAAACATCACTATTTAAAAACTATCAATTTCTTTCTTTAAATCTTCTTTTGTCTTCCCGGTTTTTTCCTGAAGACGACCAAGCAATTCTTCCGATTTACCTTCGGCATAAAGAAGATCATCATCTGTTAAATCTGCATATTTTTGCTTTAACTTTCCTTTTGCTTGATTCCATTTCCCTTTAAACTGTTCTTCATTCATAATTAAAAGTTTTTATCGTTAGTAATACCGCAATTTAAGGCGACAAGCACTTATTTATTACTAAGTAAATATTAAAATAAATTAATTTTTTGTTAAGTAGAAAAAAGAAAATTCAATACTAATTTTGTTCATTAATTATTAAAGAAAAACAATCATACATAGTTTAAAACCTTCCTATTTAATATCTTTGAAAAAACTAGAACACTGCAACTTATGAAATATTCCTTTATTTTTCTTCTCCCAATTTTCTTTTTTTCGTGTGCAATGAAAGAATCACAAAACACTTTGAAAGTAATGGACAACGAAAATACAACTACATACTATTTAATTCGTCACGCTGAAAAAGACAGAAGCAATCCAAAGGAAAAAGACCCAGAATTAATAGAAACTGGTATTGTGAGAGCAAAAAAATGGGCGGCAATTTTTTCAGAAATAGAATTAGATGCAGTCTATGCGACGCCATTTAAAAGAACACAACAAACAGCAGCTCCAACTGCAATTTCAAAAAAAATAGAGATACAATCTTATGAACCCAAAGCTATTTACAAATCAGATTTTAAAACTATTACTAAAGGAAAAACGGTTTTAATAGTTGGTCATAGCAATTCTATTCCTAAACTAACCAATTATCTTTTAGGGGAGGAAAAATATGAAGAAATTGAAGACAGCATTAATGGAAATCTTTATATAATAACTATACAAGGAACAAAAACCTGGAGCACGCTATTATCTTTAGAATAGTTTGTATTTTAACTATTTAAGTAGTCGCACCGATACATTTTCAGTTTCAATTTTAGAGAGTAATTCTAGTGCATTAGTTTCAAACAATACGTCTATTTCATATAGGTTTGCTAAGGTATCTTTCGGTCTATAATTGTTATAATCTACAAATCGAATACCCTCAATTACTCTTGGGTTATAACTTTCTCGAAAGCGAATTCCACCTTTACCGGTAAAAAATTGATATGCCAGATAATCCACGGTAAAATCCTCTTTTGAAATCCAGTATAAAAAAACATCTTGAAAATCTACACCTCCTCCATCTTCTGAAAATGTAACCTCCATTTTATAATACCTTTTATTTTTAATGGTGGTTTCCCCTAATAGTTTTTTAAACACTCCCGGATTATTAAGTCCGTAGGGCAATTGAACAAAATAATGCACAGAATTTACACTTTCCATATAATTAAAAGCGATAGTATCTGCTAGAGCAACTTTTTCGCTTCTTTGCAACCTTGTAAAACCGTCATTTGTCAAAATATCTACAGTGTTTAATGTGTCTGCTAACAAACGCTGAAGGGAAAACAATCCATTTTGGCGAATGCTTTTGTATTTAATATTTCGGAAGGTAAAGTCAATCTCAGCATTATCATAGCGCTCACCTCCTGCAACAGCTATCGCTTTATCTATGATGGACTGCGCATCTAAAACTACTGGTTTTTCCTTACAAGAAAAACACAAAACCATAAGGAAAACCAAACAAATTCGTATCATATTCAATATTTAAAAACGTAAAGATAACCTATCTGCAAAAGAATATGGAAAAAAAGCAGTCAAGTTGATATAAGATTTCACGACTTAGTACTTACAATTAAATTTACAATAACTTTGGATTTCAGTTTTTTAATTTTTTTATTGTCTTAAGTCCTAAATCCTGTAATCCTAAGTCCAGTTGTTAGGACATTATTGATATAAATATCTTATTTTTGCAATACGATGAAACAGCAAAAAACCGTAAATATAAAAAACCGAAAAGCCCGTTTTGCCTATGAAATTTTAGACAAATTTACGGCGGGGATCGTTTTAAAAGGAACTGAAATAAAGGCCATTCGAGAAGGAAAGGCTTCTATTGCAGAAAGTTTTTGTGAGTTTCAAAACGGCGAACTTTTTGTAATTAACATGACGGTTGAAGAATATTCACATGCTACTTTTTTTAATCATGCTCCTAAAAGCGAACGAAAATTACTCCTCAACAAAAGAGAACTCAAAAAATTAGAAAAAGAAGTTCGCACGTCAGGACTTACCATTATTCCTTTAAATTTAGTTACAAACGATAAAGGGCTTGCCAAATTAATCATCTCTTTGGCAAAAGGGAAAAAAGAGTATGACAAACGCGATGCTATTAAGGAAAGAGATACCAATCGCAATCTTAGTAGAATCAAGAAATCCTTTAATCAAAAATAAATGCAATGTAGATTTCTCCTTATTCTTACAATTGTTTTTTCTTTCAATCTACAAGCCCAGATAGTTGGTAAAATAAGTGATGCCCAAGGCAAAGCACTTCCTTTTGTTAATGTATATGTTGAAAATTCATACATCGGCACCACCACCAACGACGATGGAAATTACAAATTAGAAATAAAAGATACTAAAGAAATAACCATAATCTTTCAATTTTTAGGTTATAAAACCATTAAAAAAACGTTTATACCCAATACATCCTCCTATATACTAAACGTTACCTTAGAAACAGAATCTGTTAGTTTAGATGAAGTAATTATTTCTTCCGGAGAAAATCCAGCAAATCGCATCATTCAAAATGCTATACAAGCCAGAAAAGTAAACCTGGAAAAAACGAACGAATTTACAGCCGATTTTTATTCGCGTGGTATTTGGCGAGTAGAAGATGCTCCTGAAAAAATATTAGGTCAGGAAATAGGCGATTTTGATGGTGCTTTAGATTCCAGCCGAACCGGAATTATTTATTTAAGTGAAACAATTTCTGAAATTGCCTACCAAAAACCCAATAATTTTAAAGAACGCATCATAGCTTCTAAAGTAAGTGGCAAGGATAATGGTTTTAGTTTTAATAGCGCACAGGACGCTAATTTTAGTTTTTATGAAAACACGATAGAAATCAACGCCGCCATCGTTTCGCCTATTGCTAATAATGCTTTTGGTTATTACAACTACAAATTAGAAGGTGTTTTTTATGAAAATAGCCAGCTAATTAATAAAATACAGGTTACTCCCAAAAGAGAAAACGATAGGGTGTTTAACGGAACGATTTATATAGTAGAAGATTCTTGGCAAATTTATGGTATTGAGCTAGCAACAACAGGAAATGCCATACAAGTGCCCATGGTGGAAAAACTACTTTTTACACAAAACTTTACCTTTGACGAAGCGGAAAAAAATTGGGTAAAAATATCGCAAACGATTGACTTTGGTTTTGCTTTTTTAGGATTTAAGGGCAATGGAAAATTTACAGCGGTATATAGCAATTATAATTTTAATCCAAATTTTTCTCCAAAATCATTCACCAATGAAGTACTTTTTTTTGAACCCGAAGCCAATAAAAAAGACTCTTTATTTTGGAACGGCATTCGTCCGGTGCCTTTAACCAATGAAGAAATTGCCGATTATATAAAAAAAGATAGTATACAAGAACTTCGAAAATCGCAAGTATATTTAGATTCTATAGACCGTAAAAACAATAAGTTTAAAATTTCTTCGCCAATAACAGGATATTCCTATGCCAATACCTACCAGAAAAGGCGACTGAATTATGAGGGTGTTTTCCGCAGTTTTCAATTCAACACCCTTCAGGGTTGGAATGTGGGAACAGGAATTTCTTATTCTGCATGGTATGACGACAACAGAACGCAAATACTCACGGTAAGTTCTAAAGTGAATTATGGTTTTGCTGACGAAAGAATACGATTTACCGGGAGTATTTTTAAACGCTTCAACCGCATCAAGCGAAATACCTTCATGCTTTCCGGCGGAAACAAAATGCAGCAGTTTAATGCTTCTGAACCCATTTCACCAGTAATCAATACGATTTCAAGTCTGTTTTTTGAACGCAATTATTTAAAAGCTTACGATCTTACTTTTGCAAGAGTTGCTTATGCACAGGAGTTTTTTAACGGTTTGCGGTTTGTGGGAAATCTTGGATATGAAAAAAGACAGCCACTTTTTAACCAAAGCCAACAAGTAATTTTTAGAAATAAAGGGGTTTCTTATACTTCTAATAATCCTTTAAATCCTACTGATTTTGAAAATGCTGCAATTGATGCGCACGACCTTATAAAGTTGAATCTGAGTACCCAAATTACTTTCGCGCAAAAATACATGACCTATCCTGATGGAAAATTTAACTTAGGTAACCGTAAATTTCCTGCACTAAATCTTCAATATGAAAAAGGTTTTGCAGCTTCTAATAGTACCTATAATTACGACCAATTTAAGGTAGGACTTACACAAAGTATTAATTTTGGTAATAAAGGAAAGCTAGATTATAATGTAAAAGGTGGTACTTTTTTAAATGGAGAAACTATTTCCTTTGCAGATTTCCAACATTTTAATGGCAATCAAACCCGCGTGGGCACTACTCCAAATTATACGAATGTGTTTAATTTATTGCCATATTACGCATTAAGCACTAACAAAAGTTATTTTGAAGCACACGTAGAACACGATTTTAAAGGATTTATTCTTGGTAAATTACCTTTAATCAATAAGTTAAATTACAATATGGTTGTTGGCGGGCATTTTTTGAGTACGAAAGACAACAAACCATATTCCGAAGTTTCGGTGGGAATTGATAATTTAGGTTTTGGTAAATTCCGGTTTTTACGATTAGATTATGTTCATTCTTTCTTTGAAGGTACCGACAAAGGAGCCTTTATATTTGGGATTAAATTTTTAAACTTTATTGAGTAGGCGCAAATTTGCGGATGGTTTAAAAATTAAACTTTATCTTCCAGCATCGGCACAAACCGAAACTCACCATATTCCTTTTTTTCAAACTCTTTTTCTGATTTTCGGGTATAAACGGTCATTATTTGTACTTTTTCGCCAACAGGAATAACTAACTTCCCTCCCACTTTAAGCTGTTCCATTAAAGGCTTTGGTACAAAAGGTGCTCCAGCAGTAACGATAATGCCATCAAAAGGTGCATATTCCGGTAAGCCTTTATAGCCATCGCCAAAAATCATTTTTTTAGGTCGGTAGCCTATCTTGGGCAAAAACAAACTGGTTTTTTTAAATAATTCTTTTTGGCGTTCTATGGTGTACACTTGTGCTCCCATTTCTATAAGCACGGCAGCTTGATAGCCGCTTCCGGTACCTATTTCTACTATTTTATCCCCTTTTTTTACTTCCAGAAGTTCCGTTTGTCTTGCCACGGTGTATGGCTGCGAAATGGTTTGGTCTGCACCAATAGGAAAAGGTTTGTCTTCATAAGCATATCCTTCAAACCCGGAATCAATAAATAAATGTCTAGGTATTTTGCCTATGGCTGCAAGCACCTGTTCGTTACGAATGCCTTTCGCTTCAACTATTTTTACCAATTGCTGGCGTTTTCCTTGTTGCTTTAGGGTGTCTTTCAAGATGATTGATGTGATTTTCTAGTTAATGCCATTTTACGTCATTTGGCTATTTCAAAAGTGTTGTGTTGCACAAGCATACTAATTAGTTTCGCCATTTGTATAATGTACTACAAAAGTGAGAAAGTTTATGTGGGAATACAAGTTTTTGGTTTTGTTTTTGGCCGCTTAAAAAATAGGTTGCTTTGTTAGATTTCTTATGCCACCCGAAAATAAATTGATGTCATAGTTTTTCCCTAAACGTTTTCTTTCGTATAATTTTATTCACAATCAGTTTAGTGAAAATCGCAATGCCTCAAATCAAAGTGTTTGCGTGCTTGGTAACAGCAAACCCAAAAAAAATTGGGGTTGCATGTTTAAAAATTTCTATTGGTTTTAAAAAATTGCAACTTTTATTAAAACAAGTACCTCTGCTTTTTAACTGTCAAAAAAATATTTAACCAACTTTAGAATTTTCATCTGTTTTCTGTATTTCAGGTTTTTTATACTGCATTAATCCAAACATCATTATGATTGCTGATATGATTATTAACTGTGTTATTAAGGATTTATCAACCTGCTTTATTTGTTGATTTAAGGGGATTGATAAAAACAAAAGAATGGTAATTAACCCACGAGGGGCAATAAACAACAACGGATTTATTCGTACTTTAAATATTTTTAACATTAAAAATCTGACTACAAATATTCCAAAAATAATGCTAAGTGCAAATAAAATAGTTTCAGAATTTAGAACATCTGAAATGTTTATTAAAAAGCCAAATAACATAAAAAATAACGCACGAATTAAGAAGGCCAACTCTGTAGTTATCTCTCTAAATTTAAATACATCTTTACTGAAATTTATCGGGTGAAATCTTTGAATAAATTTAAAATGTCTTAATTCATCTATATTACCGATAAATAAGCCAAATATTAAAATGAAAATAAGTGCAGGTAAGTGAAATATTTTAGATACCGTATATATCAATAAAACTAAAATAATCATGGGAACAAATTTTATTTGGTGCTTTATTTTATTTAAAAAACCTGCCAACAAAAGAGTAGCCACAAAAGAAATTACAAACATCAACAATAACTCAAAAGTAAAATTGCTAAATGTTTGAGCCCTAATATTATCATTTATAGCAATAAAATTAAAAAATATTACTCCAAAAATATCAGACAAACTACTTTCATAAGTAACAAATTCTCTTTCGTTTTTTAATAGGTTTTTTGCACTTGGTATGGCAATTGCACTACTTATTATACCAACAGGTATAGCATTTGCCAGAGCAATTTTAAAAGGAATATAATCATGATAATGCAGATAGTAGGCAGTACTGCAACTTATGATAATTAAGGGTAATAAAGAAACAGTAGAGGATTTTAAAATCAGAGGCAGCTTTGCTTTGTTAATTTCTAATTCTAATGAACCTTCTAATACAATTAATATCAAACCTATTGTTCCTAAAATGGGTAAAATAGGATTTAAATTAGGAATATTTATGTTAAAATAAGCTGCAATCGACTTTACACCAAACCCTAAAAGTAGTAGTAAAATTACTGAAGGAATTTTGGTTTTAGAAGCAGTAATATCAAAAACATAGGCTAATAAAAGTAATACTGAAAGTGTAATTAGAATGGATATAGTCATCGTTAATAGATAAAAAAGCTGTTATCGGGTTACTAAAATACCATTCTTGTCTTTGATAGTGCCATATGTTTAAATTTTTTATTACTTTTTCTTTTCCTCCGGTTCCGTTTACACAGGGTTTAAACTGGGTTTCACTAAAACCTGTTCGTTTCAAATTACTAATTTTCTCCTTTTGAGCAATTTAAAATCTGGAATTTGTTGATTTTTTATTTTTAGAACATTTTTCTGCTTTTTGCGCAATCAGACCATTATTTACAAGGTTCTCGGCAATGGTAAGTGCTGCGTTTTAAGGCACTTTATTGTCAGTTTACCGTAAAGTTTTAGCTCTTTCTACCATATTACGTATAGCTATAGTGCCTGTAGCACAACTACTAAAACAAATATACCAAAACCCTTGCATAAAATTCCTAAATTTTGTCATTTCATGCCTATGCAAGGCAAAAAAAACTATCCGTTTTATTTAATGGGAGATTTCTTGACCGCTTATTTTTTTACCACAAAAACAGCTATTTTAAGGCATTATAAACCCTAGAAAACATTTTTAAAAGGGTATGCGCTGAAAATGCAACATTAATAACAAAGCTTTTGAAATCTTCCGTTTTTTGTTGTATAGAAAAATGATGTAAAAAATTTAAAGGCTTGTGCAACGGTTACCGGTGTTGTAGGTAGTGATTACTGTCCGATTAGTCTTGTCTTATTTGTTAGTTTTGAGTCTATGTACCTTCTCAACTCTTCAAAAGTCATATCTTTTGTTTCAAGATTAATCTTGTCTCGAATTTCTCGCATCATTTTTACTGCGTCAAATTCCTTTACTTTTTTTATTCTTTTATTCGTTTCCATATTCTATCAGGTCTTTAGGGTTGCGTATTTCTAAAAGGTTATATCCGCTCTTTAAATTTACGGAATTATATCCTTTGATTCTCGTAAAATTCACAATGTGTCTAAAATTCCAACTCGCTAAAACATCCACGTTGTTTATCTTTGCCATTGCAATGTGATAACAATCTTCAATGCTCGTCTGTCCAACGACTTTTTCATTTACGTACATTTGTCCGAGTTCTTGAGCTTCCTTAGTTAAACTTACTCGTTCAAAACACTCCTTTGGATAGTTAAACAACAAATTTTTAACTCGCTCGGGTGCCCGTTCAAGTTCAATGTCCATTAGGTCTGAAACCACAAAAATAATCTCCTTATTCTCCAATCGTTCAAACAAAAGTTTTGTTTCAAATTCAAATTCTATGTCAAAATATCCTCCAACAATAGATGTGTCAATATAAATTCGGTCCTTTTTCATTTCAAGCAGTAAACCTCAAATTTACGAAAAATTAGTCTTACGAAGCGATTTTTTCATCATTGGCTACAACGTCTCGTATAAAAACAGTGCGAACGGGCGAGCGTGATTGTCCGCTGGACAATCAGGTGCTGCAAGCGAGCACGGAGTTTAGATTCAACATTTATTAAAGCATTAATTTTAAATACTGTTGTAAAACGTCATCTTACTGTGTGTACTTTTTCATAAAGGGCCTAATAATCAATTCTGCTCTTTCAACATCAGATTTGTGTACATACAGCTCAACATTATTTGAAGGAGTTCCAAAACCTGCGAGTCTCGCTGATTCAACGTTATCTCTCACGATTGATGTTATTTTTTCTTCATCTAAAAGCTGTATAATTCGATTTATAACAATAGCACTATCAGTTAGAACTTTCACATGTTCAATCATATTTCTTTATTTTAAGTATTTAAATAGTAGTAGCTCGAAAATAATACTATAGTTTCATTTATAAAATCAAATAAGAAAACAAAAAGCGACCTGTGGATTAAGCGAAAACCCGCTATTGCTTTTACACGCTGTGCCTGTTGCACAACCACTAAAACAAATATACCAAAACCCTTGCATAAAATTCCTAAAATTTGTAATTTCATGCCTA
>MNYN01000001.1 GCA_001873105.1 Flavobacteriaceae bacterium CG2_30_34_30 | reverse complement strand
GCATAAAAAGAGGAGCACCTGCTAATGCCAATGTAAGCAGAAACGCAAGCACACAAAGAGGAGCACCTGCTAGTGCCAATGTAAGCAGAAACGAAAGCACACAAAGAGGAGCACCTGCTAATGCCAATGTAAGCAGAAACGCAAGCACACAAAGAGGAGCACCTGCTAATGCCAATGTAAGCAGAAACGAAAGCACACAAAGAGGAGCACCTGCGAGTGCACATGTAAGCAGAAACGCAAGCACACAAAGAGGAGCACCTGCTAGTGCACATGTAAGCAGAAACGAAAGCACACAAAGAGGAGCACCTGCTAACACTAATATAAGTAAAAAAGAAACTGCGCGAAGGAGTGTTCAAACAAACACAAATGTAAATAAAAATGTTACCGCGCAAAGAAATGCCTCATCCAGTAACAATACAAGACAAACAAATCAAGTTAGAAGTTCCTCTAAAACAAAGAATAACAACGCCACAAGGACAATAAATACTAGAGGAAATAGTAATTCATCAAGTATAAGAGGAGGCAGAGGATAATTAATGGTAAGTTTTGGTTGGTTAGAAGCCCTGTCAAAAGCATAAAAGCCCGAGATGGGGTTTCTTCCTTTTAAAATGGAAAATATTTAACAAATAAGTTGTTTATATCCTCAGAAAGGCTAGCCTTTATAACCACTAGAAAATAAATAATGCAAATTAAGGAGGATTTTAACATCATATTCCAAATTGGATGAAAATTAAAATCCCAATAAAAAAAGGCAAATGCTAAAACGGTTATAAGCAAAGAAACTTTAAAGGAGGAGGATGTAAAAGGGTGCATTTTAAATTTCCATTGCACAACAATAATTTTAGACAAGCTATAAAGTAAAAGCGAAATAACTGTTGCTATTGCAGCTCCATCAATTCCCAATAGAGGAATAAACACCATATTTAAAACCACCGTTAATATGGCGAGGAAAAGGCCTAATATAATGGTTAATCTGTAGTAATCTGAATTGTATAAAATACTATTATTAATGCCTAAAAGATTGTCTAAAAGTTTGGAAAAGGAGATGAGAATTACTACAAATAGGCCTTTGCTATATGCTTCTGGAAGGATTTGAAATAACTCTTTAATGTTCAAAACAATCAATAGGAAAACCAATCCGGAAATAACAAACAAGGTAAGCGAACTTTTTTGATATAAAACCTTTAATTCTATCCATCTTTTTTCATTGATAAACTTAGCGGTTAAAGGATAGGTAATTTGATTCATCGCTCTTGCAGGTACGGCAATTACTGTAGCAATAAATATGGCTACATTATAATAGGCTACGTTTTCAATGGCAATATATTTTCCTAGCATCACTTTATCAATATCTAATAAGACTAGCGTTATGGACCCGGCGATTATAATTAAAAAGGAATATTTTAGTATAGAAACAATATTCTTAGGAATCCAAAAAGTAAGTTTAGGAAATTTAGCACGAATTGCATACCATTTCATAATACCGGCTCTCACAAAATATACCCCCACCAAAGACCACACAAACTGTTCCACCGTTAGTATTTTAAAGTGAACCAAAAATAGTAATGCTGTGATAACTATGCGATGGAAAACCTCTCGCATAAAATTACCGAAAACACTTTGCATTTTCACTTTAACCCAGGCATAGAATATCTCAAAATATGCCATGGCAATTGAAATAAGATAGATAGTCCACACATAATTTTCAATAATGGGATTCTCTTTGGAGAGAAAACTTACAATTTGATCATAGCCTATATATCCTATAAAACCTACTGGAATTATAAAAAGCAATGGAAGATAAAGCATTAAAACTAAAAAATTATCTCGCTCAGGTATGCTTTTGAAGGATGTATAAAATTTTATCAAGGCATTGTGTACTCCAAAAGCCATTAAAGGGGTCATAATAGTTGCTGCGGAAAGTAAGAACCCTACTAATCCATAATAATCATCTGTTAAAAAATTTGTGTATAAAAACAGGGTGTTCAACGCTCCAATAGCAAAGCCAATGTATGTAATAACCGTATTTTGAATGGATTGTTTTATTACAATTCCCATGACTTAAATTATGATGTTTATTAAATTCTTAGGGTTCAAATGTTGCTATACTTTCTTCTTTAATAGCAAGGAAAGTTTTTCTGTTAAATTTTTTCTGCTATACGTCTCTACTCCTACCGGGTTTAAAAATAATTTTTTATTCTTGTAAGTATTATACCAAAATAATATTGTTTCCTTCAATTCTTCTTCTTTATTGTAGTCAAAAAAACAACCCGTTTTAGTGGCATTTATTATTTTTTCGATATCACTTTCTCTAGGTCCAATAGCTAAAATAGGTCTATTAGCTGCCATATATTCAAATAATTTTCCGGGTATAATAGAGCGCGTTTCTATACTGTCAATCTCAATCAATAACAACACTTGCGATTTATGTAGCAATAAAAGTGCCTCTTGATGACTTATATACCCAAGATTTCTTACATTTTTATCCATGCCAAACAAGTGCAAACTTGCTAAGACCTCTTCGCTGATTACGCCTGCTAGTTGCAATTCAAAATCTTCAGAAAAATCTGTATTTTCTTGTATCAACTGAAATAAGATTCTCCATAAAAATTCGGGATTTCTTTCTGATAATAAAGAACCAATATGAGAAATGGTGAATTTAGCATCTAAAGATTTTTCGGTTTCAATTTTAAAATCAAAGCCATTTGTAATTACTTCTATTGGTTTATCGGTCAAAATTTCAAATTGTTTTTTGGTTGTAGGACTTGTAACCAAAATAACATCTGCCGCCTGTAAAACTTTTGCTTCCAAACGTTCGTGCTTTTTCTTGGCGTAATTAGTAAGTCTTAATTTACGGTGGTAGCCTATAGAGGTCCAAGGATCTCTAAAATCTGCTATCCATTTAATAGGTAGTTTTTCTTGTAATTTCAATCCGATAATATGCAAGCTATGTGGAGGTCCGGAGGTGATAATTGTATCTATATTTTCAGATATCAAATATTTTGAAAGATAGGCTACAGAAGGCTTTACCCATAAAATTCGAGCATCAGGAATAAAAACATTACCACGTATCCACAAAAATAATTTTTCTAAAATTGATGGTTTTCTTGTATTTATTATACCGCTACTAATTGCTTTTGTTTTCTTTTTTGAAAAGATATTTGCTAAAAAATAGGGTTCTTTTATTGGTATTTTTAGCACCGTTATTCCCTTTGGAATTTCATTTTTTAAAGAGTCATCCTGCATAGGATAATGTGGGTTTTCAGGAACAAAAACAACAGGTTCTACATCAAAGTTGCGTAAATATTTTACAAATTTTAACCAGCGCTGTACTCCGGGACCTCCCGCAGGAGGCCAATAATACGTAATGATTAAAACCTTTTTCATATTTTTTTATCCGTATCCCAATTTTTTAGAAGGAATGGTAGTGTAAAAAGTATTATTTTAAGTCGGTATTTCTTTCCATTTCAGATTTATGGGCAAATTTTAATCCATAGAATATGCTTCCCAAAAGGAGAAGTAAAAACAAAAAGGAACTTGCCAACACAATGGTACTCCCCTTTTTTATAACTTCTGGGACAAACCTAAATTCAATTTTATTGTACCCTTCCGGAATAACCATGGCCCTTAAAAGATAATCTACTCTAAAATGAACTACAGGTTTTCCATTAATAAACGCCTGCCAACCATGTGGATAATAAATTTCAGAAAAAACCGCCAAACCTGGTGTTTTTGATTCTGTTTCGTAATACAGATAATTAGGCGTTACATGGATTAATTTTATAGTTGACGTTGAATCTATATCAAACGATTTCTTTGGAAGAAATTCTTCAAAATCTTTATGAACTATAGCAGTGTTTTTAGAGTCAATTCCTTTTAAGGAAAGGATTTCAGCATCGGCATTTGCAACAATTTTTGCTTCCTTTACAAACCAAGCATTCCCATTTGCAAAAGGATTTTCATTAGCCAATAAGCCGCCTTCTTCGGTGGATTGGATAATATACTTCACATTAAGCATATTAAACACTTCCATTTCCCCTTTGTCGAGATAGAAATCATATATTTCTTGCATACGCCCTGGTTTTGCAGCATGATATCCGCCTAAAGCATTATGAAAATAACTGGCACGACCACTTCCAAATGGATTTGCACTTAGGTCATACACCCTAAAATGCCCTTCCTCTTTTAATATTTGAGTATCTGCAAGGGATTCTTGAAAAGGTTGATTAATGGTTTTAGAACTTACAAAATCATCATCATTTACATACCGTTTGTCCACCCCTACTAAATCAATAAGTATTAAAATGACAAAAAGGGTTATAACTGTGGTTTGTTTTAATTTATTTTTCAAAAAGTACCAAAGTATTCCTGCTCCTGCTAAAACAAATAATAAACTTCGAAGTGAATCTTTAAAAAATATCGATATTCTGTCTTCTTTTATGGCATCCATAAATTCTTGTCCATAGGCTTGAATATAATACCCATCATTAGCTCCCACAAAATTGAAAAGACTATTTTTAAAAAGCATAAAAAGCAAGGCAAGACCTCCTAATATTCCTAAAGAATATTTTAATGCTTTTTGCTTTTCTTGCTCTTCTATATCTTTTGAAACTATTTTATAAAGCCCATATACTGCTAAAATTGGCATGCATAATTCAATCAGCACCTGTATGGAAGAAACTGCCCTAAACTTATTATATAATGGAAAATAGTCAATAAAAAAATTGGTGATAAATTCTAAATTTTTGCCCCAAGAAAGAACTAATGCCAAAACGGAACCTGCAACCAACCACCATTTTAAGCGACCTTTTATTAAAAACAATCCTAGAAAAGCTAAAAACAAAACCACGGCACCTATATAAGCAGGTGCTGCAACAATGGGTTGTTGCCCCCAATAGGTAGGGACCGAAGAAACAAACTCTTTAGCTTGAACGGGAGCCAAACCACGTTTCATCAAGTAATCGTAGGTGGCTGAATCCACACCTACATCTTCGCCATTACCGCCTCCCATAAACCTAGGAATAAATAAATTGAAGGTTTCTAAAATTCCATAGGAATATTCCGTAATATATTCTTTGGATAGTCCATTGCCATCGGATTTAGCGGTTCCTTCCGGTGTTATTGTAAGTTCACTTTTGCCTCGGGTAGATTCGTTTGCGTATTCTTGTGTTGCCAAAATATTTGTAGCATTCAGTCCCACAGCAAGCATGACTGCTATAAGCAAGATGCCAATGCCTTTAAAATAGTCTGCTATAATTTTCTTTCGGAAAGCATCTATTAAGTAAACCATACCAATTACTAAAACAAGTAAAAGCAAATAATACGTCATCTGAAAGTGGTTTGCGCTAATTTCTAAAGCCATCGCAAAACAAGTAACAACAAAGCCCAATACATACTTCTTTTGAAACACCAGAAATATTCCCGCCAGCACCATTGGCATATACGCAATAGCATGGGCTTTTGCATTGTGGCCAACTCCTAAAATAATTATAAGATAGGTGGAAAAACCAAAAGCTAACGACCCTAGCAGTGCTAATCGATAATCGATTTTTAAGGAAAGCATTAAAATATAAAAACCTAAAAAGTAAAGAAATAAATAATCTGCAGGTCTAGGTAAAAATCGCAATACACTATCCAGTTTTTTTATATAATTATGTGGATAATGAGCCCCTAACTGGTACGTGGGCATGCCCCCAAAAGCGGCATTAGTCCAGTAACTTTCTTCACCGTTTTCAGCGCGATAATCGTTATGCTGTTTAGCCATTCCGATGTATTGCACAATATCGCTTTGTAAAATCTGTTTTCCTTGCAAGACAGGACTGAAATATGCCAAAGCTACAATGACAAATAAAGTTAAAACAAGAAGATGTGGAAGTATTTTTTTAAAAGATAGGTTCATTGGTGGTAGATGTAATTAAGAAAGCGAAAATTAATCAATTTCTTCGTAATCTACATAATCACCAACGGCTTTATTACGCTTGCTTTTATTATTGGGTACTTTATCGATGCTAACATTGCCTTCATTTGTTTTGGTATTGTTTTGATATTGGTAATTCGAATTAAAAGCTTGTTCCATTTTTTGAGTAGCTTTTTTCGCAATATAACGTATTAAATAAGGAGCAGTAAAACGAATTAAATACTTTAATCCTAAATAAACTAGCAAAATTATTAGTACTGTTTTTAAAAATGTCATTTTTTAAGGACTGTTAGGTTTAACAAAAATCAAAAATAAGCAACACAATAGAGAAAAGGGAATTTCTTGTATTAAAAAAATAATAAAATCTGCTATATTTACACCAAACACAGTATGCTATGTACATGAAACAAATCGTAATTTTCAGTATCTTGATAGGGAATCTTTTACCTGCAAACGCCCAATATACAGAAATGATTAACTCAAACAGACCCGGTACCTCGCAGGGCGCTTTTGCGGTGGGAAATAAAGTGTTACAATTTGAATCCGGATTGGGACTAGGATGGGAAGACCACCGTTTATTAAAAACAGAAACCGATGCATTTACTATAGATTATGCCATTAGATATGGTTTGATGTGGGAACAATTAGAAATAAACTTTATGGGAAGTTTTCTATCAGAAACGGTTTTAGACAATAAGAGTCCTGTGCCTGATGAATTCAGCAGAAGCAATTTTAAAACAAACACTCTTGGTGCAAAATATCTAATTTACGATCCCTACAAAAAAAGAGATGTTGAAAAACCAAATTTATATAGCTACCACGCAAACAACAAATTTAGATGGCGAGAATTAATTCCTGCTGTTTCTGTATTTGCAGGTGTCAATCTAGACACAAAAGACAATCCATTTTTACCTGTTGGTGATTCTAATATTACTCCAAAAGTTATTGTTTCCACACAGAACAATTTTGAAGGGGGTTGGGTATTTGTAACAAATATCATAGCAGATAGAATTTCATCAGATTTTCCTACCTACTCGTATATATTAACACTTACCCACGCTTTCAATCCAAAAACATCGGCTTTTATTGAAAATCAAGGTATAAAAAGCGATTTTTATGCGGATCAGTTATTCAGATTTGGTGGTGCTTATTTATTGACAAATAATTTTCAAGTAGATGCTTTAGCAGCTATTAATTTTAAGGACACACCATCTAAATTTTTTATTGGTATAGGCGCTTCCTATCGAATTGATATGCATGCCAAAGATGAAATCATTGAGGAAAAAACCGATAAGAATGATTCCAAAGAAGACAAAAAAAAGAAAAAAAGAAAAGGCGATTTTGTTGAAGAGGAAATTGAACAATAAAGAAAAAAACTTATGATTGTTATTAAAGAAGCAACAACCAAAAAGGAATTAAAACAATTTGTTACTTTTCCATTTCAACTTTATAAAGACTCTCCATATTGGGTCCCTCCTATCATTAGTGAAGAATTAAAAAGCTTTGACAAAAATAAAAATCCGGTATTTTCAATAGCCGATGCCACTTTTTTACTTGCATTCAAAAACAATACAATCGTTGGTCGCATTGCAGTTATTGTAAACTGGCAAGAAGTAAAAAATCAAGAAATTAAAAAAGTTCGCTTTGGGTGGTTTGATTTTATAAATGATAAAGATGTAAGTAAAGCACTTTTAAATAAAGTTTTTGAAATAGGCAAAGAACATCAACTTGAATATGCCGAAGGACCGATGGGCTTTTCAAATTTAGACAAAGTGGGTGTGCTTATTGAGGGGTTTGACCATATAAGCAGTATGATTACTTGGTATAACCATTCCTACTACAAAGAACACTTGGAACATCTTGGTTTTGTTACGGAAAAAGAATACACAGAGAATGAATTTTCTTTCAGCAATGTACAAAATTCAGAAACATTTTATAAAGCAGATTCCTTAGTGAGGCAACGGTACCAATTACGAGCTTTAAATTTTACATCAACAAAAGAGGTTATGCCTTATGTTGATAAGATGTTTGATTTATTTAATGCTTCCTATGCTTCCCTTTCGTCTTTTGTGGCAATATCAGAAAAACAAAAAAATTACTTTAAAAAGAAATACATTCCTTTTATAAACCCGGAATATATTAAATATGTAATAGATAAAGAGGACAAACTGGTAGCTTTTAGTATTGTAATGCCTTCTTTTTCAGAAGCACTTCAAAAAGCAAATGGCAAATTATTTCCATTTGGATTCTATTATTTATTAAAAGCAAAAAAACAAAGTAAAGAAGTCCTTTTTTACTTAATTGGCATCCTTCCAGAATACCAAAGCAAGGGAGTAACCGCTATTATTTTTAAGGAATATTTTGAAACGTTTCATAAAAATGGTATTAAAAACTGTATCCGAACTCCTGAACTAACTGATAATAAAGCCATTCAAAATCTTTGGAAACATTTTGATCCAAAAATATTTGCAAGAAGAAGAACATATAGGAAAGATTTATAAATGGTGTTAAAAAAAAGTTCAAAGATAAATTCTCTGAACTTTTTTATTAAGTTAAAATTTTTATAGAATACTTATTCCCCCATAGCTGCTGAAACAGAAGCCGAAAGTCGTTTGTAAGTTCCGTTTTCTAGACGTTCTCTAATAGCATCAAATGCCACTAGGGTTTCTTCTATATCTTCTAAAGTATGTGTAGCTGTTGGAATCATTCGTAAAAGTATTAATCCTTTTGGTACTACAGGATAAACAACAATAGAACAAAAAACTCGATGATTTTCACGTAAATCTTTAACTAATGCCATAGCCTCAGGAATACTTCCTTGCAAATATACAGGGGTTACACAACTTTGCGTAGTTCCTATATCAAAACCTCTGGCTCTTAGCCCACCTTGCAGTGCATCAACATTTTTCCAAAGTTTGGTTTTTAATTCCGGCATGTTACGCAACATATCCAATCGTTTTAACGCACCTTCTACTAAAACCATTTGCAAGGATTTAGCAAACATTTGCGAGCGCAAGTTATATTTTAAATAGTTGATAATTTCAGTATCTGCAGCAATGAATGCTCCAGTGCTAGCCATCGCTTTTGCAAAAGTTGCAAAATATACATCTATACCATCTTGAACTCCTTGTTCTTCGCCGGTTCCTGCTCCTGTTTTTCCTTGGGTTCCAAAACCATGGGCATCATCAACAAAAAATCTGAAGTTATATTTTTTCTTTAAAGCGATTATTTCTTTTAGCCTTCCTTGTTCTCCTCGCATTCCAAAAACGCCCTCTGAAATCAAAAGAATTCCTCCTCCAGTATGTTCAGCGATTCTTGTAGCCCGTTGCAGGTTTTTTTCGATACTTTCCATATCGTTATGTTTGTAGGTAAATCGTTGCCCTAAATGCAATCGAACTCCATCAATAATACAAGCATGTGCATCGACATCATATACAATAACATCGTCTTTTGAAACTAATGCGTCTATTGTAGAAAGCATTCCTTGGTAACCAAAGTTTAATAGATAAGCGGCTTCTTTATGCACAAAAGCAGCTAATTCATTTTGTAATTGTTCGTGAAGGTCTGTATGCCCACTCATCATTCTTGCACCCATTGGGTATGCAGAGCCATACTTTGCAGCTGCTTCAGCATCTACTTTTCTAACTTCTGGGTGGTTAGCTAGTCCTAAATAATCATTGATACTCCAGGTAATTACTTCTTTCCCTTGAAATTTCATTCGGTTAGAAATAGGACCTTCAAGTTTTGGAAATACAAAGTAGCCTTCTGCTTGTTCTGCCCATTTTCCAAGAGGACCTTTGTCTTTATAGATTTTGTCAAATAAATCTCTCATAATTTGTTAGTGGTTTTACAAACCAAAATTAATTTAATTAATTTTGATACTTTAGTTATTTTTGTCAGTAACTCTATTTTTATTAATCAAACACAAAAAACCATCAGCTAGAAACTAATGGTTTATATTTTTAAAACATTTCAAAAAGTTATTTTATGTACTCAATGGTTTCTTTTGCTTCAACATTTTTACTGTCAAAGAATCCTTGGTCGCGCATCCAGTTATCATTAAATACTTTACTCATATATCGAGAACCGTGATCGGGAAAAATGATGACCACTTTACTGTTGGCATCAAATTCGTTTTCTTCGGCAAGTTGTTTTACGCCTTGCAAAGCAGCACCACTTGTATATCCTACAAACAGTCCTTCTGTTTTTGCTAACTCCCTAGCTGTATGGGCACTTGACTCATCGGTTACTTTTATAAATCTGTCGATAACATCAAAATCAGTGGCGGTAGGAATTAAATTTTTTCCTAAACCTTCTATCCGGTAAGGATATATTTCTTCAGCATCAAACTCACGAGTTTCATGATATTTTTGTAGAACAGATCCATAAGCATCAATTCCGATAACTTTGATATTTGGGTTTTTTTCTTTTAAAAATCTTGCTGTACCGGAAATAGTTCCTCCCGTGCCACTACAAGCAATTAAATGGGTGATTTTACCATTGGTTTGCTCCCAGATTTCTGGTCCTGTAGATCGGTAATGTGCATCAATATTCAATTCGTTAAAATATTGATTGATATACACCGAGTCTTTAATTTCCTCATGCAGCCTTTTTGCCACTTGGTAATAGGATCTAGAATCATCAGCACTTACGTTTGCAGGACAAACATAAACCTTTGCACCCATCGTTTTTAGCATGTCGATTTTATCAGGCGATGATTTTGAACTGACAGCTAAAATACATTCATATCCTTTTATTATACTTACCATCGCAATACTAAAACCTGTGTTGCCACTTGTGGTTTCAATAATAGTATCCCCTGGTTTTAAGAGCCCTTTTTTTTCAGCTTCCTCAATAATATAAAGTGCTATTCTGTCTTTTGTGGAATGTCCCGGATTAAAAGCTTCTACTTTTGCAAGAAACTCACCTTTTAGGGATTTAGTGATTTGGTTTAATCGAATTAGCGGTGTATTACCAATAAGATCTAAAACACTGTTGTAAACTTTTGTTTCTTCTTTCATAAAAAGAGTCTTCGTTTAGAAATAAGTTGGGTTTTTAAAACTAACCCAATTACGTTTGCAAAACTTTGCAAATTTAAGTTAAATTTTTTAATTACTGGTGAATTCCTTCTAAATCCAATAAAAAGGAATAATCTGTAGCAACCTCTTTCAATGCTTCAAATCGTCCGGAAGCCCCACCATGACCAGCATCCATATTTGTTTTAAGCAATAATATATGTGTGTCTGTTTTTAATTCTCGCAATTTTGCCACCCATTTTGCCGGCTCCCAATATTGTACTTGTGAATCGTGTAATCCGGTAGTAACCAATGTGTTTGGGTAAGATTTTGCTTCTACGTTGTCATAAGGAGAATAAGATTTCATATATTCATAATATTCTTTTTCATTCGGATTTCCCCATTCATCATATTCACCGGTTGTTAATGGAATAGAATCATCTAACATCGTTGTAACTACGTCAACAAATGGTACTGCTGCAATCACACCGTTGTATAATTCAGGAGCCATATTCATTATTGCTCCCATCAAAAGCCCTCCTGCAGATCCACCTGAAGCATATAAATGTTCTTTAGAGGTATATCCTTCTGCTATTAAGTATTTGGATACGTCAATAAAATCAGTGAATGTATTTTTCTTTTTTAGAAGTTTTCCGTCTTCATACCATTTTCTGCCTAAATATTCTCCACCTCTAACATGAGCTATAGCAAAAATGAATCCACGATCTAAAAGACTTAAACGTGATGAAGAAAAGGAGGGGTCAATAGTATAGCCATAGCTGCCATAACCATATTGTAATAGCGGATTACTGCCGTCTTTTTTTATTCCCTTTTTATAAACAATGGATACCGGTATTTTTGTGCCATCAGCAGCTGTTGCCCATATACGTTCAGATTCGTAATTTTCTTTGTCAAACGTACCACCAAGAACTTCTTGTTCTTTCATAATGGTTTGCTCTTTGGTTTTCATATTAAAATCGATAACCGATGCGGGTGTGGTTAAACTATTGTAGCTATATCGCAAAATATTGGTGTCAAACTCCATGTTTTGCATGGTATTAGCCGTATAGGTTTCATTTTCAAAAGGTAAATAGTAGGATGCTGTTCCATCCCAACGTTGTATATGAATCTTATTCAACCCATTATCGCGTTCACTTACCACTAAATACTCTTTAAATATTTCAAAGTCCTCTACAAGCACATTTTCTCTGTGTGCAATAACTTCTTTCCAATTTTCAGAAGCTGTTTTGGTTTCTAAGGTTTTCATTAATTTAAAATTGGTTGCCCCATCTTTGTTTGTCAACACATAAAAATCTGTTCCAAAATGAGCAATATTATATTCAACACCTCTTTGTCTCGGGCTAAAAATTTGAAATTGTTTTTCCGGAGTGTTAGCGTTAAGAATTCTATACTCTGAAGTTAATGTGCTACCAGATCCAATTACTAAATATTTATCTGATTTTGTTTTGTAAACAAAGGTATTGTAGGTGTCATCTTCTTCATGATAAATCATGACATCTTGATCCGGATTACTGTTTAGCAAGTGACGATAAATTTTATCTGACCGAAGCGTTTGTTGATCCTTTCTGGTATAAAACAGCGTTTTGTTATCATTAGCCCAAGTAGAACTCCCTGTGGTTAATTCAATTTTTGTGGGATATATTTCGCCTGTTGTTAAATTTTTAATCTGTATGGTGTAATTTCTTCTGCTTATAGTATCTATACCAAAAGCTACTAAATTATTATCCGGACTCACATTGATGCCACCAAGATGGAAATAGGAATGACCTTCTGCCATTTGGTTTCCATCAAACATAATTTCTTCTGTTGCATCGAGATTTCCTTTTTTTCTTGTGTAAATGGGATAATTTTTTCCGGTTTCAAAACGGGTTATATAGAAATAACCCTTGTAAAAATATGGGACAGAAGAATCATCTTCTTTGATACGGGCTTTCATTTCTTCAAACAAAGAGGTTTGAAAGTCTTTTGTATGAGCTGTAACGTTGTTGTAATAATTGTTTTCACGCTCTAGATAGTCTATTACTTCCGGATTTTCGCGGTCATTCAACCAGTAGTAGTTGTCTATCCTAATATCGTTATGAATTTCAAGATGTTTTTCTATTTTATCTGCAATTGGGGGAGTATTTGTCATTTTTTTTTCTTCGGAAATTTCCTTTTTACACGAAGTGGCAAAAATAAGACAAAGTAAGCAAAGGGGAGTATAAAATTTCATTTGGTTTTGGTGGTTTTTTTCGAAAATAGCGCTTACATAAAAACTATTAAGAAATATCCTTAAAAAAGGTACGCTAAAAAGGGCTTCTTTTTAAGAAATTGCAACCAGTTTTAATTAGTTAATTAGTTTGTAAGTTGCTAATTTAATAAATTTGTACTACACTTTATAAAAAATAAAAAATATGTTTGGAGATTTAATGGGAATGATGGGAAAACTGAAAGAAACCCAAAAAAAAGTAGAAGCAACAAAAGTGCGTTTAAACTCCGTATTTATTGAGGAACAAAGCAATGAAGGTTTCATAAAAGTAACTGTATCTGCTAACCGGGAAATTAAAAGTATTTATATAGATAATTCGCTTTTGCAAGATAAGGTGGAGTTGGAAGCTCTTCTCTTAGTTACATTAAACAAAGCAATTCAAAAAGCTACTGTTATAAATGAAGCGGAGCTTGCTGCAGTAGCTAAAGAGGGCATGCCTAACATTCCAGGTTTAGATAGTTTTTTAAAATAAACCACGAAAATTCATTCGCGAATTCTATTAATCAAATTTTTAAACTTTCGGTAATTTAACCAAAAGGTATGTAATTTTTATGTGATTTTCAGTACTTCTAAAAATCGTTCATGCATTTCTGACGTATAGTCTAAATGTGTTACTATGCGCAATTTACCTTGCCCCATACTGCTAATTCTAATATTTTTAGTTGCTAATTTTTGTATAAATTTGTTTTCGTTTTCTTCCGGTTGCAGATAAAAAATTACGATGTTGGTTTCTACCGGTTCTACTTCTTTCACATAAGCCTGTCGTTTTAATACATCCCCAATTTCTTTGGCACGCTTGTGGTCATCAGCTAGTCTTTCTATGTGGTTTTCTAAAGCATACAACCCGGCTGCTGCCATATAACCTACTTGCCGCATGCCTCCTCCTAATACTTTGCGAACGCGAATAGCATTTTTCATAATGTTTGCATTTCCTACCAAAACAGACCCTAGAGGTGTTCCTAACCCTTTAGAAAGGCAAATGGAAATGGTGTCAAATAACGCTCCATATTGTTTGGGAGATTCCCCTTTTGCCACTAAAGCATTGAATATTCTTGCGCCATCAAGATGCAATCCTAAATTATTTTTTGTACAAACAGTTCTTATTTTTTTTATTTCTTTTAGATCATAACAAGCACCTCCTCCTTTATTGGTAGTGTTTTCTAAACAAACCAAAGTAGTCAACGGACTGTGGTAAAAATCTGGTGGATTGATGTTTTCTTCTATTTGTTGAGCCGTAATCATCCCTCGATGACCATCCACCAATTTACAAGAAACCCCACTGTTAAAGGATACACCACCTCCTTCATAATTATACACATGTGCCCATTTGTCGCATATTAATTGTTCCCCGGGCTGGGTATGTAATTTTATTGCCGTTTGATTGGTCATGCTCCCTGTAGGAAAAAACAATGCCGCTTCTTTTCCAAAAAGAGTAGCCATTTTATGTTCCAAAGCATTCACACTTGGGTCTTCCTTATATACATCATCACCCACTTCGGCATGCATAATTGCCTGCATCATTCCCGGTGTTGGTTTGGTTACGGTGTCACTTCGCAAATCGATAATCATAGATTAAATTTTTCTATAAAATTAAAAGAAAAATAGTTTCTGAACGCTCTTTAAAAATCTATTTTTGTAAAAAATATTATTTATGGTCAACTTAGAACTTATCAAAGATCTCCAAGAACGCATTAGCGCGCTGCGGAGGTATCTTTGACATTGATGCCAAACAAATAGAAATAACAAACGAAGAAGAAAAAACCTTTAATCCCACTTTTTGGGATAAAGCCAGAGAGGCAGAGGCATATATGAAAGTACTTCGCATTAAGAAAAAATGGGTATCTGACTTTGAAAAAGCAGCTTCACTAACCGAAGACGTAATGGTCCTCTTTGAATTTTATAAAGATGGTGATGCCACCGATAAGGAAGCGGAAAATGCATACCAACTTGCACTAAAAGCTGTGGAGGATCTGGAATTTAGAAACATGCTTTCAGAAGAGGGTGATTCCTTAAGTGCCGTTTTGCAAATAACTGCAGGTGCCGGAGGTACTGAAAGTTGCGATTGGGCAGAAATGCTTATGCGCATGTATATGATGTGGGCTGACAAAAACAACTACAAAATAAAAGAGCTTAACTTTCAGGAAGGGGATGTTGCAGGAATAAAAACCGTAACACTAGAGATAGAAGGCGAATTTTCTTTCGGTTGGCTTAAAGGAGAAAATGGGGTGCACCGTTTGGTACGCATTTCCCCTTTTGACAGCAATGCCAAAAGGCATACCAGTTTTGCTTCGGTGTATGTATATCCTTTAGTAGATGACACCATCGAAATAGAGATAAACCCCGCCGACATTGAAATTATTACAGCACGCTCCAGCGGTGCAGGAGGTCAAAATGTAAATAAGGTAGAAACCAAAGTACAATTAACCCACAAACCCACAGGTATTCAGATTTCTTGTTCTGAAACCCGATCCCAACACGACAACAGAAACAGAGCCATGCAAATGTTAAAATCGCAGTTGTATGAAATTGAATTACAAAAACAATTAGCACAACGCGAAAATATTGAAGCCGCTAAAATGAAAATCGAATGGGGGTCGCAAATAAGAAACTATGTCTTGCATCCATACAAATTGGTGAAAGACGTTCGCACTGCTCACGAAACCGGCAATACAGATGCCGTTCTAAATGGGGATATTGATGGATTTTTAAAAGCCTATTTGATGATGGCGGGACAAAAACAAGAAGATAAAAACCAGTTTTAATGAGGAAACTACCTTTTTTTTCTAAATTTTAATACCTAAATATGCTAAAAATATACCACAACCCAAAATGTAGCAAGTCCAGAGAAGGACTTCAAATTTTAGAATCCTCCGGAAAGGAATATGAAGTAATCTTATATTTAATCCATCCCCCATCAGAAGTAGAATTACAAACTATTATTTCCAAACTTGGCATCCCTCCTATCGATTTAGTTAGAAAAGGAGAACTAATTTGGAAAGAAAACTACCAAGGAAAAACCATGACCGATAAAGAAATAATCGCAGCAATGGCAAAATATCCTAAGTTAATGGAACGACCCATTGTCCTTTCAGAAAAAAAAGCGGTTATAGGAAGACCTCCTGAAAACATAAAAGCGCTTGTTTAATTTTTCTTTCAATTTACTATAAAAATAGATTTATATTTAACAAGAATTTAAGGAAAAGCCTTTAAACCAAGTGCTATTTTCGCAGTCTTAATACGTGTTAACACGCATTCAAAATAGACTATGAAAAATTACTTCTCGCTTTTTATTGCCATTTTTTCTTTCACATTTACTTTTGCACAAAATTATACCGTTTCCGGTAAAATTATCGAAAAATCTTCGGGTTTACCACTTGAGTATGCCACAGTATCCTTCACTAAATCAGAAACTTCTGAATTGGTAACTGGTGGTATTACCGATTTGGATGGAAAATTTAGTATGGACTTACCTGAAGGAAAATACGATATTAAATATGAATTTATTTCCTATAAATCGGTTGTATTAAAAAGCCAGAATATTACAAAAAACACACAAATACCTGCTGTTTCCTTAGAATTTGATTCCGAGAGTTTGGACGAAATTGTTATACGTGCTGAAACTACCGAAGTGCAAGTTCGTTTAGACAAAAAAATATACAACATAGGAAAAGACCTAACCACTCGCGGCGCAACCGTAGGCGATGCATTAAGTAATGTCCCTTCAGTAACCGTGGATGTTGAAGGTGGTATAAGTTTAAGAGGAAATGAAAACGTACGAATTTTAATTAATGGCAGGCCCTCTGCTATAGCCGGCTTTGGCGATACAAATGCATTGACCCAACTTCCCGCAGAAGCCATAGACCGCGTGGAAGTCATCACAAGTCCTTCGGCAAGATATGACGCTGAGGGTACCGCAGGCATATTAAATATCATTCTTAAAAAAGAAAAAACACTTGGTATAAATGGTTCCGTTGCTTTTAATCTTGGATATCCTATAAATAATAGTGTTACCGCAAACCTCAATGTAAGAACCGATAAATTTAATATCTTTAATACTACCGGTATTTCTTATCGTGATGCTCCCGGAAATGCCTTTTTTAATAACACTTTTGAAAATTCACAATTTTCCAGAACCATTGAAAATCGGGATTATGATAGACTGAGAAAAGACTTTAATACCAACTTAGGCATTGAATATTTTTTAACTGAAAACTCTTCGCTTACTGCGAGTGGTTTTTTCAGAACAAGCGCCAATGAAGATGATACCAAAACGGTAACAAGAAAATTTATTCAAAGTGATGTAAATGAGGTTTCTTTAAGGGAACAGAAAGAAACAGAAGATGAAGACCGATACCAAGTAGCCTTAAATTATGTAAATAATTTTAATCACGAGGGTCATAAACTTACGGCTGATTTTCAATATGAAAACCGAAATGAAATACAAAATACCTTTATAACCGAAAGAAATACCTTTCCAAACCTGCAAAATTTTCCTTCCGAAGAAATTTTAAATATTCAAGATAGAAATGACTATTTAGTGCAAGCAGACTATGTGCTGCCTTTTGGAGAAAACGCACAGTTTGAAGCCGGATATAGAGGGAATTTTAAAAATGAAATTACCGATTATACCTTGTTTACAGAAGATTTAGAAACTGGAGCATTTATTTTAGACACACTGCTTACCAATACATTTGACTATACCGAAAACATCAACGCAGTATATTCGCAATATGGAAATAAATTTGGAAAATTTTCATTTTTACTGGGACTTCGATTGGAAAACACCCAATTAAAAGGAAAAATTGATTCTGAATTCAACGATGGCGATTTATCGGACCTATTCGGAATAGACATCGACAGTAACTTTGACAAATCCTATTTAGGGTTGTTTCCAACCGTAAATTTAATATACGAACTGAACCAAAGCGAAAATGTAACTTTAGGGTATAACCGAAGAATAAACAGACCTCGTGGATGGTTTATCAATCCTTTTCCATCGCGATCAAGTGTAACCAACGTCTTTCAGGGCAACCCCGATTTAGATCCCGCCTATGCTAGTGCATTTGATTTAGGGTATTTAAAGCGATGGAAAAAATTAACATTAACCTCTTCTATTTATTACCAAAATGAAACCGATGCCTTTGAAAGAGTACAAATAAAAACAGGCGAAACCATCAATGGCATTGAAGTGGTTCGAACTATTCCTATAAACTTAGCAACTAACGAAAGAATAGGTGCTGAAGCCGGAATTATTTATAATCCGGTAAAATGGTTACGAATGAATGGCAGTTTTAACTTCTTTCAGTTTAAAACCACCGGAGAATTTGAAGGTATCGATTACGGCACTACAAACAACAGCTGGTTTGCCCGATACAGCACTAAAGTAAGTTTACCCGCAAAAATAGATTGGCAAACCAATATGTTTTATAGAGGCCCTTCAGAAAATTCACAAACAAAATCAGATGGAATTCTTTCTATAGACCTCGCTATCAGTAAAGAAGTCATTAACGACAATGCTTCCATTGGAGTAAATGTAAGCGATCTTTTAAACACCAGAAAAAGAAAATCCTTTACCAATGGGAATGGCTTTACTTCAGAAAGTGAATTTCAATGGCGACAAAGACAAATTACCGTTTCTCTCACCTACCGTTTTAACCAGAAAAAAAATGAAAGAGAAAGAAATGGAAGAAGAAATGGCGGACAAGATTTTGAAGGGGATTTTGAAGGGTAAAATAGCCTAATCTACTTGAAACAAAAAAAGGGAAGTAAATTATTTGCTTCCTTTTTTTTTGTTTTATACTAATCAAAAAGAGTTATTCTTTCTTTTTATTTTTTTTAGCAGCACGTAATTCTTTAATATTTTCAAGGATTGCCCCACCTAACCAATAAGGTACAAAAGCAACAAGAAAAATCATTAACCAAAAACCAATGGTTATAATGGTTAAAAATGCCAAAAATCCTAAGTATTGTTCAAATGGAAACATAGTGATTACGTATAAAATGGTCTAACAAAGTACAAATATACAAGTAAAAAATTAATTTTTGCAAGGAAAAAAGATTTGAAATTAATATTGGTAATTAGATGGTTCAACACATCAATAAAAGAAGCGGTTTTAGTAACTTTGCTTTACTAACAAAAAATCTCTCAAACCATGGAATTTAGAATAGAAAAAGACACAATGGGTGAAGTAAAGGTACCGGCAGACAAACTTTGGGGTGCACAAACCGAACGTTCCAGAAATAACTTTAAAATTGGCGCTCCGGCCTCTATGCCCTTAGAAATAATTTATGGCTTTGCTTATTTAAAAAAAGCGGCAGCTTTTACCAATAGAGAATCGGGTGTTTTATCTATCGAAAAAAGAGATTGGATAGCCGCAATATGCGATGAAATTCTTGAAGGCAAATTAGACGACCAATTCCCTCTTGTGATTTGGCAAACCGGCAGCGGCACACAAAGCAATATGAATGTTAATGAAGTAATTGCTAACCGCGCACACCAACTTGCTGGTATGGTAATTGGCGAAGGTGAAAAAACCCTACAACCCAATGATGATGTAAACAAATCGCAATCCTCAAACGATACTTTTCCTACGGCTATGCATATAGCGGCATATAAAAAAATTGTAGAAGTAACTATTCCGGGAGTTACCAAACTTAGAGATACTTTAAAAGCGAAATCGGAAGAATTTAAATCGATTGTAAAAATTGGACGTACGCATTTAATGGATGCTACTCCCCTAACCCTTGGCCAGGAATTTAGTGGTTATGTGTCGCAATTAGATCACGGCTTACTTGCATTACAAAACACTCTAGACCATTTATCGGAAATTGCTTTGGGCGGAACTGCAGTAGGCACAGGAATAAATACCCCAAAAGGTTATTCAAAACGAGTTGCGGAATACATTTCAAAATTCACTGGATTGCCTTTTAAAACGGCGCCAAATAAATTTGAAGCACTTGCGGCACACGATGCTATAGTAGAAAGTCATGGTGCATTAAAACAACTAGCCGTTTCTTTAAATAAAATAGCAAACGACATTAGAATGCTTGGCAGCGGACCAAGAAGTGGCATTGGTGAGCTTATTCTCCCTGCCAATGAACCGGGATCTTCTATTATGCCGGGCAAAGTAAACCCAACCCAATGTGAAGCACTCACTATGGTTTGTGCGCAGGTTATTGGAAATGATATGGCAATTACCGTAGGCGGCATGCAAGGACAATATGAATTAAATGTTTTTAAACCTGTAATGGCTGCTAATTTCTTACAATCTGCACAACTTATTGGTGATGCTTGTTGCTCATTTGATGCAAATTGTGCCAAAGGTATCGAGGCTAATAAAGAAGTCATCAAAAAACAACTAAACAATTCCTTAATGTTAGTTACAGCTTTAAATCCTAAAATAGGCTATTACAAAGCAGCTGAAATAGCTAATACAGCACATAAAAACGGAACAACCCTTAAAGAAGAAGCGGTAAACCTTGGTTATGTAACTGCTGAAGAATTTGATAATTGGGTAAAACCGGAAGACATGGTGGGGTAAGAAAATCATAAAATTAATATATGTTTTTATAAAAAAATTCGATTAAGTGTAATTTTTCTTAGATGAAATGAATTTTTAGTTATATTTAAGTCCCAAATCTTATGTAAACTAATACCTATGAAAACAATTATCTATGGTTTTTTTGTGTTTTTTTGTATGTCTTTATACCCTCAAAAATCCATTAAAATTTTAAAAGACACCAATAATGATTTTCGTATTGAAACCGCTAATGAAGCGGATTTTAAGCCATTTATACTAGAAAACAATGGCTTAAATAATGGTTCTTATTGGTTTAAAATTATTAATACTTCTAGAGAAGAAAGTGTGCTAAGTTTACCTTCTGCACACATTAATAACTTAAGCCTCTTTTCTGCCACAAATCAAAGAATTAAGGAAAATTCCTACACAAGATACCCTTCTTTTTCTTTAGATGAGTTTGAAGAGTATCCACTTTATTTAAATATTCAATTTGATAAAGAAGCATTTTATCCTATTCAAATTTCCACAAAGGAAGAATTTGCCAAAGCAAACCAACAATCTCTTTTTAAATTAGGTATTTATTATGGCTTTGCCATTATGGTTATCATCATCAATTTGATGTGTTTTGTGCTTTTTGATGAAAAAGTATTTTTGTATTACTGTGCTGTTTTAGCCACGATGACATCGTCTTTTTTCTATAGTGATGGATTATTTCGGCTACTTGGTTTTGACAATAGTTTTATTGTTGTTTATTTAGAACCCCTTTTATATACTTCAGTTTCGATATTTGCAGCATATTTTGCTACAAAATTTTTAAAACTGGATGAGTCCATGCCTAAATTAAAATGGGTGACTTTAGGATTAATATCTGTAGCAACTGCTTTCTTTATAAGCTATTGGACAACTAAGAACTGGATGTATGCTGTGATTGGAAATACCACCGTTTGGTCCGTATTATTAATTTATCTTATAGCAGGTGCAACTTTATTTCGCCAAAAAGTATATGCCAGATTTTATGTAATAGCTTATAGTTTATTATTTTTACTCCTAGTGGATTATTTTGTACTAAAAGGTTTTGGCGTATCCCTAATTAATGTTTCTGCTTTCCAGCTAAAAGTTGCCAGCTCTATTGAAATGCTTGTACTTACCTATGCTATTATGTATCGCATGCGAGCACTGAAAGAGGAAAATGATATGATGCAAATTGAAATGCGTTTGTACTTAAAGCGTATAGAATTACTACGAAGCCCCGACAACATTAAAATGGTGGATGATTTGTATTTAGAAAATTTAGTGAATCACTACGATTTAAACAATTTAGAAACCAAACTACTGCAATATGTATCCAAAGGAAAAGACAATGAAAAAATTGCTTTAAAACTAAATATTAGCGTAAAGGAAGTGGAAAAAATCACAAAATCCTTGTACAAAAAATTAGAAATAGGCGAACAAATTCAGGAAGACCAGCGAATGGTAGATGAACAACCCGACTATATTTATAATTAATAAACCATTACATTATTAGAGGGTTTTGATTTGTACATTTACACATTGAAACCCTTTATTATGTTTAATGCTATAAAAATTAGCTTATATAAACTTGTCACAACTATTTTTATTTATGCTTTACTGTATTTAGTTTTAAGCGCTCTATTTCCTTCCTATAACAAAGCTATCGTTATTTTCCTTTTTATTTTCCTTAGTATTACCATTGCTTTATTTTATAACTTTTCAATCTTTAAAATAGAATATTTTGGGTATTCAAATAAAATATGGGCGCATCAAGTAAACACTTTAAAAAAATTAGACCTAGTACAATCCAATTATGCCGGAATTGAATTAGATATTGTTTTTGACTCTACAAGCAACACTTTCGATGTGCACCACCCTCCAGAACTTTCTATTGGGTTAACATTAGAAACCTATCTTTCGCATTTAAAAAGCCCAAAAAATATTGGAATTTGGTTAGATTTTAAAAATCTTTCATTGGAGAATAAAGAAAAAGCCTTAGAAAGATTGTCATTCTTGGTTGAAAAATATTTCTTACAAAAGGAGTATATTATAGTAGAATCACCACTTCCTGAATTTTTAAAAGATTATGAAAATTCAGGGTTCTTAACCAGTTATTATTTGCCGACTACACTTCACACCTTAACTTCAGAAACCCTAACAGATAAAATAGAGGAAATAAATAAGAAGATAAAGGCATATCCTACAACAGCAATTTCAACTAATCTTGTTGACTATCCTATTATTGCAAAGTATTTTCCTAAGCAGAAAAAATACCTTTGGGCATTACACAAAACCTATTCCGCACCAATTTTTACAAATTTTAGACGCACCAGAAGTGCTTTGAAAGACAACACGGTCCAGGTTTTACTAGTGCATGTATATACACTAAAAAGTTAAAGTTAATCTAGCTTCTTAGCGTAGTATTTTTTAAATTTAAAATATGCCAGAGTGGATAATATTGCTATAAAAGCAAGTGAGTAATACACAAATCCGGGTGTTATGGGTTTATCGCCACTTGCATAGGAATGCAATCCGGTGAGATAAAAATTAACGCCAAAATAAGTCATCATTATTGATGAAAAAGCTAATACTGCCATTACATTAAAAAACCAACGGCTGCGTAATCCAGGAATTAAACGCATATGGATAACAAATGCATAAATCATGATGCTTACTAATGCCCAAGTTTCTTTTGGATCCCAACCCCAGTAACGACCCCAACTCTCATTGGCCCACATACCTCCTAAAAAGTTTCCTATAATGAGTAATACAAGACCCACAGTAAGAGCCATTTCGGTAATTATAGTAAGTTCTTTTATATTTAAATCCATTTTAACTTTGTTTTTTTCAGTGGTAAGAACCATCAGTAACAAAGTGGTTAAACCTAAAATCATTCCCAAAGTAAAGGGTCCATAACTACCAACAATAATAGACACGTGAATCATTAACCAATACGAATCTAAAACCGCCTGAAGGTTTGCAATAGCCGGATCCATCCAGTTTTGATGTGCCACCCATAAAATGATAGAAGCTACAAATGCTGTAGAAGCAATAGTTAAATGAGATTTTCTACCAAAAGCGAGTCCAAAATACACCGTAGCCCAAGCCACATAAATTACAGACTCATACGCATCACTCCAAGGGGCATGACCGCTTACATACCATCTGGCAGCCAATCCAAGAGTCATTAGAGCAAAAAAGATCCAAATTATATATTTGCTAATCTTAACTAATGCTGTGAGTGTTTTATTTTTTTCATTAAATATTTGAAAAACTAAGAACACAAACATCAGTGCCCCAACGAGTAAGAAGTATTTATACAATTTATTAAAAATATCAATTTTATTGTAAATAATTTCTGCCTTCACCCTGTTTTCACTTGGCAAAACACTACTACCATATCGTTTTTGGTAATTGGTTATACTTTCTAAATATGCATCGGCTTTAGAATAATCACCCGATTTTTTTGCTTCTTTTAAAGCTGTAAAATATAATGGCAATATGTTTTTGGTATATAAGGAATCCATGCCCTTTAATCCAGCTTCTTGCAATTCTGGAAAGGAAACCCATTTGTTATTTTCATCTTCAGGAATTGGAAAAATTCGAAGTATAGCACCACTCAATCCTTGGTTTAACAAGTAAAAGTTTTCATGGGCTTTTATAAAGTCTTTTTGAAATTGGTTAGGGGTACTTGTAGAGGATGCTGAAGCCAGATAAGGTTCTAATTTATAATTCCCTTTTGCATCAAATAAGTCCATTAAAGAAACATTCTTTGTACTTTCTGAAACCCCAATTACTTTCCGAATACTATCGTTTCCTCTTTTTAAGTTAATAAGTGGAACCTCTACCCAAAGCCTTGGAAATTCACTCATAGAAATCATCACCTGATCGGCATTTAAGCCATTATAGGTATCACTTTTGCTTACTTTTCGTAGCAACTCAGAGGCAAAAGTATGAATAGGTTTCATTCTGCCGCCATCGTCTTGAATGATTAATCTTCCAAACTTATCGGAATGCTCTTTACTTACCGCAGTTGCCTGAATTATAGAATCTATTTGTTTTAAAGATGTTTTTGCATGTTGGCTGGTGTCTTCTTGAGTAAAGCCAAAGCTACTTGCAAATAAAATGGCAATGGTTGCCAGTTTTGCTTTTTTGGCTTTTACAGTATCCAGCATTTTTTTCAAAGCACCAAAGCGACTATTTTTATCAAATAAGATGGCCATTAACCCAAAATATAAAAGCATATATCCTATATAAGTAATCCAAGTTCCATAAAAATCGTGGTTTACCGATAAAATAGTGCCTTGTTCATCCGGATCAAAACTAGCCTGAAAAAATCGATACCCTTTGTGATCCAAAATATGATTCATAAAAATGTCATAATCAAAAGAAGTATTGTCTAAGTCATTAATCGTCACTTTACTCATATAGGATTTATAAGCGCGTTCGGTACCCGGATATTTTTCTGCAACAAAATCATTTAAGGTAATGCTAAACGGAAGTTCGATAGATTCTGAACCATAGGTTAAATGAAAAACCAATCCACCTACTTCAACAGTAACAGGTTTAGGTGCAGCACCTTTACCCCCAAAAAGTCTTACTATTTTTGATTCGTTATTTGTGGTAACTTTTACAACTAATGCATCTTGGTTAGAGGGTTCGTCTGCTGTAGCTTTTACCAAATCAAATTCTCCTTTGGTCATTGGTTCTGGAAAAACAAATGCCATTCCCGCCATTTGGTACAACGAGCGTAATTGCAAGGGTTGTACACTATCTGCTGCAACGCTTCCTTTTAGTTGGTCTGCCATTCGCATAAATTCACCTTCAAAAGGAGATTCTATGGTGTAATTACCTTCCTCGGTAAGTGTTAGATTTATTGCTCCTTCGGTAGGAAGATTCAAAGCAAATAAAACCCCTTGAATACTAGAAACTTGTTCATTTTTCAACCAATGTGTTTGCCTCCCTCCATTGCCGGATTCTACAATTTTTAAATACTTTTCACCGGTTTCTGATGGTATTAAGTCTTCTTTTGCTCCTGAAATAAAGTTCTCATAGGTTATAGTAATGGGCTGTTCATTATAGTCAGAATGTATTGTAAATGCATTATCTAATCGTTCCGAAAGAAAATAGTGGCGTTTAATTTTTCGTCGTTGTGGAACCCCTTCTATTTTATAATCGCCATCAATAAGTGCCGTTACATAGGCTTTTTCAGTCAACATCGTGTTTTCTGTAGCTCCTTCACGAATGGCTATGATACCCTCATAACTTATATATCTGGTAACAAATGCTCCTAAAATAATGAAGATGAAAGAAAGATGTATGATAAGTGTTGCCCATTTTTCTTTTCTAAACAAACGGTATCTGGATATATTTCCAATAAAATTAATAACAAACAAACCCATGATTCCTTCAAACCACCACGCATTATAAATCATTGTTCGTGAATATGGAGTTGGTGAAGTTGCTTCAGAGGCATCCATAAACGTCCCCACGCCCATTGCTATGGCAAAAACGATAAACAAAATTCCGGTAAGTCTGGTGGAAAAAAGAATGGAAGATATTTTTTTTAACATCGTAAGTATAGATAAGGTATAAAATGTGTGCAAATTTACTGAATTTTAAAGATTTTATTGTGTAAAATAAAATTTAAAATAGTTAAATGTTTTATTCCAGTTTCTAAACAATTCTTTAATTTCTTTCCTTTAATGGAATGCCCATTCAAAAGTTATTGCTGTTTAATCTATAAAAAATCCTCCCTTATAAATCATAAATCTTCCGTATTTTAGCCAAATGATTAAAGTTGTATTATTAGGGGCAGGAAATGTAGCATTTCATTTAGCAAAAGCCTTTTTGCATGCTAAAGACATACAAATTATTCAAGTGTATAATCGAAGTGAAGATGCTTTCAAATTTTTTCCTGACACCATAAACATTACCTCTTCCCTTTCAGAAATACTAGATGCCGATTGCTATATTATTTCTATTTCTGACGACAGCATTGCCGGATTTTCAGCAACCCTTCCATTTTCTGGCAAATTGGTTGTGCATACCTCCGGAAGTGTTGCAATGAATCCGTTAAACTCGAAAAACAGAAAAGGAGTTTTTTATCCGCTACAAACTTTCTCAAAAAACACAGAAGTGAACTTTGCTGAAACACCTGTTTTTATAGAAGCAGAGAATGAAACCGACTTGCAATTACTACAAAAAATAGGCAGAAGCATTTCCGAAAAATGTTATAATATTACTTCGGAACAAAGAGAAAAACTGCATCTGGCAGCTGTTTTTGTTTGTAATTTCGTAAACCATTTATACCATATTGGGTACGAATTAACTACTAAAAACGATATCCCTTTTGATTTATTAAAGCCATTAATTAAAGAAACCGCTCGAAAATTGGATGACGGAATTCCAAGTGCTATGCAAACGGGACCTGCCAAACGAAATGACAAAAAAACAATGGCAAAACAATTAGAAATTTTACATTTGCAGGAACACAAAGAAATTTACAGCTTACTGTCAAACGCTATCACAAACCAATATGGAAGAAAAAAGTTATAAAGAATATCTGCAACACATCACCACCTTTATTTTTGATGTGGATGGGGTTTTAACTAACGGAAAAGTTGCCATCACTACGCAAGGTGAATTATTGCGTGAAATGCATGTTAAAGATGGGTATGCGCTAAAAACAGCTATAAAACAAGGATTTAACGTGTGTATTATTTCCGGTGGAAGTAATGAGGGTGTTCGGCTTCGATTGCGCGACCTAGGGATTACTGACATTTATTTATCTGTACACGACAAAATAGAAACAATGGATGAGTATTTAGACGTGTATAGTATTAAAAGAGAAAACGTTCTTTATATGGGCGATGACATACCCGATTATTATGTAATGCAAGAAGTGGGCTTGCCTACTTGTCCACAAGACGCTGTTCCGGAAGTGAAAGGTATTTCTAAATACATTTCGCATAAAAAAGGGGGTGAAGGTTGTGTAAGAGACGTTGTTGAACAAGTAATGAAAGTGCAAGGCAAATGGGAAATTAAAATAGATGCCAATATCTACTAATTTTTTTTAAGTATAGTTTAGCTTCTAAACCACATGGCACACTTTCTAAACCTTATTCGTTATAAAAACCTGTTGATGCTTGCACTCGTTCAGGTGGTAATTAAATATGCACTTTTTATCCCTTTTCAAATCGATACTTCTTTAGCACCATTTGAATTTTATCTTTTACTAATAGCAACGATTTGTATTGCAGCTGCCGGAAACATTATCAACGACATTCAAGATGTAGCTATCGACAGAATTAACAAACCAGAAAAAGTACTCATAGGAAAGAAAATAACTGAAAAAACCGGTTATAATTACTATCTAATTTTAAATGTTATTGGCGTAGGTATTGGTTTTTATTTAGCCAATAGCATTGGAAAACCAAGCTTCGCAGCACTTTTTATTGTTTTCTCGGCATTGTTATATTTGTATGCCACTTATGTTAAGTCTATTGCAATTGTAGGGAATCTTTTGGTTTCCTTTTTAGTTGCTATGAGTATTGTTGTTGTTGGTTTGTTTGACTTATTTCCTGCAATAACTGATACAAACCGTGAGAGCCTATCTAACATTTTCACTATCCTGTTAGCGTACGCTTTTTTTGCATTTTTAATGACCTTTATCCGCGAAATAGTCAAAGACATGGAAGATATAGATGGCGATAAAAATGGAGGGTATCAAACACTTCCCATACTTTTAGGAAGAAAAAGAACTTCAAAAGTGGTTTTCTTTCTTACCATAAGTAGCATCGTTGTGCTATTTTTTTATATGTACACCACTCTTTACCGGGAACAATTACTGCTTCTTTATTTCTTGATTTTTATCGTTGGTCCTTTAATTTATGTGAGTATTAAAGTTTATGCAGCAGAGAAAAAATCAGAATTTAAACAACTTTCAGCTTGGTTAAAACTGATTATGGTTTTCGGCATTATATCCTTAACCCTTTATCCCTTCCTAATAAAATAATATGCTTGCAGAAAAACTAAAAAAGTTTCAAATAATTTTGGCTTCCGGTTCCCCAAGAAGACAACTATTTTTTAAAGAATTAGGTGTCGATTTTGTAGTGCAATTAATTCCTGTAGAGGAAATATATCCAAATCATTTAAAGGGCTTAGAAATAGCTAATTATATAGCGCAATTAAAAGCATCTGTTTATACAAACATACGACCAAAAGACATCCTTATTACCAGCGATACCATTGTATGGCACCAAGATAAAGCATTAGGAAAACCAACTTCATCGAAGGATGCTTTTGCTATGCTACAATCGCTATCTGGAAGTGCTCATCAAGTCATAACTTCGGTATGTTTTACTACCACCAACCAACAGATTACATTAGCAGATACCACGAAAGTTTGGTTTAAAAAATTGACTGACGAAGAAATTAACTATTATATCGAAAAATATAACCCATTAGATAAAGCAGGTGCTTACGGTATTCAGGAATGGATAGGCTCCATCGGCATTACAAAAATAAAAGGCTCTTACAATACCGTTATGGGGCTTCCAACGCATCTTGTATATAAAACGTTAATGAAATTTGCCAGCCAATGATTTTATGCTATTTTTAGGCTAAAATTATTACCATGCGAATTTTACATATTTTACTATTACTTTCGGCAATTTTTTTTGTACAAAGCTGTACAAAAAGTGAAGAAAAAAACACTATTTCCAATACAGAAAGAGAGATTTCTGAAGATTTTAAAAGTTATTGGTTTAGTGGTACTGCTGAAATAACCTCCTACACCCTAGAACAAGAACGATATGGCGAAATGCGTGATGGCTCGGCTGTTCTTATTTATGTTACGGAAGATTTTCATGGGGACACGCAGGTAAAAGCAAATAAAAAAAACGACTTAACCATACCGGTGCTTAAACTTAACAGTACAAAAAATTTCTTAACCGGAATTTATCCTTACTCTATTATGACGAGTACTTTTATACCCATTTTTGAAGAAACCCACGCACTTAAAATTTCTACTTCCATACAAGAATGGTGCGGACAAACGTATGCACAGCTGAACAATAGAAATGCGTTTGAAATAACTTCACACTCCTATTTTGATAATGAAGCAGATCAAAATTTTATTTTAGAAAAAACCTGGTTAGAAGAGGAATTTTGGACCTTATTACGAATAGACCCTACTGCACTACCTGTTGGAGAAATAAGCGTAATTCCTTCTTTAGAATATGCTAAATTGCGACACAAAAACCTAAAAGCAGAATTAGCTAACGCTACCTTAACTGAGGAAGAGTCTTTGATTAACTATACTATTTCCTATCCGAAGTCTGATAGATCTCTTAGTATTTGGTTTCAAAAAGAAGCACCTTATGTCATTGAGAAATGGGAAGAAAAAATTGGCAAATTTACCACAAAAGCAACAAAACGTAATCAAATACAATCTGCTTATTGGAGTAAAAACAAACGAAATGACGAGGTTTTAAGAGAATCTCTTTTTGAATAAATAAAACGTAAATCATGAATACCGATTTCCTTATTACTCAAATTATCTATTCTGCAATTGCACTTGTAGTTTTAATCATTGCCCGTTCTATTTTAATAGGCTTGGTTAGAAGTTATGCCCGAAAAATTGAACGTCTAGAACAACGCACCAACTTGATAGTTAAGTACATCGACTTTGCTATTATCTTTTTAATTGTGTTTGTTTTCATTCTAATATGGGGCGTAGATTTTAGAGATATAGGCTTGGTTTTTTCTTCAGTTTTCGCCATTATTGGCGTTGCATTTTTTGCTCAATGGTCCATCCTAAGTAATGTTACCAGCGGTATTATTATGTTTTTCACCTTTCCCTACAAAATTGGCGACAGAATAAAAATTCACGACAAAGAGTTTGTCGCCGATACGCTTACCATTGAAGATATTAGAACCTTTCAAGTTATTTTACGCACCGATACCGGCGAAATTCTTTCCTATCCCAACAACTTAATGCTTCAAAAAGGGGTTACTTTAATTTCTGCTACTGACCACTATCGGCAAGACAATCCTTTGAACATGGAAGAAAAAAATCTAACTAAAACCCACGATTAATATTGTATACTATGCAAAAATCTTTTTTTCTTTTACTTTTTCTTGTATTCCTTGCGCCTACCCACGCACAGCAACCAAAAAAACCTACATCTTCTGAAATTTATCAAGCCATTCAAAAACTCAACTTTTTAGGCTCCGTTCTATACATTGCAGCACATCCGGATGATGAAAATACTCGGCTTATTTCGCATTTGTCTAATGATGTAAAAGCTCGAACTGCTTATCTTTCCATCACACGTGGCGATGGAGGGCAAAATTTAATAGGCACAGAACTAAGCGAGCTTTTAGGTGTAATTCGCACAAACGAACTTCTAGAAGCCAGAAAAACAGATGGAGGGGAACAATTTTTTACACGTGCTAACGACTTTGGTTATTCTAAAAACCCGGAGGAAACTTTTACTATTTGGGGGAAAGAAGACGTTCTCAGCGATGTTGTTTTGGCAATAAGAAGATTTCAACCAGATATTATTATTAACCGATTTAACCACAGAACACCAGGCACAACACACGGTCACCACACGGCTTCAGCAATTTTAGGTATGGAAGCCTTTGCGTTGGCAAACAATAAAACTGCTTATCCCAATCAATTACAAACCTATACTATATGGCAAGCCCAACGCTTATTTTTTAATACATCTTGGTGGTTTTATGGTAGCCAGGAAAATTTTGATAAAGCTGACAAATCAAACCTAGTAAGTTTAAAAACAGGAACCTATTACCCTTCCTTAGGCCTTTCTGATGGTGAAATTGCTGCCCTAAGCAGAAGCAAACACCAATCACAAGGATTTGGAAATACAGGAATACGCGGCGAGGACAAGGAATATTTAGAACTTCTAAAAGGGGCCATGCCCAAAATTCCTTCTAACCTCTTTGAAGGCATAAACACCACTTGGACACGAATAGAAGGTGGTAATGCTATAGGAAAAATTTTAATTCCGGTAGAAGATAATTTTGATTTTAAAAATCCTGCTGCCAGCATACCAGAATTACTAAAAGCATACCGCTTACTAAAAAACAGAACCGATTATTGGGGCATTCAAAAAACAAAAGAAATTAAAAACATTATCGCTGCTTGCAGTGGTCTTTTTATGGAGGCAGTTGCCGAAATGCAATATACTTGTCCCGCTTCTTCTATAAAAATAAAAGTGGAAGCAATCAATAGATCAAATATTCCCATGGAATTAGTAGCCATTTCGTATGACAAAAAACCTCTACTTTTTGAAAAGGTTCCTCTTAACAATAATGAACGTAAAAATTTAGAATATAACATCATCATTCCAAAAACAGCGCAATATACTTCCCCTTATTGGTTAAAAGAAAAAGGGCGACTTGGCCTTTATAATGTAAAAAAGAGAGAAGAAATAGGACTTCCCAGCATTAACCCAAACGAGCCAATAACTTTTATATTAAACATTGCAGGCGAAGAAATTGCTTTCCAAAAAGATATCGTTTATAAATTTAACAGTCCTGTTTTGGGCGAGGTATATCATCCTTTTCAAGTGTTGCCTGAAATTTACGGCAGTTTTAAAGAAAAGGTGCTTATTTTTGACAATGCATCCTCCAGACAAATTCCGGTTGTAATAAAGTCCGGCAGAGACAATCTTTCCGGAACCATAATCTTACAATGCCCTGAAGGCTGGCAAGTAAGTGCCCCACAAACCTTTCTTTTAGACAAAAAAGACCAAGAAAAAGAAGTTCTATTCACGGTTACTCCTCCAAAAAGCCAAGAGGAAGGTCAGTTACATATTTTGATGCAAGTGGGAGATTCTTTTTATAACAAAGAAAGGATTACTATCGATTATCCGCACATTCCTTTTCAACATGTTTTAATACCTGCAGAGGCTAAAATTGCACGCATTGACCTACACAAAAATGGAGAAAACATAGGATATATAGCCGGTGCAGGCGATGAAATTCCTTCTGCTTTAGAACAAATAGGATATCAAGTTACGCAAATCCAGCCTGAAACCATGACCGTTGAAAATTTAAAACAATTTGATGCGATTGTAGTAGGAATAAGAGCTTACAATGTGGTAGAGGCATTAAAATTTAAACAAGAAATACTTTTTAAGTATGTGGAAAACGGTGGCAATTTACTAATGCAATACAATGTTTCCAGAGGATTAGTAACCGATAACCTAACTCCATACCCACTAAAACTGTCCAATGATCGCGTTACCGATGAGTTTGCCGAAGTGACCTTTATACATCCTAATCATCCTGTTTTACAAACCCCAAACAAGATAACTGAAAAAGATTTTGAAAATTGGGTACAAGAACGAGGCTTGTATTTTCCAAACGAATGGGGAAAAGAATTTACTCCCATTTTACAAATGAACGACCAAGGAGAAACTCCTACCCAAGGTGCCTTACTTATTGCAAAACACGGAAAAGGGCATTTTATATATACCGGATTGAGTTTCTTTAGAGAATTGCCTGCCGGGGTTTCCGGAGCCTACCGATTGTTTGCAAATTTGTTATCTTTATCGGAATAGTGAAATGACCTTATCGCTCACAAATGAACATACCTTCTGAAAAATACATCTGGAAAAAAGCATATACACTGGTATTGCTTGCTAATGCTATTTATATTCTTTTGTTTTATTTACTAATGGTTTCACTCGCTTAGTATGGAATTTATAGATTGGTTTGTACTTATCACTACCCTTGTTTTTATCGTAAGTTATGGTGTTTGGAAAACTCGTGGAAGTAAAAACGTGGAAGACTTTTTAAAAGGAGGAAACACATCGGGTTGGTGGACCATTGGACTTTCGGTAATGGCTACACAAGCTAGTGCCATAACCTTTCTTTCCACTCCCGGTCAAGCATTTCACGACGGCATGGGTTTTGTCCAATTTTATTTCGGACTTCCTATTGCTATGGTGGTTATTTGCTTGGTGTTTATACCGCTTTACCATCGATTAAAAGTTTATACCGCTTATGAGTTTTTAGAAAACCGATTCGATTTAAAAACACGTTCTTTAACCGCTATGCTTTTTTTAATTCAGCGCGGCTTGTCTGCCGGAATTACCATTTTTGCGCCTGCCATTATCCTTTCGGCAGTATTGGGATGGAATCTTATTTTTTTAAACATATTTATTGGTATTTTGGTAATTATCTATACGGTTTCTGGTGGTACCAATGCCGTGAGTGTTACCCAAAAACAACAAATGGCGGTAATATTTGCAGGAATGTTTACCGCTTTTTTTATCATTATCCAATACCTTCCTGAAAACATCACCTTTAGCAAAGCATTAGATATTGCCGGGGCAAGCGGAAAGATGAATATTCTTGATTTTTCCTTCGACTTTGACAACCAGAAGCGTTACACCTTTTGGAGCGGCATTATTGGCGGAACTTTTTTAGCTCTCTCCTATTTCGGTACTGACCAAAGCCAAGTGCAGCGCTATCTTTCCGGAAAATCAGTAAAACAAAGCCAAATGGGGCTTATTATGAATGGAATTCTTAAAGTGCCTATGCAGTTTTTTATTCTGTTAGTGGGCATTATGGTATTTGTGTTTTACCAGTTTAATCCTTCGCCTCTGAATTTTAATCCGGTGGCTACAAAAAGTGTGGTTACTTCAGAATATGGCGAAGCATATCAAAAATTAGAAACACAACAATTGTCTAATTTTGAAGAAAAACAACAAGCCATGTATCGTTATGTGGCTTCGGAAAAGGAAACAGAAAAAAAATCCATGCAGCAAACGATTATTCGGTTAGACAAAAAAGACCGAACCATTAGAAATGAAGCTAAGGAACTCATTGCTAAATCCAGTGCCTTGGTGGAAACTAATGATAAAGACTATGTGTTTATTCATTTCATCTTAAACAACCTGCCTCGCGGACTTATAGGTTTGCTTTTAGCAGTTATTTTAAGCGCAGCCATGTCGTCAACGGCCTCTGAGCTTAATGCCTTAGGAACCACCACTACTATGGATTTATACAAACGAAACCTCCGTCGGGAAGAAAACGAAACCCACTACCTCAAAACCTCTAAATGGTTTACTTTATTGTGGGGCATTATTGCAATAAGTATTGCCTGTGTGGCTAATTTATTTGACAACTTAATACAACTGGTTAATATTATTGGCTCTATTTTTTATGGTAACGTTTTAGGCATTTTTCTTTTAGCCTTTTTTGTGCGTTATGTAAAAGGACAAGCAGTTTTTATAGCCGCCCTAATCACCCAAGTTATCGTTATTTATGGATGGTATATGGACTGGATGCCTTATTTGTGGTTGAATTTATTCGGTTGTGCTTTAGTGATGGCTATTGCTATTTTGTTACAAACGTTTATTAAAAATCCCCTTCAAAAAACAGAAGGTTAAAAAAAGGGACAGATTTTTATTCTAAAAAATGCATACAACCATTAAAACAAAAAAGGGAATCCGTTGCCGAGCTCCCTTTTTATAAGTTATCAAATCTTTCAAAATTAAGCCAAATCATAGCGATCTAAATCCATCACCTTAGTCCAAGCCGCCACAAAGTCTTCAATAAATTTCTGTTGCGAGTCTGCACATGCATACACTTCAGCAATAGCGCGCAACTCAGAATTGGATCCAAAAATAAGATCCACACGAGTGCCTGTCCATTTCAATTTGTTTGTGGCACGATCACGTCCTTCAAACACATCTTGTACTTCTGTTGTTGCTTTCCAACTCGTATGTATATCCAATAAGTTAACAAAAAAATCATTGGTAAGCATTTCGGGACGCTTAGTAAACACTCCATGTTGCGATTTATTATAGTTTGCATTTAGCACACGCATACCACCAATAAGCACAGTCATTTGGGGTGCAGTAAGCGTCATTAATTGCGCACGATCTACCAGTATTTCTTCTTGTGATAGGACATATTTAGGTTTCACATAGTTTCGAAAAGCATCCGCATTAGGTTCTAGAACCGCAAAAGATTCCACATCGGTTTGTTCTTGTGAGGCATCTGTACGACCCGGGTTAAAAGGAACTATTACTGAATGACCAGCATTTTTGGCTGCCTTTTCTATTGCAGCACTTCCACCCAATACCATCAAGTCGGCTAGTGAAACTTGTTTACCATCAGGAGCTACCTTATTAAAATCATTTTGAATTCCTTCTAGTGTTTTAAGCACTTTTGCCAGTTGACTTGGATTATTCACTTCCCAATCTTTCTGTGGTGCAAGTCGAAGTCGTGCCCCATTTGCACCACCACGTTTATCGGAACCACGAAAAGTAGATGCAGAAGCCCAAGCAGTTGTCACCAAATCAGATATAGAAAGCCCTGAAGCTAGTAACTTCGCTTTTAACATTTCAATATCCTGATTATCAATAAGTTTATGGGTAACAGCAGGTACAGGATCTTGCCAGATGAGTTCTTCTTTAGGCACTTCTGGACCAAGATATCGAGTTATAGGACCCATATCGCGATGTGTTAATTTATACCAAGCACGAGCAAATGCATCTGCAAACGCATCAGGATCTTCATGAAAACGTCTTGCAATTGGCTCATATATAGGATCCATTTTCAAAGAAATGTCTGTAGTTAACATTACAGGAGTATGTCGTTTAGAAGGGTCGTGTGCATCGGGAACAGAGTTTGCACCCATATTGTGTTTTGGTATCCACTGATGTGCGCCGGCAGGGCTTTTAGATAATTCCCATTCGTAGCCAAAAAGGTTCCAAAAAAAGTTGTTGCTCCATTTGGTTGGTGTAGTGGTCCAAGCACCTTCAAGACCACTTGTAATGGTGTCGCCGGCGTTTCCGCTTCCAAAGGAATTTTTCCAACCAAGTCCTTGCTCTTCAATTGCCGCAGCTGCAGGTTCTGCTCCCACATATTTATTAGGATCAGCAGCTCCGTGGGTTTTACCAAAGGTGTGACCACCTGCAATAAGCGCAACAGTTTCTTCATCATTCATTGCCATTCGTTTAAAGGTCTCTCGAATATCTATCGCTGCTGCAAGTGGATCCGGGTTTCCATTAGGTCCTTCCGGATTCACATAGATTAATCCCATTTGAACTGCAGCAAGAGGATTTTCTAATTCGCGATCACCGGAATAGCGTTTGTCGCCTAACCATTCTTTTTCAGAACCCCAATTCACATCTTCCTCAGGCTCCCAAATATCTTCTCTTCCACCAGCAAATCCAAAAGTTTTAAAACCCATGGACTCCAATGCGCAGTTTCCGGCTAAAACCATCAGGTCTGCCCAGGAAATTTTCTTACCATATTTTTGTTTTATTGGCCAAAGAAGTAAGCGTGCCTTATCGAGGTTTGCATTGTCTGGCCAACTATTTAATGGAGCAAAACGCTGATTACCAGAACCGGCACCACCCCTTCCATCAGATATACGGTATGTGCCTGCACTGTGCCATGCCATACGTATAAAGAAGGGTCCATAATGCCCATAATCTGCAGGCCACCACGCTTGTGACGTGGTCATTAAAGTGACTATATCTTTTTTTATGGTCTGTAGGTCTAGGCTCTTAAACGCTTCGGCATAGGTGAACCCCTCATCCATTGGATTTGAAAGAGAAGAGTTTTGACGCAAAATATTTAAAGGCAATTGGTTAGGCCACCAGTCACGATTACTCGTGCCAGCGCTTTGTTTTTTTATTTCACCCATATACGGACATTTTTCTTGGTCGTTTGTAGAATTACTGTTACTGGAAGCGGATTCCGACTTATTGTTGTTTGTATCCATAATAAAATTGGTTTTTTGTGTATGACAGTTGCTAAACTAGTAAAATATTTATTTATGAAATTTGTTTTTAAATAGATAAAAATTATGGTTATATATAGAAACACAATTTTCTATAATTTAATGAAAAAACACTCATAATCAAAAAAATCTTATTATTTTAATGGTGCTAGAGATAGAAGTAAAAACATTTTGTGTAAAAACCCTATAAATACTAATTCTTTCTAGCAAGAAATTTAAGCAAAAAAATTAAAATGGTAAGATTTACATATCCACTTATTTTTAAAATTTAAAAGTGTTTTTTGATACTCTAGGTTACACTTTTACAATGTATGAAAGGCAATTTTAAAACATCACTAAATGATATTATTTAATAAGATTTTACTATATCGTTTGCGTAAAATACTAACAATAATCTTTTTAAATAAATACAAAATGGTATTATCCTTAACTTTTTGAATAATTTACCTATACATTACCACAACTTTGAATATACTTCTGTCAATTTTAATATGATTTCATAAAATAAACACTTGTTATTTATACCTTTATTAAGTTACTTATTTAATAAAACATTCTTTCTTTATTTAATCTGTATGCATTTTGTTAAGGTGATTTTTTTTGAATTCAAACGAAGCAACCCTAATTTTACAATAATATAATGGTTTATTAAACTAAATTTCTTTTCAATACAGCAGTAAAAACTAAATTTCAACTAATGCATACCTTCATGAAAAATATAATTTTAAGTTTTTTTCTTTTGTTTTTATCCGCAAATGCTTATATGCAATCAAAAACTGTTTCAATCCAATCAAATAATGATGGTTTTAAATTACTTGTTAATGAAAAACCTTTCTTAGTAAACGGAATGAATTGGGATTATTTTCCAATAGGAACAAATTATAATTACAGTTTATGGAAGCAACCTGATGACTTTATTAAAGCTGCTTTGGATTCAGAAATGGGTTTACTTAAAAACATGGGTGTTAATACCATAAGACAATATACTGGTGTTCCATCAAAGTGGATAGAATACATATATGAAAACTATGGTATTTATACGATGATTAATCACGCTTTTGGTAGATATGGATTGACTATTGACGGCTCTTGGACACCAAATACGGAATATGCTGACCCTCGCACAAGAAAAATATTATTAAAAGAAGTTACAGATTTAGTTAAAGAATATCAAGATACCCCAGGAGTATTAATGTTTTTACTCGGAAATGAAAATAATTACGGTTTATTTTGGGATGGAGCTGAAACAGAAAATATACCCATAGAAGATAGAAAATCTACTGCAAGAGCTAAAGCTATGTATCAATTATTTAATGAAGCCGCTATTGCTATGAAACAAATAAGTACAAAGCATCCTATCGCTATTTGCAATGGTGACTTGTTATTTATGGACTTATTGGCAAAAGAATGTCCAGACATAGATGTCTTAGGAACCAATATGTATCGGGGAATTTCTTTTGGTGACGCATTTCAAAGAGCAAAAGATGAGTATAACAAACCTATTCTCTTTACAGAATTTGGGGCTGATGCATTTAATGCCATAGAAAATCAAGAAGACCAATATTCTCAAGCATACTATATGAAGGGAAATTGGAAAGAAATCTATGAAAATGCTGCCGGATTAGGTAAAACAGGTAATTCTATAGGTGGATTTACATTTCAATTTAGCGATGGCTGGTGGAAATTTGGACAAACTAAAAACTTAGATGTCCACGATACCAATGCCTCTTGGTCTAACGGTGGTTACCAAAGAGATTTTATTGAAGGGGAAAACAATATGAATGAAGAGTGGTTTGGAATAGCCGCCAAAGGTCAAACAAATGCAAGAGGTCTTTATGACCTCTATCCAAGAGCAGCCTATTATACTTTGAAAGAAGCACATCAATTAAACCCTTATGAAGAAGGAGTTGATATTGATTTTATAGAAAACTACTTCAATTCTATTTCTTTAATGGATGCTGTTTTAAAAGCCAGAGGAGATAAAGCGGCATTAGGAGGTGATGAAAAATTAAGTATAAGCAATCTAAGAGCAGAATTTACTACGTATAATACAGGAGGAAATTTAATAACCACTCCAAATTCTGATGACCCAAGTACATCTACATTTCCTAACGAATTAGGCTTTGACCACACACAGTCTTATTACATAGGTGTTCAAGGTAAACCTGCTGCAAATGTAAGAGCAAATGTGAATGTAAGTGTTTTAGGAAATGTTGCCAAAAACCCAATCGATGAAATTTTTTATGAAAACAGGGGTCGAAATGTTACTGTAAATTCTGAAAATGGTACTGTTGAATTTACTGATGTGAACCGTGTTCAAATATATAATGCAGATTTTGAATGGGTTGGCAAAGATTTTGACCTTAGAGCATTTTATAGAACAGGACATTACCATTGGGGTTATGAAGGTGATTTTTTTGGTCTATATCCAGAAGCTAATTATGGTCCTAATTTGGATTTATACAATGGTGAAATTTCAGGATTTGAAATCGATGGTAAAAAATCTTTTAATGGATTAAAAGCAGCTTATGGGCCACAACTATGGTGGGGAGCAAATCCTGCTGCATTATTAAAATATAGCCGTAAAATTGGCTCAGTAGATATAACTGGTATCTACCACGAAGACATTGATAATGCATCCTCTATCGTTTCTTCCATTGCTATTCCCCTTCCTAAAACAAGAAGGGCAACCCTACATTTAAAGACTAAAATAGGCAACTTGGGTCTTGAAATTGGAGGTATTTGGGCAGGAGAACCCCTAAACGGCAGAAAATTTCAGATTGCACAAGGACAACCTGGAAACTACAACATAATAGAAGACAGAGTATCCTCAAAAGACAATTGGGGAGGTAAAGCAAAAATAACATTTTCAAAAGGCCGTTTTAATTGGTATGCGCAAGCTGCAGCAATGGGAATAGTAGCTAACGGCGGTGGCGATTACACACGTACATATACAGGATGGACACTTAAAGATAGTGGCAGTGGAAATCAAACAAATTTCTTGTCAGGATTTACTTATACATATGGAAAACTACAAATAGCTCCAAACTTTCTATGGCAAAAACCAATTGTTGACGCAATGCCCAATGATGTAAATAGTCCGGGAAGACTCAGAAATATTCAAGACGACCCCTTTGCTGTTAGAATTAACAGAGAAACCGTTGCCGGTGAAATATTATTCACTTTTGACCCAACCCCTGCAACTTGGATGTATGAGTGGGACAATGATATAGCCGAAGATGCTAAAATTGCTTTTAGTGCAGGTTTTGTTTATCGTCATTTACCTACCACTCAAGACGCTGCAATTGGTTTTCTAAGTAATAGAACCTCTTTTGCCTTCCCAAATTCAGCTCCTGAAGAAGACTTGTGGGAAATTAATACTCGAATCGTATCCAAAGTAAATCCCGAATTGGGTCTTATTGCTAATTTATATTACGGAAACGGACAAGCAAATGGAAGTGACTCGAGAATGATTACCCGTTTTGGTTCAGACATTAGACTTATCTACAAGAATATTAAATTAGTAAATGCTTTAAAAATAAATGACTGGGGACCTTTTGACTACCATCGTGATTTTAACCTTACTTACCCTATTCAGCTCATGCTTGATATTTCCACCTCTTTAGGCAAACCCAATTGGTTTATTTTGCCTAATACTCGTGCAGGCATAAAAGGAACTTGGAGATCTTTAAATAAATATTCCCCAAGGTATTTACCTAATCAAGGCCCTGAATTTGGCGAACCACCCCTTAGCCCTGTTGGCTTTGACGATGGGCAAGAATGGGAAATAAGAACCTACATACATATAAACATTGGAAAATAAAATAATCTAAATAAAAAAGTATTTTAATAAACAAATTCAACTGATTATTAAAACTTTTTAATTGTTCCGCTTAAAAAACTAATATTCTATACAGATGAAAAATTGGATGAAAAAATATATCATAACCACAACTACACTAGGACTTCTTCTCATATCATTTAGTTGTGATAGAGATCTTACACAAGATGCTGTTGAAGCAAGATTTTCTAATAATCCAGAAGTATTTATAGACGGCTTTAGTGCTGGTTTACAATATTTACCCTTTGCAGGTTCAAGACTTGATGCCTTCAATGTGGATACCAACGAAAAATATGAAGGAACCGCTTCAATGCGATTTGATGTGCCTAATGTAGGAGATCCCCTAGGCGCCTTTGCCGGTGCCATTTTTCCCGACTTTTCAGGAAGAGATCTAACGGAGTATGATGCCCTTACTTTTTGGGCAAAAGCAACCACCGCAGGTACAATAAATGAAATAGGCTTTGGTCAAGATTTTGGTGAAAACAAGTATTTAACCACCCTTCAAAACCTACAATTAACGACTAACTGGCAAAAATATACAATTGCAATACCTGATCCTTCAAAATTAATAGAAGAAAAAGGTCTCTTTTGGTATGCTGAAGGTCCTGAAAACGGAAATGGCTATACTTTTTGGGTAGATGAATTAAAATATGAAAAATTAGGAACCATAGCACAACCAAGACCAAAAATTTTTAATGGTGAAAATATAACCCAACAAACTTTTTCAGGTTCAACTATTATGACTACCGGTTTATCTCAAACTTTTAATCTTGAAAATGGATCAAACCAAACAGTTAGTGCTGCACCTAGTTACTTTAATTTTATTTCTTCAAATCCACAAGTTGCAACGGTAAATGACCTTGGTGAAATTGCCATTATTGGCTCTGGCACTACAGTAATAAGAGCAAGTTTAGGCGATGTAGAGGCCACAGGATCTCTAACTATAGAATCATTAGGAGAATTTGAACAAGCTCCTACCCCAACTAGAGCTCCGGAAAATGTTATTTCTGTTTTTAGCGATGCATACACCAATGTACCAGTAGATTATTACAATGGTTTTTTTAATGGAGATGGGCAAACCACACAAGGAGGAGCTCCACCTATTAATATAGGAGGTGAAGAAGTAATAAATTATACAGACCTAAATTTTGTGGGTATAGGCACATTTTTAAATGTACCAACAATAAATGCCTCTACAATGACACATCTTCACGTGGATATTAATGTACAAGAAACTATAGAGCCGGGAGATTTTATTAAAATACAATTAATAAATAATGTTGGCAATAATGAAACATCAGGTTCTGTAACTTTCACAAATTCTATATTAGTAACCAATCAATGGGCAAGTCTTGATATTCCTCTAGAAGAATTTACGGGTTTAGGTGCAAGAAATCAAATTGGACTCTTATTTTTTGTTTCTGATGCCACCATATCAAATATTTTTGTTGACAATATTTATTATTACAGAGATGTTATAACACCTTCCCCTAATGTGGATGATTCAGGTGCAACACAAGTAGCTCTGCCCATTGGTTTTGAATCTATAACTCTTGCCTATGACTTTTTAGGGTTTGAAGGTGCAGATTCCGTTATTGAAACGAATCCTTTACCTGAAGGAATAAATCCAACTTCAAGAGTGATGCGTTCCACTAAAACTGCCGGATCCCAATTTTTTGCAGGCACCCTACTCAATCTCGATTCCCCAATAGATTTTTCAAACTCTCAAAAATTCAGAATGAAAGTACTTTCACCCAAAAGTGGTATTCCCATTAGAGTACGACTTGAAAATGTTGACAATTCAGTAGGAATTGAGTTAGACGCAAATACAACTACTCTTAATGAATGGGAAGAATTAGAATGGGACTTTAATGGTATGAACACTTCTGCAAGTTTTGTTAGAATAGTCGTGTTTTTCGAATTTATTGCTGATTTGCCAGGTGATGGAAGCACATACTACTATGATGATTTACAAATTATAGATTAAAAGAAAAAACACTTACAATTTGATTATGAAAAATACATATAAAATCACTCGTTTTTTAGTTGGTATTTATTTGACCATCCTAGTAGGTTGTACAACCGATGAAACTCAAAGTATAGGAAATAACTTTACAAAACTTTCTATTTCAGATGAGTTTAATAACGACGGCACAATTGATAGTTCCCTATGGTCTTTTGATATTGGTACTGGAGACAATGGATGGGGCAATAATGAATTACAGTATTATACAGACCGTCCAGAAAATATTAAAATTGAAAATGGAATGCTTCATTTCATTGCTCGTCAAGAACCCTTTCAAGGTTCTAATTTTACTTCTGCCAGAATAAAAACACAAGGCAAATTTGAAAAAACTTATGGACGATTTGAAGCCAAAATACAACTCCCTTGGGGTCAAGGTATTTGGCCAGCCTTTTGGCTTTTAGGCAATAACTGTGAACAAAACGATTGGCCTTTATGTGGTGAAATTGACATTATGGAATACAGGGGGCAAAATCCTATAAGAATAGACGGCAGCGTTCACGGACCTGGTTATTCAGCAGGTGAATCTGTTTCAAAGGGTTTTATTTTAGAAAACGATAGATTTGATACAGGTTTTCACATATTTGGGATAGAATGGGGTCCAGATTTTATTAATTTTTATGTAGATGATACCTTATATAATCAAATTACTCCAGCAGATGTTCCTGGAGATTGGGTTTTTAATCATCCTTTTTATATTATTATGAATGTTGCCGTTGGAGGTTCTTTTGTAGGACCACCAAACGATAATACGCTATTTCCGCAAACAATGCTTGTAGACTATATAAGAGTATATGAATAAATTTTTTTATCTATTTTTTCTAATCATCTACTTTTTTAATCAAAACTAATTAATACAGGTCGGAAACAAATCATCCCGACCTTTTTAATAATGAACGTATTAACCTAACAACTTCAAAATTGGATGTATTCTATAAAAATAATCTAATAGCTTTATTAAAAAATAATGAATAAGGAATTAACAATAAAGGAATTACAAGATTTATCAATCAAAAATAGTAATCACTCCTATGTCGAAATAGATAACGAATTGTATTATAAAATAGAAAATTCCGATGCGATGCGTCCTTTTTTTATGAATATAGTAAGTGATTCAAATCATTGGATGTTTATTTCAAGCAACGGAGGATTAACAGCCGGAAGAAAAGACAGTAATAATGCCTTATTTCCTTATTATACAGAAGATAAAATCACCGAATCTGCCGGAACTACCGGAAGTAAAACTCTCGTAATTGTTCGTCAAAATGAAAACAATTTTCTATGGGAGCCATTTTCTAAAAGAACCAAAGCAAATTTTCAGATTACTCGAAATCTTTACAAAAACCGCTACGGAAACAAAATTATTTTTGAAGAAGTGAATTACACTTTTGGAATTACCTTCAGGTATCAATGGAATTCATCAGACACCTATGGTTTTGTAAAAAAATCTTCGCTCATAAATAATAACAATTTTGAGGTTAAACTCTCTCTATTAGACGGCATTCAAAATGTTATGCCTTATGGCGTAAGTGCAGATTTGCAAAATCAAAGCAGCAATCTGGTTGATGCATATAAAAGAACTGAGTTAGAAGCAAATAGCGGTTTAGGTATTTTTGCTTTAAGCGCCATCATTGTAGATAAAGCCGAACCTAGTGAAGCACTAAAAGCAAATATAGTTTGGTCCATTGGAATAGAAAATCCTACCTATCTCCTCTCAAATTTACAACTTGAGGATTTTAGAAAAGGTAAAACATTAATTTCAGAAACCGACATTAAAGCAGAAAAAGGAGCCTATTTTATTCACAAAAAAATAAACCTCTCCTCTTACACACAAAAAGACTGGCTGATAATTGCAAATGTAAACCAAAACCACAGCGCCATTGCTTCACTAATTGACAAAATCAAAACCAATTCACTACTCTATCAAGATGTACTTGATGATAGTAATATAGGAACCCAAAAACTAATAAAACTAATTGCCTCCTCAGATGCCTTGCAACTAACTGCTGACAAAGCAAGAGATACTAGACATATGGCAAATACCTTGTTTAATATAATGAGAGGTGGTGTTTTTGATAACAACTATCAAATAGAAAAATGGGATTTTGAAAAATACCTGTCTAGCGCAAACAAAAAAGTTTTTAAAACGTCTGAAAAAACTCTAAAAACACTTCCAGATATATTTGACCTAACTAGCTTAAAAAAAATAGGACTTGAGAGTGACGATAAAAACTTTAGAAGACTTTGTCTAGAGTATATGCCCCTCAAATTTAGCAGAAGACATGGCGACCCAAGCAGACCTTGGAATAAATTTTCCATCAATACTCGTAATGAAATAGATGGATCAAAAATATTAGATTATGAAGGAAACTGGAGAGATATTTTTCAAAACTGGGAAGCCTTATCTACCGCTTTTCCAGAGTTTATAGAAAGTATGATTCACAAATTTCTTAACGCCACCACTTTTGACGGTTACAACCCTTACCGGATCACCAAAGATGGTTTTGATTGGGAAGTTATTGAAGAAAACAATCCTTGGTCCTATATTGGTTATTGGGGAGATCATCAAATAATATATTTACTAAAATTTTTAGAATCCCTAGAAAACCACAAACCAGACATTCTTCAAAGTTTTTTTGATAAAGATTTATTTGTTTATGCTAACGTTCCTTATAAAATAAAACCCTATAAAGACCTCGTAAAAAACCCCAAAGACACTATTGAGTTTGATTATGAACTCGATGAAAAACTCAACATCAAAAAACAAGAATTGGGCGCAGATGGCTTTTTGCTTAGAGATGAAAACTTGTTTATTTGCAAAGTTAACTTTATCGAAAAAATGTTGGCTACCATTCTTGCTAAAGTGTCTAATTTTATTCCCGAAGCAGGCATATGGCTCAACACCCAAAGACCCGAATGGAACGATGCAAACAATGCGTTGGTTGGAAACGGTGTGTCGATGGTAACACTTTACTATTTGAGACGCTTTTTAAGCTTTTTCAACAAAATTGTTGCAGATGCTGAACCCGCTCAAGTAGAAATTTCAAATGAATTGCTCTCCTATTTTAATCAAGTGGCCAAAACACTCAAAGACCATGACCATATACTTAAACGAAGCATTAAAGATTCTGAAAGAAAAATAATTCTTGATGCTGTGGGTCAATCAGCCTCTAACTACAGAACAACCATTTACAAAAAGGCTTTTAGCGGAAGAAAAAGTATGTTAGAACTAAGTCAACTAAAAACTTTTATAGAAACCACCTTAAATTTCATTGATCACTCTATTAGAGCAAACAAAAGACCCGACAACCTCTACCACGCTTACAACCTAATGACCATTTCTAATAAAAATGAAATACAAATTTCATATTTAAATGAAATGCTCGAAGGACAAGTAGCCGCTTTAAGCGCTGGGTATTTAACTTCAGCAGAAAGCCTAGCGGTGCTCAATGCTCTCAAAAAAAGTAAGCTCTTTAGACCAGACCAATACAGCTATATTTTATATCCTAATAAAGAATTGCCCTCCTTTTTAGAGAAAAATGTGCTCCCAAAAGAAACCGTTGAAAGTTCTGAGTTATTAGTCAAAATGATGCAAGACGGTAATACACAAATTGTAGAAAAAGACATTAATGGCAACTATCACTTTAACGGAAATTTTAACAATGCCCGTGTATTAAAGCACACTTTAGAATCTTTAAAACAGTCTAAATATTCTCGTTTGATTGAAAAAGAAACCCCTCAATTATTGCAACTTTTCGAAATGGTTTTCAATCACAAAGAATTTACCGGACGTTCCGGAACCTTTTATGGCTATGAAGGTTTAGGCTCTATTTATTGGCATATGGTTTCAAAATTGCAACTAGCGGTACAGGAATGTTGCCTGAAGGCCATTCGTGAAAACGAAACCCCCGAAGTAATTGGCAAACTCCTTGAACATTATTATGAAATCAACGAAGGAATTGGTGTGCATAAATCACCCAAACTCTATGGGGCCTTTCCAACAGACCCTTACTCGCACACGCCAGCCGGTAAAGGAGCCCAACAACCCGGTATGACTGGACAGGTAAAAGAAGATATTCTTAGCCGATTTGGAGAATTGGGCGTTTTTGTATACGAGGGCAAACTTCTTTTTTACCCCTGTTTACTGCGAAAAGAAGAAGAGTTTTTAAAAGAGGCTGCTCTGTTTTCTTTTATCGACGTTCATCAAAACCAACAAGAAATTGAGTTAGCAGCAGGATCATTAGCCTTTACTTATTGTCAAATTCCAATTGTTTATACCCTAAGCGAAAAAGAAGCATTAATACTCTCTTTTGTTGACGGGAAAACGCAAAATCCAACCTCACTTCAACTCAATAATGAAAACAGCAATAAAGTTTTCCAAAGAACAGGTGAAATTGTAAAAATTGACGTGCATTTAACCTCAAAATATTTAAAATGAGACTATTAAATAACATACAATTTAACCTTTCTGGCTTTATATTAATACTGCTCATAACTGTTTCTTGTAAAAATGCCTCCCCACATATGAATGAAAATAGTCGCTTAAGTCCTTCACAAGTTTTTGGTAATCCAAACTTTAAAGCCATCTCATTTGGCGGTTATCGCGATGCCAATCACGATAGTGAACCCACTGTAGAGCAATTAAAAGAAGACCTGAAAATACTCCATGCAATGGGCGTTCATCTTTTACGCACTTATAAATTACACAAGCCTCACGCTTCAAATGTTTTGAAAGCCATACACCAACTAAAACAGGAAAATCCCAATTTTAAAATGTATGTCGTTGTGGGTGCGTGGATAAACTGTAAAGATGCCTTTAAAGCCAACCCCAATCACAAAGAAGAAGACGAAAATAACGAATGGGAAATAAAGCGTGCGGCAGAACTCGCCAATCAATACCCAGATATCGTAAAAGCAATCGCCGTTGGCAATGAAGCCATGGTCAAATGGGCAGAAAGTTACTATGTGCAGCCGGGAGTCATTCTAAAGTGGGTTAATTACTTACAAGACCTTAAAAAAAATGGAAAATTAAAGGAGGAATTGTGGATTACTAGCTCAGATAATTTTGCTTCATGGGGTGGCGGTGATTCAGAATACCACGTCCCCGATTTAGAAAAACTCATACGCTCAGTAGATTTTATCATGATGCATACCTACCCTATGCTTGACACACACTACAATCCCGATTTTTGGTTTACGCCTGAAAGTGAAGAAAACCTTAGTGATTTAGAAAAAATTGACGCAGCAATGTTACGCGCTAAATCCTTCGCTCAAAAGCAATACAAATCTGTTATTAACTATATGAAATCATTGGGTGTTGACAAACCGGTTCATATTGGTGAAACTGGCTGGGCAAGCTCTTCTGATGGGTATTTCGGCCCAGGTGGCTCCAAAACTTGCGATGAATACAAAGAGGGAGTTTATTATAAGCATATGCGAGAATGGACCCAAAAAGACAGCATTAGTTGTTTTTATTTTGAAGCCTTTGATGAACCTTGGAAAGACGCAGCAAACCCAGCAGGTTCTGAAAACCACTTTGGTTTATTTACTGTTGATGGTCAAGCAAAATATGCCCTCTGGAATCTCGTAAATCGAGGAGTTTTTGAAGGTCTAACAAGGAATGGCAACCTCATTAGAAAAACCCAAAACGGTGATGAATCTATAATTATTAAAGCAACCTTAGCTCCTCCTTTATACTCCAAAAATTAACCACTAAAATGAATTTAAAGATTAATGGCATACAGTTTTCACTTAGTAAATTACCAAATCTGATTTGGGCTTCTGTCATTATGCTATCTTTTGTGAGTTGTCAAGAATCAAATAAAATGAAAATAGAAGTCTATGAAACTTCCTCAGCGGGAAATCATTTAGCAATTATTACAGAATTTCCTCAGAAAAATTCAGAAAACAATATCAGCCTTCACCCTGAAGAAACATTTCAGGAAATACTAGGCTTTGGAGGCTCATTTACCGAGGCCTCAGGCTATCTTCTCAACCAACTTAGTCAAGAAAACAGAACTAAAATTCTTGAAGCCTATTTTAGTGAAAATGGAGCAAACTATTCCTTGACTCGCACACACATTAACTCCTGTGATTTTTCATTAAGCCAATATGCCTATTCTGATGACCCTGATGATTTTCAATTGGAAAAATTTTCTATTGAGCCAGACAGAGATGACATTATTCCCATGATATTAGAAGCCAAAGCCATTTCGCCGCAAGGCTTTAAAATCATCTCCTCTCCCTGGACTGCGCCTCCATACATGAAGGACAACAACAACTGGGTTGGCGGAAAACTTCTTCCGGAATATTACGACAGCTGGGCGTTGTATTTTGCAAAATACATACAGGCTTATCAAACAGAAGGCATCGATATTTGGGGAATTACCCTGGAAAATGAGCCTTTGGGCAACTCAAACAATTGGGAGAGTATGCACTACACAGCACAAGAAATGACCGACTTTGTCAAAAAATATTTAGGTCCTAAAATGGAATATGAGGGACTTGAAAATGTAAAAATTTTAGGCTATGATCAAAATCGTGATGAACTCAAAAAATGGGTAGATGTGATGTATGCTGATAAGGCATCCTCAAAATACATTGACGGAACTGCCATTCACTGGTATGCAAGTACTTTTGAAGTATTTCCGGAAGCATTGCAATATGCACATCAAAAAGCCCATGATGATTATTTAATTCAAACTGAGGCATGTATTGATGCTCAAGTGCCCGTTTGGCATGATGATGCCTGGTATTGGAAAAAAGAAGCCACAGACTGGGGCTGGACTTGGGCCTCAGAAGATAAAAAATATCTTCACCCAAAATATGTGCCCGTATATCGTTATGCGATAGACATTATAGGCTGTTTGAATAACTGGGTAAACGGCTGGATAGACTGGAATATGGTGCTCGACAAACAAGGAGGACCCAACTGGTTTGAAAACTGGTGTATTGCTCCAGTGATTGTAGATCCGGAAAAAAACGAAGTGTATTTCACCCCTTTGTATTACACCATGGTTCATTTCAGCAAATTTATTAGACCCGGTGCAAAACGTATTGGTTGGAAAAGTACTGATGCAACACTTCTAGTTACTGCTGTCCAAAACCCCGATGGCAGTTTTGTAGTCGTGCTTTTAAATCAGGAAAAAGAAGCTAAAAATTTCAATTTGCAACTTGAAAATTTTACTAAAACAATCGCCATAGACGGTGAAGCCCTTCAAACAATTGTACTAAATCCAAACTAAAATGAAATGGAAAAACAAGTAAGCAATCTCGGTAAAGTAGCATTTGGTCAAAAAGTGGCCTTTGGCTTGGGAATGTTAGCAAATCAAATGTTTCCGGCGGCATTGGGAATCTTTATGGTGGTGCTTGTACAAGATCTTGGTTTTCCTGGATGGATGTGGGGCATTTTGTTTTTCTTACCCAGAGTATTTGATTCCATTACAGACCCCATAATGGGCTTTATTTCAGACAATACACGCTCTGTTTGGGGACGTAGGCGGCAGTATGTTTTTATTGGTTCTATACTCATGGGCATTTCCTTTATCATCATGTGGCAATTGTATCGTGAAAATGGCATGTATTACAATTTTTATTATTTTTTGCTTTGGTCTTTTGTGTTTTATTTAGGCTTAACCATTTTTAGTGTGCCCTATGTGGCAATGGGTTATGAAATGAGTGATAATTTTCATGAGCGTACAAACATTATGGCCGTTGCTCAATGGATTGGCCAGTGGGCGTGGGTTATCGCCCCCTGGTTTTGGGTAGTAATGTATGACCCGGAATGGTTTCCAAATGCAGATACAGCAACCCGCACCCTTGCAATTTGGGTGGGTGTTAGTTGTACTATATTAGCGATGATGCCAGCTTTTTTTATTAAAAGCAAGTCAACAAAAAATAATAACTCACTAACCCCTATTACCTTCAAAACTATTGGAAGTAGTTTTAAACAAATCCTAATTGGTTTTAAAGAAGCTTTTTCTTCAGTACCATTCAGAAAGCTCTGTATTTCTACATTTCTTATTTTCAATGCGTTTAACACCATTGCTGCCTTTTCATTTTTTATTGTTGTCTATCATTTGTTTAATGGAAATGCCGAAGCTGCTGGCATTTGGCCTACACTCTTTGGTAGTTTGGGTGCTGTAGTTACAACGTTTTTAGTAATTCCCATTGTAGCCAAAATGTCTCGGATAATGGGCAAAAAAAATGCTTTTCTTTGGTCGCAAGGAATCTCCATCATTGGATACATCTTACTGTGGTTTTTATTCATTCCCGGCAAACCTTATATGTTTATTTTTGCATTACCCTTCTTTTCCTTTGGAATAGGAAGTTTATTTACCCTAATGATGTCAATGACAGCAGATGTTTGTGATTTAGATGAATTAAACACCGGAAAAAGAAGAGAAGGCATTTTTGGAGCCATCTATTGGTGGATGGTGAAATTTGGTTTTGCCATTGCAGGCTTGTTGAGCGGGGTCATCATCTCAGCTGTGGGCTTTGTCCCTGGTGCAGAATCACAAACAGAAGGTGCTGTAACTGGGTTGCGCCTTTTCTATTCGGGTATTCCAATTATGGGAACCCTCATCGCCATGTTTGTAATGCGCAATTATGATTTAACCGAGCAGCGAGCCAATGAAATTCAAGCTGAATTAGCCCGAAGAAAAAAACCAAAACCTTCAGGATATGGAGCCGCAAGAATTATACCCGAAATCAATATAAAAGGTTTTACAAAAGCTGAGGTTCTCGACAGATTTCCAAACTACTACAGCACACCCATTGATGTAGATTCACTCGATGCAGAGCTTTTACAAGCTCACTTCACTGAAACATTTGAAAAAGGATTGCACGGAATTTGTTTTAGTCCTTATCAAGAAAATCAAAATCCCGGCGACTTTATCTCGGAAAAACAAATAAGAAAACGACTTGCTGTTTTGAAACCACATAGTGAGTGGGTGAGGGTTTTTTCGTGTACAAACGGTCACGAAAAAATACCTGCCATTGCCAAAGAAATGGGTTTCAAAATACTCATGGGTGCCTGGATAAGTAAAAATGATGAAAAAAACAATCTAGAAATTCAATCGCTTATAAATTTAATCGAACAAGGGTTGATAGATATGGCTTCAGTTGGTAATGAAGTGCTCTTTAGAGGAGACCAACAGGAAGAAAAACTCATCAATTACATCAAACAAGTAAAAAACAAAGCGAAAGATATTCCGGTGGGTTATGTCGATGTGTATTATGAATTTTATAACCGCCCGGCACTTATTGAAGTTTGTGAAGTAGTTATGATTAATTGCTATCCTTTTTGGGAAGGTGCGCAAATTGACTATGCCGGCTTATACCTTCAGGAAATGTATCAAAAAACACAAGAAATTGCCCAAAATAAAAAAGTAGTTATCTCAGAAACAGGTTGGCCCGGCAAAGGAAAAGTGGAAGAAGAAGCTGTTCCATCAAAAACAAATGTGATGAAGTATTTCATAAATATTCAACATTGGGCCAATCACGCCAACGTAGACTTATTCTATTTCTCTTCATTTGATGAGTCTTGGAAAATACACGATGAAGGGTGGGCAGGAACCTCCTGGGGTCTTTGGGACGTTCATGAAAAATTTAAATTTACAAAAGATTAAAATTTAATATAAAAACAACCATAGTATGTCATACAGAAAAGAAAGAGTTTTAGAAGGTGGGTGGCTCGAATACCTTTTAAAGTTTAAAGAAATTAAGTTTCCTGAAGCATCTTCAGAAAAAGAACTTAAAGCATTGCTCCATAAAATTTTAAATAGTGGTATTCACGGTTTTTGTTTCAGTTTATATGAAGATGGCCAACAACCCGGAGATATCATAAGTGAAGCTCAGGTGCATCGCCGTATGAAAATTCTTCAACCGGTATCTAATTGGGTTCGGTCTTTTTCTTGTACAGATGGTAACGAGAACATTCCAAAAATTGCCAAAAAAATGGGCTTAAAAACACTGGTAGGAGCTTGGCTGGGTGATAATCCAGAAATTAACAAACGCGAAATTGAAGGCTTAATTGAACTCTCTAACAAAGGACTTGTTGATATTGCAGCGGTGGGCAACGAAGTGATGTACCGCAAAGACTTGAGTGAAGATGAACTACTAGATTTTTTGTATCAAGTGAAAAATGCCATCCCAAAAAACATACCTGTGGGCTATGTAGATGCTTATTATGAATTTTCAGCACGTCCTCGCATTACTGAGGCATGTGATGTGATACTCACCAACTGTTATCCTTATTGGGAAGGCTGCCCGTTTGAGTATTCCTTACACCATATGAATCAAATGTATCATCAAGCTAAAGCCGCCGGAAATGGCAAAAGAGTCATTATCACAGAAACAGGCTGGCCCAGTCAAGGCAATGGCTTTAAAGGTGCTACACCATCCTATATGAATGCCTTAAATTATTTTATAAGAACACAACTTTGGGCGCAAGCTAACGGTATTGAAGTGTTTTACTTTTCCTCCTTTGATGAATCTTGGAAAGAGGGTGCCGAAGGTGATGTGGGTGCCTATTGGGGTATTTGGGATAAAAATGAAAAAATGAAATTTTAATGAATTTATATAAGGCTCTACAATTACAATCCGGCAATGCCATTTGCTATTCAGGATTTAGGCAAGGGCAACAACCCGGAGGGGAATACCCCACTTATCAAGAAGTAAAAGAAGACTTAGAATTACTTCAAAATCACTGGAAATATTTGAGAATTTATGATTGTGACCTCCACGCAAAAACAGTTTTAAAAGTCATTAAAAAGGAAAAAATGAATTTTAAAGTTCTTTTAGGCGCTTATATTGTAGCCGAGATGAATAATTTTGGATGTCCCTGGGGCGGTGTTTATTCAGAAGAAATATTAAAGCAAAATAAAAAATATAATAAGGCACAAATCAATAAGTTAATTTCATTTGCAAATCAATATCCTGAAACAATATGTGCACTTTCTGTGGGAAATGAAGCTTGTGCGGAGTGGACAGATCACTATGTTTCTGTAGAAAGTGTCATTAAATATGTGCGAATGGTAAAAAATGGAGCCAAACAACCAGTCACTTTTTGTGAAAATTATGTGCCGTGGTTAAACAAATTAGAGCCCTTAGTCGCTGAAATTGATTTTATTTCCATTCATTCCTATCCCGTGTGGGAGTATAAAAACATACACGATGCACTTCAAGTAACACAACAAAACTATCACGCTGTCGCATCAAAATTTTGCCATAAACCAGTAATAATCACCGAGGCCGGTTGGGCAACAAACTCAAATGGAAATGGTATTCTACCACACAATGTAAGTGAGGAATTACAGGAAATTTATATAAAAGATTTGATGAAATGGAGTGAGCAAGAGAAAATTCTGACCTTTGTTTTTGAAGCATTTGACGAATCTTGGAAGGGTTCTAATGATGCCATGGAGCCTGAAAAACACTGGGGTTTATATAATGAAAACAGAAACCCAAAACTTATTTTGAAAAACAAAAATTTTTTTTACTAACATTACTTATAAAGTAGTTTCAAAATGATTTTAAGATTATTGTTAATTTGTGACCTACCTTAATTTCTCTGATATTAAAAAAAAATATACATATAGCTAATTATAAAAATAAGTATATTTGTTTACTAAGTTTCAAAATTTTGAAGGTAAAATACTTTTTTATTTATTTTTTGATTTTTTTATTTTGGAATAAGACTTCTTCTCAAGAACTTCCTCCATTAATTTCCTTTTCCTCAAAAGACTATCAAGCTGATAATCAAAATTGGTCTATAAGTCAAGGAGACGATAAACTCATATATGTAGCAAACAATAAAGGTTTATTAGAATTTAATGGAGACTCATGGAATCTTTATCCATCGCCAAATAAAAGTATAATAAGATCTGTATTTGTACTTAACCAAAAAATTTATACCGGGTGTTATAAAGAGTTTGGATTTTGGGAAAGACAAGAAACTGGGACATTAAAATACACCTCCCTTAGCAAAGGCCTTGAAAATGAAATGTCGGAAGATGAACAATTTTGGACTATTTTACATTACGTTAACTTTTTGCTGTTTCAATCTTTAAATTCCATCTATATCTATAACCTTCAAAATGGCGAAATCCAAAAAATTCACTCGGAAGAAGGTATCACAAAAATGTTTCAAATTGAAACTGACATTTATATAAGCAAACCCAAAGCAGGCATATTCAAACTCTCCAACGCTCAAACAGAACTTGTATCAGACCACCCCATTTTTAAAGAAAACTTAATCATTAATATTTATAAAATTAACCATACCATTTTAGTCCAAACCAATTCAAAAGGCATTTATACTTTAGAAGAAAATCCCAAATTATGGGATCATAATGCAAATTTTTTAAACTCATTAAATGTTTACACTAGCTTACAAACAAAATCTGGAGATATTATATTGGGTACCATATCGCAAGGTGTGATTTACTTAAATAAAGAAGGGTCAATCGACTTTCAAATAACTAAAAATCAAAGCTTGAGCAACAACACGGTGCTTTCAATTTTTGAAGATGAAATAGGAAATATTTGGTTAGGACTTGATAATGGAATTGATTGCCTTAATTTAAAATCTTCTATAAAAATATTTAATGATGATAGTGGAAAATTAGGTACTGTGTACGCTTCGGCTGTTTTTGACAATAAATTGTATTTAGGCACAAATCAAGGATTATTTTATCGTTTACTAAGCGATGATTATACTAGCAAATTTAATTTAATTGATTCTTCTGTAGGACAAGTATGGTCCTTATTTGTTTATGACAACACACTTTTTTGTGGCCACCATGAAGGCACATTTATTGTGGAAGATACAACGCTAAAGAAAATTTCAGAAAACCTTGGCACATGGTGTTTTAAAACCGTTGATGCAAATAAAAATTTGCTATTACAAGGAAATTATCAAGGAGTGAGTCTTTTGGAAAAAATTAAAGGAGAATGGCGGTATAGAAATACCCTCACTGGCTTTAAAATGTCCTCTAAGTTTATAGAATTTGTAAACTCAAATACACTATTAGTTGCTCACGAATACAAAGGAATTTATACCCTAACTGTGGATGAGGACTTCAACAATATAACAAATATTCAAAAAGATAATTCTGTTGAAAAAGGTCTTTATTCAAGTCTAGTAAAAAACAAAGATGGCGTTTATTATGCTTATGAAAAAGGAATTTGGAAATACAATAATTCACTAAAAGCTTTTGAAAAAGACTTATTTTTTAGCAATCTTTACGACACTTCAAGTTATACCTCAGGTAAATTAGTAGTTTCAAATGATGGATTAGCTATATGGAATTTTACAGATCAATTTATAAATTATATTTCTCAAAGTAAAGTTAGTAAAACCCAAGAAATATTGTCTATTCCCATTCCCAATAGCACTAGAAATGCTATGCTTGGCTATGAAAATGTTATTGAATACAAAGATGATAATTACCTTTTTGGAAATGCGCAAGGTTATTTTTTACTGGATTTAAAACAATTTTATAGCAGAAAACAAAATCCTTCGCTTACTATACACAAAGTAACAGCTAACCAAATCAATAAACCGCCATTTCATTTATCATTAAAAGAACTACCTGAATTAGAAAACAAAAACAACAATATTTATTTTAATTTTAGTATAACTGCTTTCGAAAAATATTATACTTCAGAGTATCAATATAAATTAAATGGTTTAATGGAAGATTGGAGCTCTTGGCAGATCAGTAGTGAAGCCACCTTTAATAACCTCCCTTACGGAAATTATGAGTTTATGGTAAAGGGCAGAATTGGAGAGGATAATTTTTCAAATATATCTATTTATCCTTTTAGAATTAATAGACCATTTTATCTTTCTAATAGCATGCTAATCCTTTATTGCATATTGCTTATTATATCCATTATTATTATTCATAATATCTATAAAACGTACTATAAAAAACAACGGCGCAAAATTGAGGTAAAAAACAAAAGAGAGTTAGCTCTAAAAGAATCTGAAAATAAAAGAGCATTAATGAAACTAAAAAATGAAAAATTGTTACAAGATATTGAAGGTAAAAATAGAGAGCTTGCTATTTCAACAATGAGTCTTATTAAAAAAAATGAATTTCTAAATAGTATTAAATCAGAAATAAACCAATTTACACAAGATCAAAAAGATATTAAAAAAGTAGTGAAAATAATAGATAAAAATTTAAACAGCAATGATGACTGGAAATTTTTTGAAGAAGCATTTAATAATGCTGATAAAGATTTTTTTAAAAAAATAAAAACAAACCACCCTGCATTAACTCCAGATGATCTTAGATTGTGTGCGTATTTAAGACTTAATCTTTCTTCCAAAGAAATTGCACCACTTTTTAATATTTCACCAAAAAGCGTAGAGATTAAAAGGTATCGATTACGAAAAAAAATGAACTTACCCAATGAAACTAATTTAACTAATTATATTTTAGATATTTAACCATATTACATTTGCCGGTTTTACCCATACATTACCACTACATCGCCACTACATCTTAACTTTATTAAGCACTTTTTCCTGTTAATTTAAAACTTTAACATATACAAAATCTTATTATTTAAAGGATACACCCCCATTTATTACAAGTAAATTAATATAACTACATCGTTGTAGTTAATTTGTAATATATAAAAGATGAATAAATTTAATCTTAGGATATATATTTGAAAGTTAGTTATCAAATTTTATTTCTTATTCTAATTTTAATTTTTCTTTTAGATAAGAATTAAATCTTAAGGGTTTCTAAAATATTATAAATTTAAAATTAAAGATTATGAAAAAAATCACCTTATTAAGTTTACTTTTTGCATCTGCCTTTATGGTAGGTCAAAACACAGTTACTATTGATGGCAGTGCAACATTTTTAGGTTTTGCCAATGTATTTGAAACACCAGCCAATGGCGGTGGATTTGTTTTTGGCTCTCCTTGGGGAGTTCCAGACATTAAGTCTGTAGTAGATGTAAGTGGAAATACTGTTACTCTATTTCCAAATTTTAACACCTATGGAGATAATCCTACAGATCCTTTTTGGGTAAATCAAACCACAGGCGAAGGCAACAAAGTTTTTGAAGGAAATACATTTAATGAAAATAACAGCAACCTTCTTGGCCAAGAGTTAACCTTTTCAGCAGATGTGCAATCTTTTACACTTTCTTCAGAATATGTTGTTAAAGCATTTATTAAAGTATTTAATGCTGATTTTTCCGTATTAAAAGAAGAAAGTTTACCACTTACCAGTGCTGGAACATTTGCCATCACATATACAAATGTTGAAGCTACTGACGCGGTAATACAATACGGATTTTCAGTAACCGGACTAAATGCTAACCCAGCAGATGAAGCAACTTTAGGAAACGTTGTTGTAGGACCATTTATTCTTTCAACATTAGATTTTGACATTGCTTCAATCATAGCATATCCAAATCCCACCACACAAAACTGGATTATTAATAACAAAAATCTAACCAGCTTTTCGTTAAACCTTTATGACGTAAACGGAAAACTTCTTTTAACCAATGAGAATATTTCCAATCAAACCTTTACTATTGATACTTCTGTTTTAAAAGCGGGGATTTATTTTGCCAATATTATTTCAGAAAGCAGTTCAAACACAATAAAACTCATTAAAAAATAATATTTCTGAAATCCTTAATGGCATTAATTTTATTACTTTAATATTAATTGGGGTCTTTTTAATTTTTAACACCTAAAATATAAAATAAAATGAAAAATATTATTTCCCTTTTGCTAATGCTAACCATTTTTTATGGATTTAGCCAAAACACCCCAATTAATTTTGAAACATCCGGTAATGGAGCAGACTGGACCTGGACTGTCTTTGAAAATGATACCAACCCAGAATTACAAATAATTTCTAATCCTAATCCTTCCGGAATAAATACATCTGCAACTGTTGCTCAATTTACAGCATTACAAACCGGCCAACCTTTTGCTGGAGTTGAATCTGCTCAAGGAGCTGATCTTGGAGAATTTGTTCTTGATGCATCAAATAATATTATTACCATCATGGTTTGGAAACCTGTAATAAGCGATGTGGGAATAAAATTAGTATCCTCTACTTTTTGGTCTCAAGGTGAAATTAAAATTCCAAATACCGTGATAAACGAATGGGAAAAAATTACATTCGATTTTTCTAGTTTTATTAATCCTCCCGCAGGTAATGGTGTGTTAAATCAAATTGTAGTTTTTCCTGATTTTGATGCAAGAACACAAGACAACATTATTTTCTTTGACAATATCGTTTTTAGTGATGGAACGCTTTCCACCCAATCAAATGAATTTTCAAATAGTTTTATTGTTTACCCTAATCCCTCTTCAGATAAATGGGTCGTCTTAAACAAAGCAAATACTACTTTTCTTACCCAAGTATATGATGTTAAAGGTCAATTGATGGCTAATTTCAATACTAACACACAACAAAACCTTTCTATTGATGCCTCTAGTTTTAAAACAGGAATCTATTTTGCTAAAATTACTTCAGAAAATGCATCAAACACAATCAAATTAATTAAAAAGTAATTTTTTTTATATTATTTTAATTCAAAGCCTCAATAATTTGCTATTGGGGCTTAAATTTAAAATAGCAAACAAATTTGTTTATTAAATGAGTTCATTAAAAGAATTAGCAAAACTCTTAAGCGTTTCTATTTCAACAGTATCTAAAGCATTAAATGATGCCAAAGATATTTCTGAACATACCAAATTTCGTGTAAAAGAACTAGCAGAAGCAATGAATTATCAACCAAACAAAATGGGTGCTGGATTGCGAAATAATAAATCAAAAACCATAGGTGTTATTATTCCAGACATATTAAACTCCTTTTTTGCAGAAGTTCTTTTTGGAATTGAAAAACAATGTTCAGAAAAAGGCTATGATACTATTGTTTGTATAAGTAATGAACAAACACAAAAAGAAGCCGAAAAAATAAAACTATTAAAAAGTGGCAGTGTGGATGGGTTTATTATTTCACTTGCAGCCCAAACTATTAAAACAGGTGATGTTTCTCATATTACTAACCAAATACACAAAAATAAACTTGTGCTTTTTGATAGGTTGTCAAATCAAATAAACTGTGACAAGGTTAGTGTTGATGATCAAAAAATCACGTATGAGGTCACTAAACGGCTCCTTGAAAAAGGCTACAAAAAAATTGCTTTTTTAAGCTCCATAAATAATCTAAATGTTGGAAAAGAACGCAGAATAGGATATTTAAAAGCTTTGAGAGAGGCAAAAATTGTTTATGAAAAAAAACTAGAACTTAGTGTACAAAGCTTATCTAATATGCATAAAAAGCTAAGGAGTTGGGCTGAAAAAAATGATTTTGATGCAGTACTTGCTGCCGATAATAGTTCTGGTATTATGCTTGAAAATTGTCTTCTTTCTATTAAACCTTTCAAAACAAAAAACATCAAGATAATTGGGTTTTCTAACACTAAGAATGCTCTTCTGACCTTTCCAAAAATGAACTATATCAATCAAAATGCCGAAAATATAGGTAAAAAAGCAGCCATACTTCTCCTTAATAGATTAGATAGTGAAAAGATGGATTATCCATTTATTGATGCAAAAATAAAAGCAAAAATCCATTTTTTTTAACATAAGTCATTTACAGAATTGGTTTTAAAAATTTAGTGAATTTAAAAAACACTGTAAAATGTTTGGTGTGTAAAATTATTAGAACAGTTTGACTAAAATATTGTTTGTTATATAATCCATACAACACAAAATAATGCAATTTTTATTTTTAATGTTAAAAAGGGCGTTTTTAAAAAACTAAAATTTACCAACCACCGCCACCACCGCCGCCACCACCGCCGCCTGAAGAACCACCTCCCCCACTTCCTGACGAACTGCCCGGAGGTGTAGATGCAGAAGATATGGCAGAAGAAAAACTTTTTCCCATACTGGAGGAAAACTGTTGAGGCGAAAATGCCATCGCTCCTGCTCCAACGTACCACGACGGACTGTAACTTTGTGTTTCTTGCAACGATTTTGTCAGCGCATTTTCAAACTTTTTACCCCATTGATTTTCAACGCCCAAAGCAATGGCATAAGGTAGTAATGACTCAAAACGTTCTACTGTAAGTTCTGGTTCATGCAAGGCGTCTAGTTGTTTTTGTTCGGCTACTGCTATATACATTTTAAATCCTTCAATCTCGTCCATCAGTTGGCGCCCTTCTTTTGTAGGGGCTTTAATCAAATAGGTAAAAAAAGCAACTAAAACAATAAGTAAAAAAATTAAAATAAAAGGTATTATCGGAGAGGGTGAAAAAACAAAGGTTAGGACAATTAAAAATATAGAGGCTAATATGCCCTTTACTAAATGCCCATAGTTTAAATTAAAATACTTGGGTTGCATTTTTTTAGCTAAAATGCTATTGGCATTTACTCTTGCTTTGCTAAACTTGCTGTGGTTTTTATTATCCAATTCTATTTGTTCGCTTTCGGAAAATAAAGCACTCGAAATCGCTTTTTCTTCTTCCGTAAGCAATGAAAAATCTGTGGAAAGACGTTCTAAAGTATATTCTTTTTTCAGATGAATAATTTTTAAATGACCTTTTACTGCCATATGCACTATGGCTGCTGAAATAGTAGATTGGGTGATATACATACGGCTTAAAAAGGCAATATCTGCCGGGCTAAAGGCTACAGGTGGGTCAAACAAAGGTATAATTGTTCCTTTTGCAGGATCTACGCCTACTTTTTTCCAAGCTTTATAATATAAAAAACTTACCAGCACAAAACCGAGGAGTGCAAAAAGCACGTGAAAATTGCTTTTAAAAAAAGAAATGGTCTTTTGGGTAGTTGTAGGTTCGTTCACAAATCCTTTTGGCCAAGCTACTGCAAGAGTAAGTTGCTCGTAGGGTTGCAGTGCTCGCGTAGTGGTTATCCTCACCTTATTGTCTGTAGAAAGTAAAGAACAATCGCAGGTAGTGGTTCCTTGCAATCCTGAATAAGCGGCTAACTGTGTTATCGTGGCGTTTTCAGGTAATTCAATGGTTACTGTGGCTGTTTCAATGGTAAAAACCCAATCACCACCTATGGCGTTAAAATACAATTCATCAAATTCTTTAAAAAATCCTATTTGTTTGGTGGTGCGATACGAAATAGAATAGGTATAAACACCTTTTTCTAAAAAAGTATTTTTATTACCTATATACACCACAACGCCATTACCTTTCTTTTCGGTAAAATAAGGCTCAGCGTTTCCATTTCTTAATACCTCTGTTACAACAAATTCTACATGAAATCTGGTGCCTAATTTGTCTTTATATTGGGTAGGAAAACTGCGATAAATACCTCTTTTTATTTGGTCGCCTTCTGCTTGTACCGTAATGTCTTCACGCACTAGTAGGGAGCCGGAAGGTTCCACTTTTATGGTAGAATTATAAGTGATAATTCGCTCTTGAGAAAAACCTGTATTTAAAAACAAACAACTTAAAAATAAAATAACATAAAATTTCATAGAGCACTTTTTAAAAATTCACTTGCGGTATTGCTTTTTCCGTTTCATTTTTAATATCAAAATAATCCCGTTGCTGGTGGTTTGCCGCTTTGGCAATGAGTTTAGATGGAAATTGTTCAATGAGTATGTTATAGTTTCTAACGCTTCCATTATAATACCTCCTTGCGCGTTGTAAATCGTTTTCTACTTTAGATAGATCACGTTGCAGTTCTAAAAAGTTTTGGTTGGCTTTTAGCTCCGGATAATTTTCAACCACCACAAACAAACTCCCTAAAGCTTTTGAAAGTTCTACTTCTGCTACTTCATGGTCTTTTACCGTTTCGGCATCCATCCCTTGTGCTCGTAATCTGGTGATGCTTTCAAAAAGATTTTTTTCGTGCGTGGCATAGCCCTGCACTACTTTTATAATATTTGGAATCAAGTCGTAACGTTTTTGTAACTGCACATCAATACCACTCCACGCCTCGGCTACCATATTTCGTAACCGAATAAGTTTATTGTATATAAATATAAAATATACAAGAGTTAGTACTACCAAGGAAATTATAAAGACACTCATGGAAAGTTTTTTTAGTTTTTAAAATGCAGTTTAAAGATATTGAATTTTTATTCATTTTTTTGATTCCACATAAAATTTTAAAAACAGGGCAAAAAGAAAAGCCGCAAGGATTTTATTTCTTAAATATCCTTGCGGCTTTGTGTGAAAATTAATTTCCTTTCTTTAATGAAAATGACTTTTCAGAAATAATTTAGGATGCATTTTCTTTTTTAATCAAATTTAGTGCCGATCCTTCTTTAAACCATTCAATTTGCGCTTGGTTGTAGGTATGGTTTGTTTTGATAACATCCTTGCTACCATCTTTATGCACTATTTCTACAGTGATTGGTTTGTCTGGTGCAAAAGCATTTAAATCAATAAAGTTGAAGGTATCCTCTTCTTGAATCAAATCGTAATCAGATTCTTTAGCAAAGGTCAATCCCAGCATACCTTGTTTTTTTAAATTGGTTTCGTGAATCCGGGCAAATGATTTTACCAAAACCACTCGAACACCTAGATGGCGTGGTTGCATAGCTGCGTGCTCTCTGGAAGAGCCTTCGCCATAATTGTGGTCGCCAACGACAATCGTGGGGATACCTGCTTTTTTATACTCGCGTTGTACATCGGGTACGCCACCATATTCGCCGGTTAATTGACTTTTTACAAAATTTGTTTTTTTATTAAAAGCATTTACAGCACCTATTAAGGTATTGTTGGCAATATTATCTAAATGTCCTCTGAAACGCAGCCAAGGTCCTGCCATAGAAATGTGGTCTGTAGTACATTTTCCGAAAGCTTTGATAAGCAATTTAGCACCCAAAATATTTTTTCCATCCCAAGGAGTAAATGGCTCTAAAAGCTGAAGTCGTTCCGAAGTAGTGCTTACTTTTACTTCCACATGGCGTCCGTTTTCTGTTGGTGCTAAAAATCCATTGTCTTTTACATCAAAACCTAATGGTGGCAATTCAATACCTTTTGGTATTTCAAGCATCACTTCTTCACCGTCCTCATTGATTAACGTGTCGTGCATGGGGTCAAAGTCCAAACGTCCGGATATGGCTATGGCAGCCACCATTTCCGGTGAACCTACAAATGCGTGGGTGTTTGGGTTGCCATCTGCTCTTTTTGAAAAGTTTCGGTTAAAGGAGTGTACAATGGTATTTTTTTCATCGCCTTTCATATCACTTCTATCCCACTGTCCAATACAAGGCCCACAAGCATTTGTGAAAATGGTGGCATTTAAGTCTTCAAATATTTTTAAGATACCATCGCGTTCGGCAGTAAATCGTATTTGTTCGGAACCGGGATTGATACCAAAATCGGATTTGGCTTTTATTTTTTTATCTACGGCTTGTTTGGCTATGGAAGCTGCGCGGGTTAGATCTTCATACGAACTGTTTGTACAGGAACCTATTAATCCCCACTCTACTTTTAGAGGCCAGCCATTTTCTCTTGCTTTTTTACCAAGTTCTCCCACCGGAGTGGCTAAATCGGGAGTAAAAGGACCGTTTAAATGTGGGCGTAATGTATCCAGATTTATTTCAATAACTTGATCAAAATATTGCTCCGGATTTGCATACACTTCCGGATCGCCTGTTAAATGCTCTCTTACTTTATTTGCTGCATCGGCTATGTCGTTTCTGTCGGTGGCGCGAAGGAATCGTTCCATAGCATCGTCATAGCCAAAAGTAGAAGTGGTTGCACCTATTTCAGCTCCCATATTACAAATAGTTCCTTTTCCGGTACACGAAAGATTTTTTGCGCCTTCACCAAAATATTCTACGATGGCTCCGGTGCCACCTTTTACTGTTAGGATTCCTGCAACTTTAAGTATCACGTCTTTTGAAGCTGTCCAACCATTTAGTTTTCCGGTTAATTTTACGCCTATTAGTTTTGGAAATTTCAATTCCCACGGCATTCCCGCCATAACATCAACGGCATCTGCGCCTCCTACACCAATGGCAACCATTCCTAATCCGCCGGCATTAACGGTGTGTGAATCGGTTCCTATCATTAAACCGCCGGGAAAAGCATAATTTTCTAACACCACTTGATGTATGATTCCTGCTCCGGGTCTCCAAAAGCCAATACCATATTTATTAGATACCGATTCAAGAAAATCAAAAACCTCTTTACTGGAGTCGTTTGCACGTTTTAAATCTTCAAAAGCACCTGATTTTGCTTGTATAAGGTGATCACAATGAACCGTTGTAGGCACTGCTACTCTATCTTTACCAGCTTGCATAAACTGTAACAAAGCCATTTGAGCTGTAGCGTCCTGACAAGCAATTCTATCTGGCGCAAAATCTACATAATCTTTCCCTCTGGTAAAAATTTTAGATGGTGAACCATCCCAAAGATGGGTGTATAATATTTTTTCAGTAAGTGTTAGGGGTTTGCCAACTAGGTTGCGGGCTTTCTCCACTCGGTCTTGCATGGTTGCATAGACTTTTTTAATCATTTCGATATCAAATGCCATAAGAATTTATTTTATATGTATTTCTTTTTTTGAAGTATCGCAAAGTTACAAAAACCACTTGACATTTAAAAAATAATAAGGAAAGCTTCTATTTAATGAATATAATTCAATGAAAATAAAATTTTAATTGTAAAAATTGAGTATATGATATTTTTAAATATCAAAAATTACTGAATTACTAAATTATGCTTTGGCATATCTTTTTTTAAAATAAGGTTTATCACGAAAATCCATCAAAGGTTTTTCATACAAACGATATAACACATAGGAAAGTAGTATGGTAATCAAGACATAAACTCCTGTGAAAATAAGTTTTTCTGAAAATTCTAAAACCTCAATGGGTATAAAATATCGCATTAATTGCAAAATAATAGAATAATGCAGCAAATACATGGCATACGAAATAAGACTTATAAAAGTAATAGGTCGCAAATAAAAGGAAGAAGTCACGTTCCATTGCGATAAAAAAGGAAGCGATAATGCAATGCAAATAGAACAAACAGGTAAATAAAGAACATCCCAAAAAAATGAATACTCTTCAATAAGTATGTTTTGCAAGGAAATCCAAAAATGTACGGTAAGAAAAGCGGATATTCCTATAAAAAGAAACAGATTTTTATAGTGTTGCCAGCTACCTTTATAGATTAAGGAAAGATACGCTGCTAAAACACCATAATAAATGGCATCTATTCGATATAAAACTACAGCTTTAAGGTTTATATTCCAATATACCATATCGCTAGAGGGTGACGTGAAATTATAAAATATTTTAGTACCAAAGAAAAACATCAAAATAAAAAGTGTAACAAAAAGAAAAAGCTTTTGTTTGGCTATTTTTAATCGAAAAAGTAGTGTGATATAAAATAGAAAGGGACAAAGAATGTAGGCAAATTCTTCAATGGGAAGGCTCCAGGATTCTGTAAAAAAAATATCCATTCCACCCACTGCATTTTGCAGAAACAAAAAATAGGAACCAATCATTTCGGGCAATACTCTGCCAAAGTAAAGCATAATGCCTATATTGATGCCTAAAGCTAGGTAGTAATTGGGTAAGGTGCGAAACCATCTCCTTACGAGAAAATAATGGATGTCTTTGTAATTAAAATCGGACTTTGTGAAAATTCTTAAAAGAATTCTACCTATTAAAAATCCGCTAAGAACAAAGAAAATCTCTACACCCATTACGCCCATTAAATGCAACACATCTACAAAATTGCCGGAAGCTTCGGGAAAAATCCAAAGTGCATGTGAGAATACCACAAAAAGTATAGCAGCTGCTCGCATGAGGTCTAATCCAAAAATTCGGCCTTTGTAATTTATAATCATTGGAAATGCCTTAGAAAACAAAGATTCAAATATGTTTTACTTTAAGAGATTAAAAAGAAAAATAACCATTAAAACAAACTCTCAATTATAGCTTCAATAGTCAATCCTTCTGCTTCTGCTTTGTAATTTTTTATTAATCGATGGCGTAAAATACTTGTGGTTACCATTTGTACATCCTCAATATCCGGTGAAAACTTGCCATGCAAGGCAGCATTTGATTTAGCAGCTAATATAAGGTTTTGTGAGGCTCTTGGTCCTGCTCCCCAGTCGATGTAGTTTTTTATCATATTTGAAGCTGTGGGGGAATTGGGACGTGTTTTTCCTACTAAATTTACAGCATATTCCATAACATTATCTGCTACAGGTATGCGTCGTATTAGGTTTTGAAAATCGATAATTTCTTGAGCAGTAAACAAAGCATTTACGGTTTCAAAATGGTCAGTAGTCGTAGTTTTTACAATGTTTACTTCTTCCTCAAAGGAAGGATATTCTAAATTTATGGCAAACATAAAACGATCTAATTGGGCTTCCGGCAAGGGATACGTTCCTTCCTGCTCAATCGGGTTTTGTGTGGCTAAAACAAAATAGGGTAAAGATAATTTATAGTGATTACCTGCAATAGTTACCGCGCGTTCCTGCATGGCTTCTAAAAGTGCTGCTTGTGTTTTTGGTGGTGTTCTATTTATTTCGTCTGCCAGAATGATGTTTGCAAAAATAGGTCCTTTAATAAATTTAAAATGCCTGTTTTCGTCTAGAATTTCTGAACCTAAGATGTCGCTTGGCATTAAGTCGGGCGTAAACTGTATTCGTTTAAAATCTAATCCTAAAGCTTGTGCAATGGTATTTACCATCAAGGTTTTAGCAAGACCCGGAACACCGATTAACAAGGCATGCCCACCTGAAAATATTGCTAGAAGAACTTGGTCTACAACTTTTTCTTGCCCTACAATAATTTTAGAAATTTCTTTTTTTAACGCACTGTGTTTTTTTACTAACTGCTCAATGGCTGCAACATCTGACATAGGGTAAATGTTATTTTTGTGTCCAGTTATTGGTGAATTCGCAATCCGAAAACTCTTTACTGATACTGATATACGTTTCTTTTATTTTGGCTTTTTGCCATTTTTCAATAGCACTAATACGTTTTTGCATCAATGCCAAATCTTTTATTTTTTCGTAATCTTTAACATAATCAGCAACATGCTCTTCGTGGCGATTAGTTACTGTTAGTATTTTAAAGCGTTTTCGACCTGTTCTGTCATCGTCTACAATTACACGTGATACTTCACCATCGGCAAGGTTATATACTTGTGCGCTTAAAACAGGATCCATTTTTGTCAATTCAAAACGGGTATCAAAGGTTTCCGGGTTTATCAATTGCCCACCGTTATTTTTTGTTTCTTTTTCATCGGAATCTAATCTAGCTGCTTCCGCAAAAGTAATTTCACCGGCAACAATTTTATTTCTAATGTTGTCTATTTTTTTTCTAGCTGCTTCTATGGTTTCTTCGGTTACTTCCGGAATCAACAAGATATGGCGCACTTCTCTGTCCTGACCCATTACTTTTTCTACTTTTAGAATATGAAAACCAAATTCGGTTTCAAATGGTTCACTTACTTCGCCTTCTTGTAACGAAAAAGCATTGTCTTTAAACTCCTTGGCAAAACTTGATTTTTTATTGATGGTATAAAGACCCCCTCGTGAAGCAGATCCCGGATCTTGTGAGTTCATTACCGCTCTAGAAGTAAAACTTACACCGTTTTCAACAATATCTCTTCTAAATTCTTTTAATTTATTAATTACTTGTTTTCTTGCAGCTTCAGTTATTTCGGGTTCAATTACTATTTGTGCCACTTCTAATTCTGCTCCAAAAATAGGTCTGTCTTCTTCAGGAATAGCATAAAAAAACTGTCGCGTTTCTTCTGGAGTGATTTCTATACCTTCAAAAATCTTTTCTTGCATCATAGAAGCAAGTCTGGCAGTTTTATTGATTTCAAATAATTCTTTACGAACTTCTTCCAACGAATTTTTACGATAAAAATTAGTCACTTTTTCTTCAGAACCTAATTGACTTATCATATAATCTACTTGCTGGTCTGTTCTGCCTTGAATTTCTGAATCGGCTACCACAATACTGTCTTGTACTGCATGATGCGCAAGGAGTTTGTCTTCTAACAATTTTCCAAAAAGCTCGCAGCGGGTAATTCCTTCGGTAGAAAAACTTTGTTGTTTTAACTCTAAATAGGTTTTGTCAATATCGCTTTCTAATACAATATACTCGCCTACCACACCGGCTATGCCATCTACTTTATATCTTTTTAATTTTAAGATGGTGTCGGTTTTTATGTTTGTTGCAATTTCGGGGTTTAAATTACTTGTTTCATCAATTACCAATACTTCCTGTGCATTTCCTAAAAATGAAAATGTAAAGGACAAAAATAGAATGAAAAGGTTATTTTTTGTTATAGGTTTCAAAATTCTTTGTTTTAATTGCATCTTGTAATATATCTTTTTCTAAATTTTTTATTATTTCTAATTTTCTTTTGTTAAGAATAACCGCTTCAATCGTTGGTTTTATATAGGATAATGGTGCTATTTCATTGCGTAACAATACGTCTTTAATTTGAACCAAATATACTCCTAATGAATCTTGTAATTCTATAAAATTAGATTTTTTTAACAATTGTTGTGCTTTGTCATTTTGCAAAACAGGAATTTTATCTGTCACAGTAGTCACTTGCACCCAAAGTGAATCATTTAAGGAGTAGGATTTATATTGAAAAGCCTTGGCTTCTAATTCCTCACGATCCTTTGTATTAAACCGAATTAATTGTTGCTTAATTTTATCAATACTTGTATTTTCTTTTCCTACGTGTATGTATCGAAGTTGTATAAGTTCTTCGTTAAGAACAAAATTTTCTTTGTTTTGTTTGTAAAAACTCTCATATTCATTTTCGTCAATAGAAGTATTAAGTGTCTTTGTGGCGATAATATCCGTATATCCCTTGGTGTATAAATCGGTTCTATACTTATCAACTAAAGCATCATACGCTTGTAATTTTTCTTCTGAAAGATTTATTTTTGCTAGTTGGGTAAGTAATTTTTGTGTTGCCCAATTGGTGATAAAATTGTTGACAATAAGAATGCTATCTTCTTTTGATGTTGCTGCTTCTGTACGATTTTCGATGTCTGAAAGGTAAAGATATTCATCTCCAACCCTTGCAATTGCCTCATTCTCCTCTACTTTTTTAAAGAAAGTGCATGACAAAAATGGTGCTACTAGGAGGAGGAGGATAAATTTATTCATTGTTTATTTTAATACTTTCTTGTTTACTTTAACCACATATTTTTTTCGAAGTTCTTTCATCCATTCTTCTTCCAGATAGTTTTGATAGTCTCCTATTACTTTTCCCTTAACTTCTCCTAAATTTTTAGGACTAGCCGGAATTACTTCTTGTACATCTACAACGATAAATTGTCCGGATTTAGTGTTTTCGTTTTCTATTGGGTCATAAATTTTAGAAACCCCCTTTTTAATTTCAAAACTAGCGGGTAATAATGGGTGTCCTATTTCAAATACACCTGTGGTCATTATGGCATTCACAACATCATCGGTATTTAGTGCTGCCTTTATTTCTTCATTTGTTTTACCTTGCTGTAACAGGTCTTGAATTTGTTTAGCTATCGCCATACTGGCTGCTGCACCAATGTTTGCTTTTACTCGCGTATTCCACTTGTAGTTCTCCTTGTTATTTTTAAAAAAAGTGGCAAGTCCTATACTATCTTTTTTAGAAGCCTCCCAAATATTTTTTTGCATTAATTCATAAATAAGCAATCCGTTTCTGTATTCAGAAATTGTAGCTGCATATTCTTCATTTTCATTTTCAAGGTTATTGATGAAAAATTGTTTTAATTTTTCTTCTTCAAACTCTTTATAATAAGCAGTTAAAAGGGTTTCTTTTTCAAGGTAAATACGTGATTTTTTTTGACGTTCTACAATGTATTTTGCAAATTCATCAAAAGTGTGTTTTTTATTTCCTATGGTAAAAAGCGTATTTTTTAATTCGGGATGTTCCACATATTCCCAATTTCTTTTTAGCACACTATCGGTTACAAAGCTTTGAAAAAAAGGAAGTGCTTTTTCATTTCTCTGGAAACCGTATTTTTCTTTAATTCTATGATTTACATTTGCAATAACCTTTTTAGAACGGTCATTGTTTTTAATTTTGTTTAACAATTCCGGTCTAGCCTCTTCTAGGGTTTCTTTAGGATGTCGTTCAAGAAGTTTTATGATATGCCAGCCATAACTGGATTTAAATGGTACTGAAATATCTCCGGGATTTTTAAGGGCAAAGGCGGTTTCTTCAAATATTTTTGAGTTTAACCTTCCAGATCCAAAGCGGGCTAGTTTCCCTTCATTTTTAGCGGTGCCGGAATCTTCTGAAAATTGAATTGCCAATGCTCCAAAATCTTCACCTTGCTTTACTTTTTTATAAATATCCTGTATTCTGCTATTTCCTTCTTCGTCAGAAATTCCATCGCGGTTAGAAATCATAATATGTGCTACGGTAACTTCATTCGGAACGTCTCTTCTTTCATTAACTTTTAAAATATGATAGCCATATCTTGTTTTTAAAATATCCGAAACCTGTCCTACCGGTGTTTTATAAGCCATGTTTTCAAAAGGATACACCATAGAAAATCCCTTAAAATACCCCAAACTGCCTGCGGTTTCGTCTGCTTTTGGTTCTTCAGAGTAGGTTTTTGCTAACGTTTCAAAGTCTTCGCCACTTTTTGCCTTTAGCCAAATTTCTTTTATTTTGTTATATGCAACAAGAGTATCTTTGGGGGTTGCATCCTCTGTTACCCGGATTAAAATATGATTGGCATTTATTTCTATTTGCATTCTTTCGTAGGCTTCTTTAATCAGTGCTTCAGTAATTTCCTGATTGAATAAATAGTTTTCAGAAAGTTGTTTTTGATAACCGGAAAATTCCTTTACAAATGCCGGCTCCTTGTCTAAACCCTGGGCATAAGCTTCTTTTATTTTAAGTTTGTAATTTATAAACAAATCTAAATAGGTGTCTATATTTTTTTGACTCTCATCCTGAACCATATCAAGATTCTTGTTATAAACTCTTAAAAATTCTTTTACAGTAACACCTTCACCATCAATAGTTAACAACGTTTTATTGGTTTGGGAAAAACCAAAGCTGGTAAAAAAGATAAAAAGATAAAAAACAGAAGATCTAAAATTCATAGTATGTGTATTTTTTTTATGGTTGCAAAAATAACAAAAAGTAACGGTTATCCAATAGCAACTATTGCTCCGTATAATAAAAATGTATAAATTAGAAAGTAAAGGAGAAATATTACAAAAAATTTTTGCCTAATGGTTTATAAATATATCCTTTTTACTTTTAAAAATCTTTCTATCTTTGGCAATTGTAAAATACTATGAAATGAAAAAAATAATACTTCTTATACTCCTAGTTACAACTTCAATAACAGGATTTTCACAAAGTAAAGTTGGCACGGTGGATGTGGATTATATTCTTTCAAAAATGCCGGAATTGACAAAAGTAAGCGATGCTCTAAAAGAATATGGCACCGGTTTAGACACTCAATTTAAAGACAAAATGGCTTCTTACCAAGCGAAACTGGATGGTTATAACAACTCCATTAATACCTTTACAGAGGCTCAAACTAAAGAAAAACAAGAGGAAATATATGCTCTGGAACAAGAAATTACTAAATTTCAACAAAATGCGGTGCAATTAATTCGTATCAAGGAGGACGAATTAAAAAGACCTTTATATCAAAAAATTGCACAGTCCCTAGAAAAACTAGCTAAAGCTGAAAATTACACCCAAGTATTGTCTTTATCCGATAGTAATACTGTGATTTATTTAGACCCTTCTTTAGATTTAACGCTATCCATTTTAAAAGATTTAGGAATTTCGGTTGAATAAAAATAGTTTGAAAGAAAGAATAAAACTCATTTGGGACTTTAGGGGGCCTGATGCTATGAAAATAGCAAAACACCATGCAATCCATCTGCATGAATTTGCTGAAAAAGAAGCATTAAACAACCCATTAACAGGTGTTGAAAGTATTTCAAAGATGCACTTTGTTGCGTATTTAGTGGTGGACAAAAGTGTAATGATAGCTGTTCGTGATGCTTTAAAACCACATCGTGGAACTATTTTTATGATATAAAATTTATAAAGAAACTTTAGACTTTGGTCGATTAGGGTCATCTATAATTGGTCAACAATCAGAATATCATTAACACAATTACTTAATTTCTCAGTTTCTACATCTTCATACTCCGAACCTTTATTATCCTTTGTAGCTTTTTTTAGCGTGGGAAAACTTCGAAAAGCATAGAAAAAGAGTTTTTCTTTGACTATAAATGACTTTTGATTTATGAAGAGAAAACTCTCTTAATATCTAAATTTCTAAATTCCAATTAACTATAAACCATTAACCCCATTTTGCACTTTATTTAAACTCCTATTAAAATTTTTGTAGTTAATGTTTTTTTAACTAAATCTTGTTATACATTTGTTGTATTGTTACTTAATTTTATGAAAATGCCCAAAGTGATTTTCGCTTTACTAATACTGCTCATCAGCAGTACTACTTTTGCATTTTCCTCCACTTGTATAACTCCGTCTGATTTTAAAAAAGACACCATCATTCCTGTACTTACTGAAAATCTAGTAGAAGTATATGATAGTACCCTTGTGTTTTCCGTTATGCTTCAAAAGAAAACATTTTCCACAGACAATGTGGTACACTCCTTTTACTTTTACAGTGCTTTTGAAACCCTTTCCGGCAACAGCTATTTAAAACTTTCCAAATACATTGAACCCGGACTGGATGTGCCGGATATTATTTTCCCATTCCATAATTTTCTATAATTATTTTCTAAGAGTACCATCGCAACAGCAGATGCTGTTTTGATTTACGGTTTCCGAAAAAGGAAAACCTCACGTATTACTTAATAAATAACTTAAAACTTAAAAAATGAATATAGAAACACTTCTCGTTAATATAGCGGTAGTCAGTATAATATTAGTGCCTTATATAGCCTTTATATATTTAGGGCATACACAGTTTAATGAAATTGAAAAAAAATTTCAACAGGAAGTTAAACTGCTAGGGTTACACATAGATGAATATGAACGGTGGAACATGAATGTAATGGGGATTGACTTTAATCAAAAAAAGATACTTCTGGTGGTAAGACAAAATGAAAAATTACTTGCAGAGGTTATTCCTTTAAAGAAGATTATAAAAAGTTCGATCGTTACTTGTACCCATCTGGTAAAGACGGGTAATAAAGAAACCACTGAACTGGATAAGATTTTTCTGGAACTAACCCCTTTTGAGGGAACAGATAAAACAATGGTAAGCTTATTTGATTCCGGTTACACCTTTGAGCAGGATTATGAAATGAAGCATGCAGAAAAATGGAACACACTTATCAATAGTATCCTTGAAAAACCTAAAGCGAAAGAAAAAGCAGCATAACGGGAAATGGATTTGCCTTTAAGTGAAAATTTTAAAGAGACTGAAAACTAAAAAATTACAATCCATTTAACTTTATGAGGAATTAGATGAAAGATAAAAAAATAGCATTACACTGGCAGATACTTATCGGGATGGCAGCAGGAGTGGTTGTTGCACTGTTGCTATCTAATTTTAGCTGGGGGCCACAATTTATACGCGACTGGATTAAGCCATTTGGTACTATTTTTATCAATTGTTTAAAGCTTATTGCTGTACCATTAATATTGGCATCACTCATTAAAGGGGTTTCTGACCTTAAGGATATCTCTAAACTTTCTAAAATGGGAACTCGAACGATAGCCACTTTTATCATTACTACTGTGCTGGCGGTCTCCATTGGCCTAGTGCTTGTTAATATCATCAAACCGGGCAATGCCATTTCCGAAGAAACCAGAACAGAACTCTTAATCAGTTACAGCAATGATGCTTCCAAAAGAATATCTGTGGCAAAGGAGCAGGAAGAAAGTGGCCCTTTACAAGCATTAGAGGATATTGTACCCGATAATATTTTTTATGCAGCAAGTTACAACACGAGCATGCTGCAGGTCATTTTTTTTGCGATACTATTTGGCATAGGCCTTATTTTAATTCCAAAAAAATCAGCCAAGCCGGTCAAGAAGTTTTTTGACGGATTTAATGATGTTATCCTTAAGATCATTGACCTCATCATGGCAGCCGCTCCTTATGGAGTATTTGCCTTACTAGCGGCTCTGGTAGTAGAATCACCCAGTTCTGATCTTTTTTCAGCACTGGCATTATATGTTATTACTGTTCTTTTAGGCCTTGCTTGTATTCTAGGTATTTATGCAGTAATTGTATGGCTTTATACACGAAAAACCCCAGCGTTCTTTTTCAAGGGTATTGCCCCGGCTCAATTGCTTGCATTTTCTACCAGTTCGAGTGCAGCCACTTTACCCGTCACTATGGAAAGGGTGGAAAAATACTTAAATGTACCAAAAGAAGTTGCCAGTTTTGTTCTCCCTATAGGCGCCACTATCAATATGGACGGCACCAGTTTGTACCAGGCGGTGGCGGCAGTTTTTATAGCACAGGCATTTGGCATGGACCTGTCATTAACTACCCAGCTAGGCATTATTGCTACTGCTACCCTCGCCTCCATAGGCTCTGCAGCGGTACCGGGTGCTGGGATGGTGATGCTGGTTATCGTGCTTGCACAAGCTGGAATACCCGAAACCGGACTGGCTTTGATCTTTGCAATTGACCGTCCGCTGGATATGTGCCGAACGGTTATAAACATAAGTGGGGATGCCGCAGTCTCCATGATAGTGGCATGCAAGATGAAAGTACCTGCCACTACTGAAACAACTAATCCTTAATTGATAATCTATACTATCTCTATGCTTGTTTGGGTTCTTTTTACCAGTACCATTTTACTCTTTCTCGCCCTCGATCTTGGGGTTTTTAACAGGGTTTCCCACGAAATAAAGACTAGGGAAGCTGCTGTATGGACTACTGTCTGGATCGCTATGGCGTTAGGGTTCTCAGGGGTAATCTGGTGGCTGTTTGACGGCGGGAGTATAAGAAACTCTACTGGGCTGACCCCTGATGCTGCAGTGCTCAAATACATAACCGGCTATTTGATTGAGCTTTCCTTAAGTATTGACAATGTGTTTGTCATTGCAGTCATCTTTAAATCGTTTAGTATTCCAAAACAATACCAACATCGTGTGTTATTCTGGGGCATTCTGGGAGCGATTGTTTTCAGGGCGATAATGATTTTCTTTGGCGTGGCACTTATCAATAAGTTTGACTGGATTATATATGTGTTCGGGGTTTTCCTGCTCTATACTGCTTACAAAATGCTTAAAACAGATAATTCCACATTAAATTTGATGAATTCCTTTATCTTCAGAAATATTCGAAAATTCTTGCCCTTTACCGCAATTATTGACGGGGAAAAGTTTTTTATACGGCGCATGGGGAAAAGGATAGCCACCCCTCTATTTATGGCGTTGCTTATTATTGAATTGACCGATATTCTTTTTGCGCTGGACAGCATCCCTGCGATTCTCGCTATTACTACAGACCCGTTTATCGTGTTCAGTTCTAATATCTTCGCGATTTTAGGGCTTCGGTCAATGTATTTTCTTATTACACAGATGCTGGATAAGTTCCGGTTTATTAATTACAGTCTTGTTATGATTCTTGCCTTTGTGGGGCTAAAGATGTTGTTTGCTCATCATATCATCCTTCCGGAATGGTTATCTCTGGGTGTAATTACACTAGCTCTTGGTGCGGGTATCTTATTGTCTGTGGCAATAAAGCAGAAGGAATTGAAATAAGAATTGACCATGGTACAAACAATCAGAACCTATTTAATATAAAATAATTTTTAAGAAAAAGATAAGAATTATACATTACAAATTCTGCCATTATCTCGAATAATTAGGTGCCTCTTTTGTAATAAAAACATCGTGCGGGTGGCTTTCATTTATACCTGAAGCTGTAATCCGAATAAACTTTCCGGTTTCTTGTAACGTAACAATATCTTTTGCACCGCAATATCCCATTCCTGCTCTAAGACCACCAATAAACTGTGTCATGCTTTCTGATAAATCTCCTTTATAAGGTACACGTCCAACAATTCCTTCAGGAACTAATTTTTTAATATCATCTTCTACATCCTGAAAATAGCGATCCTTAGAACCTTGATTCATTGCTTCTACCGAACCCATACCGCGATAGGACTTAAATTTTCTGGATTCATAGATAATAGTTTCTCCGGGACTTTCTTTTGTTCCGGCTAATAAAGACCCTAGCATAACACAATCAGCTCCTGCTGCTAATGCCTTTGGGATATCACCCGTATAACGAATTCCACCATCTGCTATTACAGGAATTCCACTGCCTTTTATGGCTGCTGCTACTTCCAATACCGCTGAAAATTGAGGAAAACCAACGCCAGCTATGATACGTGTTGTGCAAATAGATCCGGGACCGATACCAACTTTTACTGCATCAGCACCAGCTGCAACTAAATATTTAGCTGCTGCCGCAGTGGCAATATTACCAACCACTACATCTAATTTTGGGTATTTTTTCTTTACATCTTTTAAAACTTCTACTACTCCTTTGGTATGTCCATGTGCCGTATCAATGATTACAGCATCCACTCCTGCATGTACGAGAGCGTCTGTGCGCTCCATAACATCGGGAGTGACACCTAAAGCCGCAGCCACACGCAGTCTGCCGAAAGTATCTTTGTTTGCAATTGGTTTTTGAGAAAGTTTGGTGATATCTCTAAACGTTATTAAACCAACCAAAGTACCATCTTTTTGTACAACGGGTAATTTTTCAATTTTATGTTTTTGTAAGACAATTTCTGCTTGTTCAAGAGAGGTACCTTCACTTACCGTTACTAAATTTTTGGAAGTCATTACCTCGCTTATTGGCCTTTTATTGTTTTTTTCAAAACGCAAATCGCGGTTGGTTACTATACCAATTAATTTTCCTGTTTTATCGGTTATCGGTATTCCTCCAATACTGTATTCTCGCATATTTTTTTGAGCATCTCCTACCGTTGCAGTTATCGGTAATGTCACCGGATCGATAATCATGCCGCTTTCTGCTCGTTTTACTTTTCGCACTTCACCGGCTTGCTGCTCAATGCTCATGTTTTTGTGTAAAACGCCTATACCACCTTCTCTGGCTATGGCAATAGCCATAGCACTTTCAGTAACGGTGTCCATAGCCGCTGAAATAATAGGCACATTAATAATAATGTTTTTAGTAAATTTTGTAGAAATAGATACTTCTCTTGGAAGCACTTCGGAATAGGCAGGAACTAACAATACATCGTCGTAGGTAAGTCCTTCTCCTAAAATTTTATTGTGGTGTGCAGTCATTGCAATTAAGGTTTAATTGCGTGCAAATATAACGCTTTTATAAACTAAAACAGTTGATACTGTTTAAAACTTTATTCTAAAAGTTATGTTAATAGTGGTTGTAAAGTTTTGCAATTTTAATCCTTTGCCTATTTTAGCAATTACATAATTTCCAAACACTTTTAATCGTATGAAAAACCTATTTGGCAGTACCTTTTCTTTCCTATTTTGCGTTTTAATAGCTTCGCAAAGCTTTGCACAATTAAAAAATAACCAAGATAAATTTGATGATTTTACTTACCGACATGGCACTGCTTATCGTTCGGCTTCAGGAAATCCCGGACCTCAATATTGGCAAAACGGTGCCGATTATGTGATGGAAGCAGATTTAGATGACAAAGAAAACGCTATTAAAGGAAAAGTTGAAATTACTTACCACAACAATAGTCCGGAGCCACTTAACTTTGTCTGGCTGTATTTAGAACAAAACCGTTTTACAAAAGATTCCAGAGGGACATTAACAACCCCAATTCAAGGAAATCGCTATTCAGGGGATGTAGATGGCGGTTACATCATCAATCATGTAATTGCAAAAACCGGAAAAGCTACAAGTTCATCAAAACACCTTATTAGCGATACTCGTATGCAGGTATTTTTTAACGAACCAATAGCTGCTAATGGAGGAAAAGCTACAATAAGCATGGATTTTTCTTTCAAAATTCCAAAAGCAGGAATGGATAGGATGGGGCAATTAGAAACTCAAAATGGCACTATTTATGCACTGGCACAATGGTATCCTAAAGTGGCTGTTTTTGACAATGTGGAAGGATGGAATACAGAACCCTATCTTGGAGCCGGCGAATTTTATTTAGGTTATGGCAACTTCGATTTTAAAGTTACAGTTCCTTATGATCATATTGTTGTTGCTTCCGGAAAATTGCAAAACGAAAAAGACGTGCTTACCAAAGAACAACAAATACGCATGCAAAAAGCGGCAAATAGCGATGCAACGATAATGATTATAACTGCCGATGAAGTAGGTAAAACAACCATCACACGACCAAAACAAAATGGTAAAATAACTTGGCATTTTAAAATTGAAAACGCAAGAGATGTTGCTTTTGCCTCTTCCAAATCTTTTATTTGGGATGCCGCTCGTATTAACCTTGCCGATGGCACAAAAGCGATGGCACAATCTGTTTATCCGCTGGAAAGTAATGGCAACAATGCGTGGGAGCGTTCTACCGAATATACCAAAGCCGCTGTTGAACATTATTCAAAAAAATGGTTTAACTATCCATATCCTGTTGTAGTAAATGTTGCGGCTGACGTAGGAGGAATGGAATATCCAGGACTCGCTTTTTGTGGCTATAAATCGAAAGGAAGAGGATTATGGGGAGTTACCGATCACGAATTTGGTCACCTATGGTTTCCTATGATTGTTGGTTCCAACGAAAGAAAAAACGCATGGATGGATGAAGGATTTAATACCTTCATTAACTATTACAGCACTTTAGAGTTTAATAATGGCGAATATAAAGCCCGTTTAGAAAAAAGCTTTATACTTAATTGGTTAAAAAGCCCTAATCGGGAACCCATCATTACCCATCCTGATATTACCCAAAGCAACAATCTAGGAATGACCGCCTATTACAAACCTGCATACGGTCTATTTATGCTTAGAGAATATGTCTTAGGTCCGGAACGATTTGACAACGCTTTTAAAGCCTATATAGAGGCTTGGGCATTTAAACACCCACAGCCTAATGATTTTTTCAACATAATGGAAAATGTAGCTGGCGAAAATTTGAATTGGTTTTGGAAAACTTGGTTTTATGGCAATGACAATATCGATTTATCTGTGGAAGCAGTAAATGAAGTTGGAAGCGATTATATCGTTACTTTTGTCAATAAAGGAATGCCCATGCCCATTCATTATGAAGTAACTTATGACGACGGAAGCAAAGAGAGAAAACAATTGCCTGTTGAAATTTGGCAACGTGGAGATCGTTGGATTAGTTTGATTGAAACCAATAAAAAAGTAACACAAGTGCAAATCGATCCCGACGGTATTTTAGCCGATATCGATGAAAGTAATAATGTCTGGAAAAAATAGACGTTAATTTTTAAATCTTATAAAAAGACACCTAGCCGAAACTACTCCGGTTAGGTGTTTTTCTTTTAAAGCAATATCTACCTAAAAAGTTACGAAAGCGAGATTATTAGCTAAAACTTCATTACTGCCTCTCTCCTTTTTACAAGCAAGTGTTAAAAATTATTTTTTATCTTGTAATGGGCAAGTCCGAATTCCTAATAGGGGATACAATGGACAAAAACTAACCAAACTGGTCAGTAAAAATACAATAGCTAAAACCATAAGCACAATACCCAAGGTTCCTGTTATTACATTGGTAAAATACAATACTCCAATAATTGCTGCAAGAAAAACTCGTATCAATTTATCTGCAGATCCCATGTTTTTTTTCATATTATTTTATTTTAGTGAAACAAAAAGGTAAAAAGTAAAACCAAACCATAAATTAACAAAATACACAAGGTGCATACCGCTAATATTTTTATGATTTTATTTATTTTCATTGGGCAATTTATAAAAAGTTATTATTATGCGCAGTGACCAAGGTCACTAACTTAAAAGTTGTACCCCATGATATAATTGCTTGACTCTTCCCTCTGTTTCTAATTTTTTCATAACTCGGCTAATAACTTCTCTAACAGTGCCTAAATCATTAGCAATTTGAAGGTGAGAAATTTTTAAAAAATCCTGATTGGTGAGCTTTTTCTTTGCAACCAAATAATCAAAAAGCCTTGTATCCATCTTTTTAAGCAAAAGTTGATGAATGGTTTCTAATAATTCTGCATAACGCAAACTATATTGACGATAAAATAAATTGTTTAAACTAGGATACGCTTTTAACCAAGTATTCATTTTTTCAACCGGAAGAAGTAATACTTTAGAATCCTCTTCGGTTATGGCAAAAATTTTACTGGGTTCCTTTTGGTTAAATGCAGAAAAAGACATAACACAACTTTCCTGAGGCTGTATATAATAAAGTAATAATTCTCTATCTTCAAATCGGGAATAGACTTTCACTAATCCATTAATAACTACAGGCAATACTTTAACATATTGCTCTTCCCTTAAAACCACCGTCCCTTTTGAAATTTCTTTAACCGTAGCAATTTCAAGCAGTTCCTTTACAAGTTCTGATTCAAGAAATGCTAATTTCTTTTTTACTTCTTTCATTATCTTAAATGTACAGAAATTTTTAATTGTGCTATCAAAAAATAGAAAAGTTTGTAAATAAAACTCATGGTACCTCCCACACTATAGTTAATTCTAACAGAAGATTCCACCTTTAAATCCTGTTTATGGATTTGATTTTCCTGATATTATTTTATTTATAAAATTTAACACATATCTTATTTAAAATAAATCTAAATAAGCTTGCTGATGTAAAAATAGACATTTAATTTTGCAAAAGAAAAATAAACAATTTATAATCAGTCTTAATTAATATAATGAAAATATCACTTAGCTTTCTCAGCCTTTTTGTAGTTACTACCCTTCTTTATTCTCAAGAGGAAAAATCAAAAGATACCACATTCTCTAATCAAAAAATTGAACATCTAAATGAAATAATTCTTTCCAGCAACATACTAGGAAGTAAATTTGAAGTAAAAAACAGAACAGGATCTGCCTATTATTTATCTCCTCAGGATTTGCAACAATTTGGTTATACTGATATTAATAAAGTACTACGAGCAGTGCCCGGTATTTCATTATATGAAGAAGACGGTTTTGGCTTACGCCCTAATATTAGTTTGCGTGGTACCTCACCCGAAAGAAGTTCTAAAATAACCATTATGGAAGACGGGGTTTTAATAGCTCCTGCTCCTTATAGCGCTCCTTCCGCTTATTATTTTCCTACTGTAGGCCGTATTGAAGCCATTGAAGTATTAAAAGGAAGTAGCCAAGTGCAATATGGGCCTTACACTACAGGTGGCGCAATTAATTTGGTTTCTAAACAAACTCCAAAAGATTTTTCTGGCGATGTGCGTTTTACATATGGAACCTACAACTCCAGAAATACAGAAGCCACCATAGGCGATTCTAAAGAGAACTTCGGTTTTGTAGCACAATATTACAATTACAATTCCGATGGTTTTAAAAGTCTTGACGGTGGTGGAAATACAGGATTTGATAAAACCGATTATCTCGGAAAATTCCAATTAAAAAGTAATCCGGATGCCAAAGTCTTTCAAGCGCTAACCTTTAAAATTCAATATTCCGAAGAAACTGCAAACGAAACTTACCTTGGACTTACCCAAGAAGATTTTGATGCCAATCCTTACCGAAGATACGTGGCCTCCTCGCAAGACAAAATGGAAGCCGAACACCAACAATTTCAGGTACACCATTTCATTAAATTTACTCCTAATTTTAAAATAAATACCACAGCATATAAAAACACCTTTTCACGTAATTGGTACAAACTGGAAGATATAAACCTTTCTGAAGGGATTGGCATTGCTACTATACTCAATAATCCTTCGCAATTTCCAGAAGAATATACAGCCATTACAGGTGCTGTTGATACGGCCGACGATGTTTTTGGGGTAAAAGCAAACAACCGAAGTTACGAAGCAAAAGGTATTCAAAGTATTGTAAATTTCAACTTTGGAAATACCGTGTATCAAGATATAGAACTAGGTTTTCGCTACCATGAAGATTTTGAAGACCGCTTTCAGTGGAAAGATAAATTTGCTATCCAAAACCACCAAATGATTCGTACCACGGTGGCAAGAAAAGGAAGTGATGCAAACAGAATAAGCAGTGCTAATGCATTTGCAGCACACATTCTTTATAAAGCAACATTTAACAAGCTAACCATCACCCCCGGAGTACGATATGAAAATATAACCTTGAATAAAAAGGATTTTGGAAAAAACGACAGCTTCAGAACCGGAATAAACCTAAACACCGACAAAAATAAAGTCGACGTTTTTATCCCCGGTATTGGTGTAAACTATAAATTTTCAAAAGCCGTCTCCCTTTTTGGTGGTGTACATAAAGGGTTTGCCCCTCCGGGAAATACCGAAGGTACCAACCCCGAAAAAAGCACCAATGTGGAGCTTGGCACACGTTTTAATATTAAAGGCATAACCGGCGAAGTTGTCGGCTATTTTAATGATTATGAAAACTTATTGGGCAGCGATTTAGCAGCATCTGGTGGTACGGGTAGTTTAGACCAGTTTAATGCGGGACAAGCTCTGGTGAAAGGAGTAGAACTTTTACTTAACTATAATGTAATGCAAGAAACCAATAGTCATTTAAAACTTCCCTTAACCTTTTCTTATACGCTTACCGATGCCAAATTCCAGTCAGATTTTGAAAGTGAAGTGGGTATTTTTGGTGTAGTAAAAAATGGCGATCAAATTCCATATATTGCTAAAAACCAGTTTAATATTACGGCAGCTTTAGAAAACTCCGTATTTAACATTAGCCTTAGTGGCCGATATACGGATGCCTTCCGAACTCAATCCGGTACAGGAGCAATTCCACAGAAATTTGAAATCGGAAGTCACTTTGTGATGGATGTTGCGGCTAGATATTTTTACTCTCCCGGAATAACAATATTTACCAATGTGCTAAATGTATTGGATACGGAGTATGAAGTGGCAAGACTTCCTGCAGGACTTCGTCCCGGAGCACCGTTTATGGTGAATGCTGGTATTGGATATTCTTTTTAAGTGTTTTTTTTATTAATTAGTTTGAAACTGCCTTTTACAAGGCAGTTTCTTTGTACCATACCTATTGAGTTACGACTCTCTAGGTGTTCTTTTCAAGGCAAACTATTCTTTGCCCTTTAAAAAGGCAATAATAGCATTGCGAATATCGCCGGCAAGACTGTCAGGTTCTGGAGTAAATATGTGCAAAACACCCTTGTTTTCTGGAGTAAGAAATGGAATGTCAAACCCTTTAAGTAAGTAATCGCTGAAAGCTATGGTGTAAGTTTTTGATGGTTCTATGGGTTGATGAGAAATAAGCCACTCCCCCTTTTCGCTTTGCGAAAAATTATAGCGTTGTAAATACGCTCCCTTACCTCTTTTAGTTTCTCCATAGTCTAACACTTCTGTTAACAAATTGCCGGTCATATCTACTTTTAAAACACCTCCTCCAAATGGCAATACTCTAAATATATCAATTGGAGTTATGGGTCCGGATAGCATATCGTCCACTCGTATAGAACCTCCATTAACCAAAGCTCCATCTACTTTATACCCAAAAGATGCTGCCATGGCTTCGGCTATGGCACTGCCTAAATTGGTTTGTATGCTTCTGCTGGCACTATCTGTTCCGTCTAATGGTGTGTTTGCAAGGTAAATCACCTCATAAGGATCTTTTACTACCGTTTTAATTTGGGTATCTAAAATTAAATTCCATTTATCCACGATGGTTTCTACCTCCTTTTTTGATGCTGTTGTAGCATCAATAGGAAACAAATGCGAATCGATAACCAATTTATTTTGATTTTTGTAATAGGTAAATGTATGAATATAGATGCTTATGGCATTAGCATCTGCTTTGGCAATTTTGGCGTTTTTGGTCTCTACAAGCATGTTAGTATGCTCATGACCTCCCATTATAAAGGAAACTTCTGGTAATTGCTCTGCAATTATTTTATCTTGCTCTAAGGCTAAATGGGTTAATCCTATTAGTACATCGCTGGTATTTTTTAAACTAGAAGTTGCATTTTTTGTGGCTTCCAAATAATCGGTATAATACACATAAGGCTGCGGATTAGAATCAATAGTAACTCCAAAAAAACCAAGAGTAATTGTTGTTCCATCCTCGTCAGTAAATTGCTTTTGAAAGGTGGTATGCACCGGCTGGTTTTGATTGTTTTGCTGTTTTTCAAATGGAAAATAAGTATCTCCTTTTTGATGAAATACATTGGAAGAAAGCCATGCAAAATCAGATTCGTTAAGGCGTTTTTGTAAATCAGGTTCTTTTAAATCAAACTCGTGATTTCCAAAAGTCACTAAATCAAAGTTCATTGCATTCATAACTTCTACCATTTGTTTTCCAGCTATGCGTTCACCATTGTGTCGAAGGGCTCCTAAAAGCGATGGATTTAAAAAATCGCCTGCCATAACCATCATCATATTTTTGTTTATGGCTCGTACCGAGTCAGCCACATGCGCCACTCTAGCCATGCCGCCATAAAGCCCTCCACTAAGTGGTGCTATTTCATATACATCGTTTAACTGAATGATTTTAAATTGAATGACCCCATCGTCTTTTATTACCGTGGTGGTTGTTTTACACCCTATAAAAAGTAAAGAAAATAAAAGAAATGCAAAATATCTATTTTTCATGCTAATGGTAATTGGTGAATATTTTTGTGGCTTCGTTATATGCCGATTCAAATGACATCATCGTAATATTGGTATCTGCCTTTGCTGCAGTAAAATAAGAAAGCATTTTTTCTGTAGGCATGTTACCCGTGAGTTCATCTTTTGCCATTGGGCAACCTCCGAAACCTTGTATGGCACCGTCAAATCGTCTACATCCTGCTTTGTATGCAGCATCCACTTTTTCATGCCATTTGGTTGGTACGGTGTGTAAATGCGCTCCAAATTCTACTTTTGGAAACTTCGGAATCAAATTTTGAAACAAATAGGTAATAATATCGGGTGTGGAAGAGCCTACTGTATCAGAAAGCGATAATATTTTTACGCCCATGCCGGCAAGCTTTTCTGTCCATTCGCCAACAATTTCCACATTCCAAGGGTCGCCATACGGATTTCCAAAACCCATAGACAAATAGGCTACCACTTCTTTATTTTTAGCATGCGCCAAAGTTAATATGTCGTGCAGCACCACCATGGACTCTGCTATGGTTTTGTGCGTATTGCGCATTTGAAAGTTTTCGGAAATAGAAAATGGATATCCTAAATAATCAATGCATTCATGTTGTGCAGCATCCTCTGCCCCACGCTGGTTCGCAACTATAGCTAGGAGTTTGCTTTCGGTTTTTGAAAGGTCAAGTCTGGAAAGCATCTCTGCAGTATCTGCCATCTGGGGTATTGCTTTTGGCGAAACAAAACTTCCCACATCTATGGTATCAAAACCACATCGCAAAATAGATTGAATGTATTGTACCTTTTTTTCCGTGGGAATAAATGCCTTGATGCCTTGCATAGCATCTCTTGGACATTCTATTATTTTTACTTTTTTACTCATAAACCAGGCAAAAGCCGAAGCATAATTATGGCATAAAAATACAATTTCTTTATGGAAGAAAGAGAAAAATTGCAATTCCTATAAAAACTATGATTTGCAACCATTTAAAAAACACACCGGAATTCTTTTTTTGCTGCAAAAAAGTAGAGATTCTTCCGGAAAGCAAAGCAATACTAGAAAAAACTACAAAGGATATGCCCATAAAAAGCAACCCTAATATATAAAACTGAACAATCGTATTTCCCTCCTTATCCCATAAAAAAGCGGGAAAAAATGCTAAAAAAAAGAGACTAACCTTTGGGTTAAGGATGTTCATGATAACTCCTTGCTTGTATAACTGCATATGCGACTTCTTAACCGCTTCTTCTGACGTAATCATTAATGTGTTTCCTGCTTTATATACCTGATAAGCAAGGTAAAGTAGATAGCAAGCACCTGCAATTTTAATTCCTAAAAACACTCCTTCCGAAGCCATTATTATGGCGGAAATACCAAAAGCCACCAAGGTAGTATGCAAGATACACCCCGAAATTAACCCTGCCGTGGTTGCTATACCATAAGAACTTCCATTGGTTACGCTTTGTGTGAATACAAAAATATTATCTGGTCCAGGCGAAAACGCTAAGGCTATGGAGGCAAGACTAAAGGATAGTAAAATTTCAATCATATTTATATTCCATATCTGATAAAATAATTTGCATTGGATGAAAAACGAAGGAATAAATCAGTACCTCACGCTTCAGCTTCTATTCAATATCGCATTATTGATTTCTTTCACTAAAGCAGGACCTTCATAAATAAAGCCGGTATAAAGCTGCACCAAACTTGCACCTGCATCTAATTTTTCTATGGCATCTTTTGCACTGTGTATGCCTCCTACTCCAATTATGGGAAATGCCTTATTGCTTTTTTCCGATAAAAACCGAATAACTTCTGTAGATCGTTTTACTAAAGGTTTCCCGCTTAATCCGCCTGTTTCTGCTTTGTTTCTTGACTTTAATCCTTCTCTACTTATCGTTGTATTGGTTGCAATAACACCGGCAATTTTGGTTTTTGAAACAATATCAATAATATCCAGCAATTGCTCATTGGTTACATCAGGTGCTATTTTTAAAAGTATGGGTTTGGGGGAAGATTTTTTGTTGTTAAGATTTTGCAGGGTTTGCAATAGTGCTGTCAATGGTTCTTTGTCTTGCAGTGCTCTTAAATTGGGCGTGTTTGGTGAGGATACATTGACCACAAAATAATCTACCACTTCAAATAACGCTTCAAAACAATACACATAATCGTTTGTGGCTGTTTCATTTGGAGTTTTTTTATTTTTTCCGATGTTGCCACCGATAAGCACTCCTTTATTTTTTTTCAATTGCAATACAGCTTTGTCCACTCCCAAATTGTTAAACCCCATTCGGTTGATGATGGCGGTATCTTCCTGCAAGCGAAATAAACGCTTTTTGGGATTTCCAGCTTGGGGCTTTGGCGTTAGAGTGCCTATTTCAATAAATCCAAAGCCAAAATCAGATAATTCCTTATACAGGGTCGCATCTTTGTCAAAACCGGCTGCCAATCCCACCGGATTCTTAAAGGTAAGTCCAAATACTTTTCTTTCTAAACGCCTATCCGTAACCAAATACAAGTGTTGCAACCACCTTGAAAATCCTAGGGCATGTAAAAACCGAATAAAGGCAAAAGAAAAATGATGCACTTTTTCTGGATCAAACAGAAAAAGGAAAGGTCTAATTAGGGTTTTATACATCGTAAGGTATTTCAATGGTGTAAAAATAGGCTAATTACGCATAAGAAAAAAAGTAAAAATTATTTAGAAAACTTAAGACTATATAATCGCTAAGAAACGCTAGTATTTATAAAAAAAGACCTCCTAATTTTAGTGCACAACAAAAATTATTTTTTATAGGAATTGTGTAACTATTTCCATAGAATATTTGTTAATTTTGAAAAAATTTTTAATTCCAATGATCGACAAACAACACCTCATAAACCGCTTTATTAGTTACGTTACCATAGACACCGAAAGCAACCCAAAAAGCACAACTACCCCAAGCTCAGAAAAACAATGGAACCTTGCCAATAAATTAGTAGAAGAACTAAAAACCATTGGCATGCAGGAGATCTCTATAGACCAAAATGCCTATATTATGGCTACTTTATCAAGCAATGTGAACCAAGAAGTACCTACAATAGGGTTTATTTCCCATTTTGATACCTCACCAGATTTTACCGGAGCTAATGTAAAGCCACAAATCATAGAAGATTATGACGGTAAAGATATTGTTTTAAATGCCGTCGAAAACATCGTTTTAAGCCCGGATTATTTTGAAGATTTACTGCAATACAAAGGACAGACCCTAATCACAACCGATGGCACTACCCTTTTAGGTGCCGATGACAAAGCAGGGATAACCGAAATTGTTACTGCTATGGAATATCTTATTCAACATCCGGAAATAAAACACGGCAAAATTCGTATAGGGTTTACACCCGATGAAGAAATTGGTCGCGGTGCCCATAAATTTGATGTGGAAAAATTTGGTGCTGAATGGGCATATACTATGGATGGTAGCCAGATAGGCGAACTTGAATTTGAAAACTTTAATGCGGCAGGAGCTGTGGTCACCATTCAAGGTAAAATTGTACATCCCGGCTATGCAAAAGGAAAAATGATCAATAGCCTGTATATTGCTACCGATTTCATCAATTCGCTTCCACGAATGGAAACTCCCGAGTTAACCGAAGACCGACAAGGCTTTTTTCATCTAACAGCAGTTTCGGGAAAAGTAGATCAAACCGTTTTAGAATATATCATCCGAGACCATAACAAAGACCATTTTGAAGCACGCAAAGAAATGCTGCAAAAATTGGTCAGGGAGCTAAATAGTCAATTAAATCAGGAGTTGATTCAAATTGAAATAAAAGACCAGTATTTTAATATGCGTGAAAAAATTGAACCCGTTATGCATATTGTTACCATAGCTGAAGAAGCTATAAAAATGGCGGGTATTCAACCCATTGTAAAACCTATTCGCGGAGGCACCGATGGCTCACAATTAAGCTATAAAGGACTCCCCTGCCCCAATATTTTTGCAGGGGGACACAATTTTCACGGAAGGTATGAATACGTACCGGTGGAAAGTATGCAAAAAGCAGTAGAGGTTATTATTAACATTGCGCAACTAACAGCACAAAAATGAAATGAAATACCTTTGGGCATATAGCATTCCGGTAGCAACCTTATTTGCCTTATACTTTCAGGGAATCGCAAGTTATTTTACGGTATTTTTTGCGTTTGTTTTCATTCCTATTTTAGAGAGGATACTTCCCGAAGATGCTAAAAATGCTACTGAAGAAGAATATAAACAGTTGGCAGTTTCAAAAAAATACGACTTGCTACTTTACCTCAATGTGCCAATTGTTTTTGCACTACTCTATTATTTTTTATATACAACAAGCAATCCTAATACCTCTACTTTTGAAATCATAGGCTTTACCCTTTGCGCTGGAATACTTCTGGGTGCAAATGGTATAAATGTGGCACACGAACTAGGACATCGGGTTACTTTATCAGAAAGAATAGCAGCTAAAATATTGCTTATTCCTACCCTATATATGCATTTTTTTATAGAGCACAATCATGGACATCATGTGCACGTGGCAACACCGGAAGATCCTTCTACAGCTAAATATAATCAATCTGTTTTCCGCTTTTGGATACAAACGGTTTATGGAACGTACAAAAAAGCTTGGCAAATTCAAAAACAATTAAATTCCCAAAAACACATATCTTGGTATTCTCCGCAAAATGACATGCTGTGGTTTACTATCCTACAGGCTGCATACCTGACGAGTAATTATTATTTTTTTGGTTTTCTGGGATTTTCCTTAGCCATTGTGGCTGCTGTAGTAGGATTTTTACTTTTAGAAACCATTAACTATATAGAACATTATGGCTTAAGAAGAAAGATATTACCTTCCGGCAGATATGAACGTGTGGATAGAATACATTCTTGGAATTCCAATCACATTTTGGGAAGAATTATTCTTTATGAACTTACTCGCCACAGCGACCATCATTATAAATCTACAAAGAAATACCAAACGTTAAAACACCATCCGGAAAGTCCGCAATTGCCTTATGGCTATCCAACTTCTATGGTTTTGGCACTAATTCCTCCGCTTTGGTTTCAAGTAATGAATAAGAATATCCCTAAAGAAATGCTTTTCTAAAAAAAAACCACCTTAGTTTTAAGGCGGTTTTTCATAGTATTGATTTAGGTCTTTATTTAGAAGTACTATCGCTTAGCTTTGTGCTCATTTCTAAAGAAAGAGCTGATTTTTCAAACTTTACTTTCCCGGATAGGGTTTCTAAAATTACAGTGCCATCCTCGTTTATTTCTAATATTTTGGCATGCAGACCACTTTTTGTAATAACCTTATCTCCTTTTTTAAGAGCAGCTGCAAAGGCTTTCTCTTTTTTAGTACGTTGCATTTGCGGACGTATCATAAAAAAATACACCACTACAAACATCAATAAAAAAGGAGCAAAGGATTGTAAAGATTCCATAAAAATTATTTAGTTGTTTTACCTGTAGCAGATAAGTTGCTTGCTGCCGGAGCTCCTTCTTTAGGGGTTACAAAGGCTTTAATATTTACTTTTTCTGTACCTGCTTTTGTGTTTGTAGTAACAGTAACTGTGATGGTTCTTTGGTTTTGACCACTACCGTTAAATTTTACTAACATTTCACCTTTGTCTCCGGGAGCTACTGGTTCTTTAGTAAATGTTGGAACGGTACATCCACAACTTCCTTTTGCATCGGAAATTACAAGTGGAGCATCTCCAGTATTGGTAAAAACAAATAGGTGTTCCATAGGAGTTCCTTGATCGATAGTACCAAAATCATATTCGGTTTCTTCAAAAGTCATCACCGGGTATTTACCTGTTTCCGCATTTGCTTCTGCAGTTGCTGCTTGAGCATTTTCTTCATTTACTTTATCTGCTGCGTTTTCTTTGCACGAAGTAAATACAAATGCAACAGCTAGAGCTGAAATAAAAATCGATTTTTTCATAATAATAAGTTATTTTTTTAGACGGGGACTAAATTAATAAAAAAAATTGTTTTACTGTAGCCCGCGTCCAATTTTGTTCAGTTTATTATTTTCCATATATTCTTTAACCAATTTATCTAAGATACCATTGATAAACAAACTGCTTTTTGGTGTGGAATATTCCTTTGCTATCTCTAAATACTCGTTGATTGTAACTTTAACAGGGATGGATGGAAAATATAAAAATTCGGTTATTCCCATTTTTATGAGTATCAGATCCAATTCGGCGATACGTTCTTTATCCCAATTTGGAGTTTTTCCTTCTATTTCTGCAAGCAAATTGGTGTCTTGAAGCACCGTTTTGTTAAACAAAGCAATCGCAAAATCTTTGTCCTCGTCGTTTTTATACAATTTAGGTACTAATTTATCTTCCTTTGTAATGGGCTTTAATTGGTTTAACATTTTCACAATTGCAGTGTTTACAATAGGAAAATCATCAATCCAAGTAAGGCGATGGTCTTCTAAATAGGAATACAGTTTTTCGTTTGGGGCTATAATTTCACTGTAAAGAGTAATGATAAATGCTTTGTCTTGTTGAAAAGTTGGGTGAATCAATTTCAAATAATCGGCATACAATTCACTTTGTCTGATTTCTTTAAAAAGAATCTGTGGGTATTCGTTATCCAATTCCCAATTGGTAATTTTTTTGTTTTTTAATTGGATATTTAATGGATTATTTTCTGCCAACAATGCCAATATTTTGTTGTCTATAAAATTTCGGTTTGGCGATTTTTCTAGAGAGGTAGCTAAATGTTTTAATTTTGATTTTTCCATATAGCCTTCCGCCTGGGTGTGGATGGCAGTGAGTAGATGAAGGAGCAACAAATACAAATCGTGCATTTGTTCCATACTATACACTAAAAACTTTTCTTGCTTTTCTAAATTAGCATTATTTTGATTTTGATAAGCATAGAGAGATTGCAAAACCTTAACGCGAATATGTCTTCTTGTAAGCATACTTTTTAAAGAACTTTATTGTTAAAAAAACAACACACAAAAGTAATTTGTGCGTTGCAAATATATTTATTTTTTAGCTTTTGCTTCTTTTTTTCTTGTATCTATTCTAGATTGTGCCAGTTCCAAAGCTGCTTGATTTGGGGTAATCTTTTTGATTTCAGCTTTTTGAAGAATTTCTAAAGTAGTGTTATAAATATTCTCCGTTTTGCGAATAATTTCTGCTTTACCATAACCTTCTAACTCTGCATATACATTAATGATGCCGCCCGCATTGATTAAAAAATCTGGCGCGTAAACAATGCCTCTATCTTGTAAAAGTTTTCCGTGTATTTGATCGTCTGCTAATTGGTTATTGGCAGCACCGGCTACAATTTTAGCTTTTAATACAGCTATAGTTTTATTATTAATGGTTGCACCTAAAGCACAAGGGGCATATATATCCATTTCTTCAGCGTAAAGGTTGATGCCTCCATAAATGGTCACACCATATTTATCTCGTACTTCTTCTAATCGCTCTTGATTGATATCTGATATGATAACTTTTGCTCCTTCATTGGTTAAGTGTTCTACGAGTGCTTCCCCTACATTGCCTATTCCTTGTACATAAATAACTTTACCTTCTAGTACATCTGAGCCAAATTTAAATTTAGCTGCAGCCTTCATTCCCATAAACACTCCATAAGCAGTAATAGGTGATGGGTTTCCTGCTCCTCCTAAAGATTCTGATATTCCGGTAACATAAGGGGTTACGGTGCGTACTAAATCCATATCGGCGGTGGTCATTCCTATGTCTTCAGCGGTAATGTATTTTCCTCCTAAAGAATGTACAAATTCACCAAACTTTTTCATTAACTCCGGCGTTTTCTGTGTTTTCACATCTCCCATAAGGACCGCTTTTCCTCCACCTAAATTTAATCCTGTAATGGCCGACTTAAATGTCATCCCTCTAGACAAACGCAAAACATCATTAAGAGCCTCCCATTCACTGGCATAATTATACATTCTTGTGCCTCCTAAGGCAGGCCCTAAAACTGTATTATGTATTCCTATTATTGCTTTTAATCCTGTATCTTTGTCGTTGCAAAAAACAATTTGCTCGTGATTGTCAAACGAAAGTTGACCAAAAACAGGGTCTATTTTATGAAGTTCATTCGCATTAACTACTTCTGTAATCATAATGGTTATATAAATATTTAGTAATAGATTCCTTTAAAAAAGAGGTGCAAAAATACGGTTTATTTTGCTAGATTCTATAAAAATGTGAGAAATGATTTTTATAGATTCAAGTATCCATATTGAAAGTACAGATGGTTTAAAAGAATGTATTATATTAAATCGACGATAATATATTTTAAAATTTAATTTGACAAATAATTGATTAATAAACCTATAGACTACTATCTTTTATCTATATTCTTTCGTCTAGTTTATAAACCACGGCAAACACATTTTAACGTGCAAAAATATAATTGCAGAATTAAAAATCGGTTTTCTGCTTTTTTGAAATTGGTATGAAAGAATTAAAACACCTACATAAATATTTTGTAAAATACAGAGGAAGACTTCTTTTAGGTCTTGTAATAACAATCATTGCAAGAATACTTGCCCTTGTTACCCCAAAACTTATTGGCGAATCGGTAAATAGCATCAAAAGATACATCGATAAAGAAACGATAGAGATTGCCATTGTAAAAAAAGAACTACTTATTAATATTGCTATTATTATTGGTGCCACACTTATTGCTGCTCTTTTTACTTTTTTGATGCGGCAAACTTTTATTGTAGTGTCAAGACGTATTGAGTTTGATTTAAAAAACGAAGTATATAAACACTACCAAGCACTTTCTCTTAATTTCTATAAAAGTAACCGAACCGGTGACCTCATGAACCGAATCAGTGAAGACGTTTCTAAAGTTAGAATGTATGCCGGACCTGCACTTATGTATAGTGTACAAACCATCTCCTTATTTATTATTGTAATTTGGTATATGTATAGCCAGGCTCCTTTGCTAACGCTTTATACCATTGCTCCACTGCCTATTCTTTCCTTTGCCATTTACCGCTTAAGTGTAGCAATAAATAAAAGAAGTACTATAGTACAACAATACCTTTCCAAACTAACCACTTTTACCCAAGAATCGTTTAGTGGTATTTTTGTGGTAAAAGCCTATGCTATGGAGCCACAAACTAATGCCAATTTTGTGGAATTGGCAAATGATAGTAAAGATAAAAATCTAGATTTGGTAAAAGTTCAGGCTTTGTTTTTTCCTTTAATGTTGTTGCTTATAGGAGCGAGTAACTTAATGGTGGTTTATATTGGCGGTAACCAATACATCAATGGACAGATAAAAGAATTGGGCACTATTGTTGAATTTTTAATTTTTGTGAATATGCTCACTTGGCCGGTTGCCGTGGTGGGTTGGGTGACTTCTATGGTGCAACAAGCCGAAGCTTCTCAAAAACGAATTAACGAGTTTCTTAAAGAAAAACCGGAAATCATCAATGCCAATAACCAAATTTTTCCTATTCAAGGTAAAATTGAATTTAAAAATGCTTCGTTTACCTATCCAGACACGAACATCACGGCTTTAAAAAATGTTTCTTTTTCTGTAAATCCGGGGGAAACACTAGCCATTATTGGAAATACAGGCTCCGGAAAATCCACCATACTCGAACTCATAGGCAGGCTGTATGACCTACAATCGGGGGAGTTACTTTTAGACGATATACCCATAAAAAAACACAACCTTACTAGTTTAAGAGAAGCTATAGGGTATGTACCCCAAGATTCTTTCTTATTTAGCGACAGTATTGCCAATAACATCAAATTTGGCAAAGAGGATGCCACTGATGAAGACATTGTAAAAATGGCAAAAAATGCCTCAGTGCACAAAAATATAATGGGTTTCACAAAAAAATATGAAACCGTATTAGGGGAAAGGGGAATTACCCTAAGTGGTGGTCAAAAACAACGTGTTTCCATAGCACGGGCTTTAATTAAAAACCCTACCATATATCTTTTTGACGATTGTCTTTCTGCAGTAGATACAGAAACCGAGGAAGAAGTTTTAAGCAATTTGAAAAAACTTTCCAAAGGAAAAACGACCATTTTAGTCAGTCACCGTATTTCTGCAGCCAGAAATGCCGATAAAATTATAGTCCTTCAAGAAGGCAAAATTATACAACAAGGTACTCACAATCAGTTGATAGAAACCGATGGCTATTACAAAGAATTATATGCAAAACAACTTTTAGAAAAAGAAAGTTAATTTTAGTTGGTCAATAGGTATTTTTTTTAGATTTTTGACTTATAATAAAGTTAAAAACAAAATATATTATGAGCGATAACGAAATGATGGAGCAAGAAGAAATCTACTCAAAAGTTTTACGTGCCGGTAGAAGAACTTATTTCTTTGATGTGAGAGCAACGAAAGCCGGAGATTACTACCTTACTATTACCGAAAGCAAAAAATTTACCAATGATGATGGTTCTTTTCACTACAAAAAACACAAAATTTATTTATACAAAGAAGATTTTGCCAGCTTTAGAGAAAACATCAATGAAATGATTGACTATATCATTGAAGAAAAAGGAGAAGAAGTAATTAGTGAACGCCACCAAAAAGACTTTAAAAAAGAAAATGGTTTAGATACTCCAGGAAAATCGGATGTTGAGAAATCAGAGATTCCAAGAAATAGCGATAGTTTTACCAATATCAACTTTGAAGATATTTAATTGCTTAATCCTTTAATAAAATTTTTAAAACCGTTCCCTTAGTGGAGCGGTTTTTTTATCTTTAACCCTAATAAATCTTTCAACAATGAAAAAAAATATTTTCCTACTCCTTCTTATTTCCTCCTTTTTTTGCATTGCACAAAACAAACCTCTTGATCTTTCTTATTATTTACCACAAGATGTTTCTTATAACAAACACATCCCAACACCAAAAAGCGTAATAGGTCACGAAGTAGGCGAATGGCACATTACCCACGACAAATTGGTTCAATACATGCAGGCATTAGCTAATAGCAGTAATAGAATAACCATTGAAAACCGAGGCGTAACCATAGAAGGCAGACCGCTTATTTTACTCACTATCACCTCACCTAAAAACCATGAAAATATCGAAAATATTCGGTTAAAACACCTTAACCTTTCGGAAGCTGATGGGGCAGGTTTAGATCTTTCCAATATGCCCATTGTAATAAACCAAGGGTTTTCCATTCACGGCAACGAACCCAGCGGCAGCAATGCGGCTCTAGCCGTTGCCTATTATCTGGCTGCCGCACAAGGCACAAAAATAGACGAAATCCTAGACAACACCATCATCTTGTTTGATCCGTCCTTTAACCCGGACGGGCTGCAACGATTTTCTACTTGGGTTAATATGCACAAAAGTGAAAACATCAATCCAGATCCCAACGACCGTGAATATCGTGAATCCTGGCCGGGTGCCAGAACAAACCACTACTGGTTTGATATGAACCGAGACTGGCTACCATCGCAACTGCCGGAAAGTAGGGTTAGAATTAAAACTTTTCACCAATGGTACCCAAACATCCTAACCGACCACCACGAAATGGGCACCAATGCAACCTTCTTTTTTCAACCCGGAATTCCTTCCAGAACGCATCCGTTAACACCTAAGAAAAATCAGAGCCTAACCGGCGATATCGCACAATTTCATGCCAATGCTTTAGACCAAATAGGAAGTTTTTATTATTCGGAAGAAGACTATGATGATTTTTATTATGGCAAAGGCTCCACATTTCCGGATATTCAAGGAAGTATAGGTATTCTGTTTGAACAAGCTTCTTCTAGAGGCCATGCACAAGAAAGTGACAATGGCATCTTAACCTTTCCTTTTACCATAAGAAATCAATTTGTTACCGCACTTTCCACCCTAGAAGCAGGTGTGAAATTAAGAGAAAAGATTTTAAGCTACCAACGCCAATTTTTTCAAAATGCCCGAAAAGAAGCCAAAACCACTGCTATCGTATTTGGTGATGAAAAAGATGCAGCAAAAGCCTACCATTTGGCTGAAATCCTTCAGCAACACAAAATAAAAATTTACGAAATCAAAGACAATTTTACCCTTAATGATAAAAATTATAAAAAAGGCTACAGCTATATGGTTCCTACCAATCAAAAACAAACGCGCTTAATACAAGCTATTTTTGAAAAAAGAACCACCTTTGAAGATAGCTTGTTTTATGATATTTCCGCTTGGTCGTTTCCTCTTGCTTTTAATGTAGATTATAATGAAAATGCGCCTCTTAACCAGTTAGGATCTGAAATTACTAGTATAAAACCTCCTGTGGTTAGCGACTTTTCTACTTCAAACTATGCCTATTTGATGGAATGGCATGAGTACTATACACCTAAAGCACTTAACCAAATTTTAGAAGCCGATATTACAGCAAAAGTGGGACTAAAACCCTTTGAAATGGATGGAAAAAAATTCGATTATGGCACCATCCTTATCCCTGTACAAAACCAAAAAATGACACCACAAGAACTTGCCCAATTTCTTACTAAGGTGGCTCACGAATCCTTTACCACTATTACAAGTGTATCCACCGGAAGAACAAATGGAATGGATTTAGGTAGTAATAATTTTAAAACCCTCAAAAAACCAAAAGTGGCTTTACTGGTTGGAGATGGAATTACACCTTCCGATGCAGGGGAAATATGGCATTTGTTTGACCAACGCTATGCAATGAAAATTACCAAACTTGACACCCGAAATGTAAGCCGCACCGATGTAAGCCGATACACCCATCTTATTTTGCCGAATAGTTGGGGAAATGCCTTAGATAAAAACGATACCGAAAAAATAAAAACCTGGATTAAAAACGGAGGGATATTTATAGGCTATAAAAATGCGGCAAAATGGGCAACTTCCAATGAGCTCGTTAAGCTTACATTTAAAGAAGTAAAAGATACTGCAACCAATATATCTTTTGAAAAAAGAAACGATTATCGTGGTGCAAAGGGAATTGGAGGTGCCATATTTGAAACAAAATTAGACCGTTCACATCCGGTGAATTTTGGCTATAAAAATTCTACTTTGCCTTTATTCAAAAATTCCACCCTATTTTTAGAACCCGATGTGCAAAGTTACAACAACCCGATTCTTTTTACCGAAAATCCGCTATTAAGCGGCTATATTACTAAAGACAATTTAAAAAACCTCGCCAACAGTTCGGCTTTCAAAGTAGAAAATTTTGGCAGTGGCAAAGTACTCTTGTTTCTAGAAAACACCAACTTTAGAGCGTTTTGGTTTGGCACCAACAAATTATTGATGAATGCCATTTTCTTTGGTGATTTTATGTAAGGAGTACTTTTAGGATATGCGCAACCCATTTGCTGCGTTTGCTTCGGGTTGTAATAGGATAACATCCCCGGTAGCATCTACCGCACCAAGCACCAAACATTCGCTCATGAAGTTGGCTATTTGTTTGGGTGGAAAATTAATTACTGCTATAATTTGTCTGCCTATCAACTCTTCTTTTTGGTAGCGTTCGGTGATTTGTGCTGACGATTTTTTTATGCCTAATTCCCTGCCAAAATCAATCTGTAGTTTGTAGGCAGGTTGTTTGGCTTCCGGAAAATCTTCCGCAGTTATAATCGTGCCTACACGCATCTGTACTTCTTGAAAATGCTGCCAATCAATAGTTGTCATAGTTATCTTAAGATATTCATTCTTTGTATTTTTTCAGGCACTAAGTTACAACTATCTGCACCATAAGCATCTACAAGTAATCCTTTTTTTCCTTTAGCATTATCCAATACATAAAGAATCATATTATCCGCAGGATTGCTTTCGCCCTCAAAACGATAAAACTTAATTACTTGTAACTTTTCCGTTTCTCTTGTCATAAACAAATCATCAAGTAAACCATGCTCTTTTAGGTTATAATCAATCGTATAGCCTAGCTGCTGTAAATGAGCTATCGCCTCTGATAATGTAACATAGGTCTCTTGCATTTTCTTTCTCATTTTTAAATCATTACACCAAAATTAATGGTTTATAAAACGATACCCAAACAATTGGTATAACTTTAATTCGCAATATGGCTTTCTTTTAACAGAGTTTTTAAATAACAAAATATTGCATGTCTTTTAAATTAATTGTAACTTAGAACTAAAATTAATATATGACTCTTACCGCTTCCACGATGCTGGCACTAGGCACAAAAGCACCAGATTTTAAACTTCTAGATGTAATCACTAAGGAGTGGGTAACGCTTTACGATGTTATCGGTAAACATGGCACTGTGGTTATGTTTCTTTGCAACCATTGCCCCTATGTAAAACATGTAAACGAAGAAATTGTTCGTGTAGCCAATGACTATAGAGTCCAAGGCTTTGGTTTTGTAGCTATCAATAGCAACGATGTGGTTGCCTACCCTCAGGATGGCCCTGAAGAAATGGTTCTCCGTGCCGAGGAGTTAGACTATGGCTTCCCCTATCTTTTTGATGAAACCCAAGAGGTCGCTAAAGCTTACAACGCTGCTTGTACACCCGATTTTTACGTGTTTGACGAGGAACTAAAATTAGTATATCGAGGACAATTAGACCATTCCAGACCCGGAAATAGTATTCAACCCAACGGAAGAGACCTACGAGAAGCATTGGACAGCATTTTGAACAATAGCCCACAACGCATAGATCAAAAACCAAGTATGGGATGTAATATCAAATGGAAATAATTTGGTATCAAAAACAATCGTATTTAAAACCAAGACGAAATTAAAAAAGTTTGGGTTTATTTTATTTTTACCAATTCTACATCAAATACCAAAGTGGCATTAGGAGGAATTACACCACCTGCACCTTGTTCACCATAAGCCAAATCCGATGGAATCACAAAACGTGCTTTGTCGCCCACACCTAAAAGCATTATGCCTTCATCCCATCCTTCTATAACATTGCCCTTTCCTATAGGAAAATCTATAGGATTCCCACGTTTAATAGAAGAGTCAAAAACGCCACCATCGGTAAACATCCCTTCGTAGTGTACCGAAACGATATCGCCCTTCATAGGGGATTTACCACTTCCTTTTTGTGTTATTTTATAGCGCAATCCGCTTGGGGTTTTTTCAAAGCCTTCCGATAGCTTTCCTAATAATTCTTCTTGTTTTTTCTTGGCAGCAGCTTGTCTTGCTTCTTTTGCTCCAGCAAATTGTCGAAAAGTCTCCACCGCATTCCATTGCTTGGCTTCTGATCCTACTCTAACGATTTCCAGAGTTTCTAAAATATCTCCTTGACCAATGCTGTCAACAACTTCTTGTCCTTCCACCACTTTCCCAAAAACGGTATGTTTGCCATCTAACCAAGGGGTAGGCACATGGGTAATAAAAAACTGACTACCATTGGAGTTGGGTCCTGAATTTGCCATAGAAAGAATGCCGGGTGCATCATGACGCAAATCGGGATGAAATTCATCCTCAAATTGGTAACCCGGTCCTCCAGTCCCCGTGCCTTTTGGATCGCCTCCTTGTACCATAAAATCCGGTATTACCCGATGAAAAACAAGACCGTCATAAAAGGCTTGCCCTTGTTTTTTTGCAGTATTTTCAAGGGTGCCTTCTGCTAACGCAACAAAATTACCCACCGTTCCTGGGGTTTGTTGGTAAGTAAGTTCTACCGTAATTGCTCCTTTTGTAGTATTAAACTTTGCGTAAATCCCGTCTTTCATAGTTAGTTTTTTAGAAGTGCAAAGATAAGTAAAATGAAGGAAAATTAAAGACGAAGATTTCAAAAAATGAAAAGTTCAAGATGGTTATGATAAAATCATTGTCGCTGGGTATATTGGAAAATCATTCTATGAATTCTTCTAATTTTTTGGCTTTTAAAAATTTCGTCCCTGCATTTGCCACTACGTCGCTTGTAGGTTATAAACATTGGAACCCGCTGGGTTCCTTTTCAATCTATTCCTCTTTTCTATAAACATTGGAACCCACTGGGTTCCTTTTTAATGTATTCTTCTTTTCTATACACATTGGAACCTGCTGGGTTCCTTTTCAATCTATTCTTATTTTGCTATAAACATTGGAACCCGCTGGGTTCCTTTTAAATAAGCTTCTTTTGCTATAAACTTTGGAACCTGCTGGGTTCCTTTCAATATATTCTTATTTTGCTATAAACATTGGAACCCGATGGGTTCCTTTTCAATGTATCCATCTTTTCTATACACATTGGAACCTACTGGGTTCAACAACATTATAACAGAAAATCACAAAAACAAAAGAAGACCCCAGAGGGGTCAAACGTTTATAGAAAATCAAATTAGCACCACACGAGGACCCCAGAGGGGTCAAACGTTTATAGAAAATAATATTAGCGTCACACGACGACCCCAGAGGGGTCGAATCAAATATTTTGAATACATTTGATATAAATAAAAAACACTCCCTAATTAAATATATCCAATAAATGGCAGATACTTACACACAAATTTACATTCAAGTCGTTTTTGCAGTAAAAGGCAGAAGCTCGTTAATAAACCATTCATGGGAAGAACAATTGTATAAATACATTACCGGTATTGTTCAAAATAAAGAACAAAAAATGTTAGCCATTAATGGAATTCCCAATCACATCCATTTTCTTATCGGGATGAAACCAACTTGTTGTTTATCTGATTTGGTAAGAGAAGTGAAAAAGTCAAGCAACGATTTTATCAAAGAAAATAAATTTTGCCCATTACATTTTCAATGGCAATCTGGCTTCGGTGCTTTTTCTTACAATCATTCTCAATTAGATAATGTAATTGCGTATATCATGAATCAGAAAGAACATCATAAAAAGAAAACATTTAAAGAAGAATATATTGAATTGTTAAACAAATTCAATGTAGAATATAAAAATGAATATTTATTTGAATGGATAGAATAACAATACATCAAAAATCGGCAATAAACATTGGAACCCACTGGGTTCCTTTTTAATGTATTCTTCTTTTCTATACACATTGGAACCTGCTGGGTTCCTTTTCAATCTATTCTTATTTTGCTATAAACATTGGAACCCGCTGGGTTCCTTTTAAATAAGCTTCTTTTGCTATAAACTTTGGAACCTGCTGGGTTCCTTTCAATATATTCTTATTTTGCTATAAACATTGGAACCCGATGGGTTCCTTTTCAATGTATCCATCTTTTCTATACACATTGGAACCTACTGGGTTCAACAACATTATAACAGAAAATCACAAAAACAAAAGAAGACCCCAGAGGGGTCAAACGTTTATAGAAAATCAAATTAGCACCACACGAGGACCCCAGAGGGGTCAAACGTTTATAGAAAATAATATTAGCGTCACACGACGACCCCAGAGGGGTCGAATCAAATATTTTGAATACATTTGATATAAATAAAAAACACTCCCTAATTAAATATATCCAATAAATGGCAGATACTTACACACAAATTTACATTCAAGTCGTTTTTGCAGTAAAAGGCAGAAGCTCGTTAATAAACCATTCATGGGAAGAACAATTGTATAAATACATTACCGGTATTGTTCAAAATAAAGAACAAAAAATGTTAGCCATTAATGGAATTCCCAATCACATCCATTTTCTTATCGGGATGAAACCAACTTGTTGTTTATCTGATTTGGTAAGAGAAGTGAAAAAGTCAAGCAACGATTTTATCAAAGAAAATAAATTTTGCCCATTACATTTTCAATGGCAATCTGGCTTCGGTGCTTTTTCTTACAATCATTCTCAATTAGATAATGTAATTGCGTATATCATGAATCAGAAAGAACATCATAAAAAGAAAACATTTAAAGAAGAATATATTGAATTGTTAAACAAATTCAATGTAGAATATAAAAATGAATATTTATTTGAATGGATAGAATAACAATA